>NZ_CP188816.1:1005000-1340000 GCF_050058625.1 Pseudodesulfovibrio sp. 7M6 | reverse complement strand
CTCATCCTTAAGCGATAGCTTATAAATAGAGGCCATCTTTACCACATAAAGTTAAATATGCAGATTATTCGGTATTAGCAGTCGTTTCCAGCTGTTATCCCGATCAAAAGGGTAGATTATCCACGCGTTACTCACCCGTGCGCCGCTCTACTCATTCTCCGAAGAGAACTTTCTCGCACGACTTGCATGTGTTAAGCACGCCGCCAGCGTTCAATCTGAGCCAGGATCAAACTCTCCAGTTGATAAACTTGGAGATGATTTGATCACTTCTCACTCTCGTCTTAAACGGGCTGTGATTTGTGATCTATTTGCTCAACTCGCTATTTAATTGTCAAAGACCATTGTCCTTCTTTCAAAGAACGCCCGGCGTTTGGCCGGAGAGACAATCTATGTTTTTCCAGATTGCCCGTCAACTCTTTTTTGAAACTTTTTTTTCGTTTCGCCTTGAGTCAACCGATTCGTTTGTTTGAGAAAGAACAAGCCGCCGGGTGCATCCTTTCGGGCTCCCCCGTGCGGCGAAAGAGGTTCTAGGTGAATCGCACTCCGAGGTCAAGCGCTTTTTTCAAAAAAAATGAAAGTGCCATTCTTGAATGATGTTATCATGCCGTAATAGCTAATTATTCTGTAATTTACTTTTCTCATAATCTTCTAGGAATTCCCCTCTTCCTATTAACGGGGACACCCCACCCTACCGTTTCCTCATGACTTTCGCCACAGCCTGATGCAAAATCCCCGACCATGATCTCCTTCAAAAACCGCAAGATTGGTCAAGTCGCCACTCCTCCATCCGAGTATATTCCGCTTCGAATCTGGAGGAATGCATGAAGCTCACGACCCAAAACTTCTATCATGAACGAATGATAGCTGTACTCCTGTACATTCAGGAACGACTCGACGACGCCCTCCCACTGGAGACGCTCGCTGCCGTGGCCCACCTCTCCCCTTCCCACTTTCATCGAATATTCAAAGGTATGATGGGAGAGACTCTGGCCGAGCACATACGGAGGATACGGCTCGAACGGGCTGCACTGCGGCTTGCCTGCCGACCGAGCAACGTCACCGAGGCCGCCTTTGACGCAGGATATGAAACCGTCGAATCCTTCAGCCGGGCTTTCCGGAAGATGTTCGGCTGTCCACCCTCCAGGTATCGGCAGATGCACTGGGAAACCGTGGCGACACGGCTGCCCGGTGCCGTTCATTACCAACCAGACGCACCTAAGCACGGTCTGGCAATCAAACCGCTAGGAGAAATTGAAATGGAAGTACGCATTGAAGACGTTCCGTTGGAAACAATCATCTTTGTCCGCCATACCGGCCCCTACAAGGACTGCGAACCAGCCTGGGAAGCTCTGTTTAAATGGGCATGCCCCAAAGGACTTTGCCGCCTGGACGCCAAGTACATCGGCGTATGCTACGACGATCCGCAGGTTACCCCTCCCGATAAAATCCGCTACGATGCCTGCATAACCGTGGACAAAAACGTTGAGGTGGAAGGAAAAATTGGAAAGCAGGACATTGGCGGATGTCCCTGCGCCATCGTCCGGCACAAGGGACCCTACTCCGGGCTGGAGCAGGTATACGCCCAGTTGATGGGACAATGGCTCCCCCAAAGCGGACAAAGATTCGATGATGCTCAATCGGTCTTCGAAGTCTACCTGAACCATCCGGATACCACTACGCCCGAAGAACTGCTCACCGACATCTACCTGCCATTGAAATAAGAAAAGGGCCCGACGCGTCTTCGCGCCGGGCCCTTACATATATTATATAGTAAATAGGTCGAACTAGAATTCCAGACTGTTCGGTGTCCTGGGGAACGGCATCACGTCCCGAATGTTCGAGACCCCGGTCACCAGCATCAGCATCCTTTCAAATCCCATCCCGAATCCGGAGTGAGGAGCCGAGCCGAACCGGCGGGAATCAATGTACCACCAATAGTCGTCTTTGTTCAACTTCATCTCGTCCATGCGCGCGGTCAGGACATCCAAACGCTCTTCACGCTGGCTGCCGCCGATGATTTCACCAATGCGCGGTACCAGGCAATCCATGGCGGCTACGGTTTTATCATCTTCATTGAGGCGCATGTAGAAGGGCTTGATCGTCTTTGGATAGTCGTAGACATAGACGGGTTTCTTAAACTCCTCCTCGCACAGATAACGTTCGTGCTCGGTCTGAAGATCAATGCCCCACTCCACCGGGTAATCAAACTGTTTCTTGCTCTTCTGCAACATGTCTATGGCCTCGGTGTAGGACACTCGCATGAAGGGTTCATTCAAGAGCGTCTCAAGCGTGGGCATCAACCCCTTGTCCACCCACTTGGCGAAAAGCTCTACATCCGGAGCGCATTGATCCAGGATATGACCGACAAGGTACTTGATCATCTCCTCGCCCAAATCCATGTTGTCGGCGAGGTCAGCGAAGGCCATTTCCGGTTCGATCATCCAGAACTCGGCCGCGTGGCGAGGCGTATTGGAGTTCTCAGCCCGGAAAGTCGGGCCAAAAGTATAGCAATCGCCCAACGACAGGGCGAACATTTCCACATTGAGCTGCCCCGAGACTGTAAGCTGCGAAGGCTTGCCGAAGAAGTCCTTCTCAGAAGGCAGATTGGACCCGGCGGGCAGGCTCGTCACCCGAAACATTTCGCCCGCGCCCTCACAATCCGAGCCCGTAATGATCGGTGTATGAACGTAGAAAAACCCCTTGTCCGAAAAAAACTTATGAATCGCCTGGGCCAGCTCGGACCGAATGCGGAAGACGGCACCGTACTTGTTGGTCCGAGGACGCAGGTGTGCAATTGAACGCAAGAACTCGTCCGAGTGCCGCTTCTTCTGCAGCGGGAATGTCTCCTGGTCCGCCTCGCCGATAAGCTGGATGGACCGTCCCCTGATCTCCCACTTCTGCCCCTTGCCGGGCGATTCCACCAATGCTCCCTCAATCGCAACGGAAGCTCCCGTGCCGATCCGGGCCAGTTCCGCTTCAATCTCCGGGGTATGATCCACCACGGCCTGGATATTCCCCAGGCACGAGCCGTCATTTATTTCCACAAAGGAAAATCCCTTGCTGTCCCGCTTGGTGCGCACCCACCCCTTCACGAGAATCTCATCAGCGGGAGTCGCAGCATTCAAGGCCTGTTTTATCTTGGTTCGTTTCATGATATGATCCTTATGAAAATTTTTCCTCGCTTTTATCCACATCCACGATCGATGGCAACGGTTCGACGGGATCATTTCATCTATTGCTTCCGGCGGTCAGGTGAGCTATGAGAAAACCCCCGTAAGACAACATATCCCGACAAAGAGGACCCGATGGGATTCTTTAGCAGACTAAAAAAGGCCTGGCAAAGCCCGGAAGATGTGGCCCAGCAGGCTATAGACGAATACCGCAAGGAACAGGGACTGCCGGAAGAGGAACAATCCGCCGCCGCAGAACCACCAGCCGAAGCACCTGCCGCCCCAACCACTCTCCCAGCCGAACCGGCAAATCAAGAAATTACTCCCCAAGAGACCGACGCCGCACCGACAGCGACCGAGGATTGGCAGGCTGACCTGACTCTGGCCTTGCGCCAGGCAGAACCCCGCCTCTCCCAATGGCTCAACATCATCGTCGAAGGCGTGGAGGAAAAAGGACAAAACCTCTGGGATCGTCTGGCATTTCTCTTCAAAGCCCTGGGTGCTCCCACAGGTGAAGCGGACAAGTTCATTGCCGACTTTGCCGAGTGGCTGGATGAAATGGGCTATCAGGCCGTGCCGGAATTCAAGTCGGAGCTTCAGTACAGACTGGCTCTGGCCCTGGAACTCGAAGATGAAGAAGACGAACGGGATCGTCTGTTCCTCAAGCTTTCCGAAGGCATTTCCAAAACCCGCGAGCAGATTACCAAACGCATCGACGGACTTCTCTCGGCCCATACCTCACTGAACGACGAGTTCTGGGAGGAATTCGAGGAAATCTTGATCATGGCCGATGTAGGGATGGAAGCCGCGACCCAGCTCATGAAAAACCTCAAGGAGCGGGCTCGCAAGGCCGGGACCGACAATCCCGAGGATTTCAAAGACCTGCTACGCGACGAACTGGAAGAGATCTTCAAGGTGCCTCCCCGCATCAAGGCCGTCACCCCACCCGAGGTGCTGATGATGGTCGGCGTCAACGGCGTGGGCAAGACCACAACCATTGCCAAGCTTGCCTACCGGGCCAAGCTGCAGGGGCGCAAGGTGCTCATTGCCGCGGGCGATACCTTCCGGGCCGCCGCCATCGAGCAACTGGAAGTCTGGGCCAACCGGGTTGGCGTGGGATTCTATGCCAAGTCCGAAGGCAGCGACCCTGCCGCCGTGGCCTATGAGGCCATGGACAAGGCCGTCAGCGAAGGCTACGATTTGCTTTTGCTCGACACCGCAGGCAGGCTCCATACAAAAATCAACTTGATGGAAGAGCTGAAAAAGATCGAACGCGTTGTGGGCAAAAAGCACGAGGGTGCTCCTCACCGCTGTGTCCTGGTCATCGATGCCACGACCGGCCAGAATGCGCTCTCCCAGACCAAACTGTTCAATGAAGCCGTCGGTGTGGACGAGATTGTCCTGACCAAGCTCGACGGAACGGCCAAAGGCGGTGTCGTCGTGGCCGTGACTCTGCAAAACAAACTGCCGATCACGTTTGTGGGCCTTGGAGAAAAAATGGAAGACCTCCGGCCCTTCAACGGCAAAGACTTTGCCAAGGCCCTGCTCACGTAACCTTATAATAGTAGATGGTAGATCATCGTGTCCGAAGAATTCAAAGACCGTAACGGCGTCGAAGAGGGCGAAGCGAGCTTCGCCGAACTGTTTGAACAGTACAGCGAAGGTGGAGGCGACGACCTCAACATTGGCGACAAGGTTTCCGGCAAGGTCATCCAGGTCGGGGAATCCACAATATTCGTGGATACCGGGACCAAGCTCGACGGCATTGTCGAGAAGACGGAACTGGAAGACGAGGACGGCAACTGCACGGTAGCCGAAGGCGACACCGTGGAGCTGTACGTGGTCGGCAAGGACTCCGGCGGCATCAAGCTCTCCCGCGCCCTTTCCGGTGTGGGTGGTCTGGCCATGCTGGAGGAGGCCAAAGCAGGCAACCTGCCTGTCGAAGGCCATGTGGACTCCACCTGCAAGGGCGGATTCAACGTTACGGTCATGCAGCGGCGCGCCTTCTGCCCCGTCAGCCAGATCGACAACCGTTTTGTCGAGAATCCGGAAGAGTACGTCGGGCAGACCCTGGAATTTCTGGTGACCAAGCTGGAGCAGCACGGCCGCAATATCGTCATCTCACGGCGGGACCTGCTGGAACGCGAAGCCGAACAGTCGCGCGAGACCTTCACCGCCGAAACCCATGAAGGCGATGAGGTGGAAGGCACCGTTACCCGGCTGGCTCCCTTCGGCGCTTTTGTCGAGATCATGCCCGGCATCGATGGTCTGGTGCACATCTCCCAGCTCTCCTACGCGCGCATCAGCAGCCCGGACGAAGCCGTCACCGTCGGACAAAAGGTCAAAGCCAAGATTCTGCGTGTTGACCACGACGACAAGGGCCGCCTCAAGATTTCGCTTTCCATGAAAGAGCTGGCTCAGGACCCATGGGATACCGTGGCCGCCACCTTTGCCATAGGCGAAGTGGTACCCGGCAAGGTCGTCCGCATCGCCGACTTCGGTGCCTTTGTGGAGATCGCTCCCGGCATTGACGGTCTGGTTCACGTCTCGGAGATGAGCTACACCCAGCGGGTACACAAGCCTTCCGACTTTGTGAAGGAAGGCCAGGAAGTCCCGGTGAAAATCAAGTCCATCGATATGGACAGCCGTCGCATCAGCCTCTCCATGAAGGATGCCGAGGGCGACCCCTGGATGGATGTGGCCGACAAGTACAAGCCGGGCCAGAAAGTCACTGGCACGGTGGAGAAGATGGAGCAATTCGGTCTGTTCGTGGCGCTGGAGCCCGGCATCACAGGTCTGCTCCCCAAGTCGGTCATCGCCCGTAGCGAGAAACCCGCCGAATTCGAGAAGCTCCACCCCGGTGACAGCGTGGATGTCTTCATCGGTCAGGTCAAACCGGCCGAGCGCAAGATATCCTTGTCCACCGGCTCGGAGCAGGACGACGGCGACTGGAAGGAATACGCTCCGGCGCGCAAGCCCAAGGGCGGCAACACCGGCGGCTCCGGAATGGGGCTGCTGGGAGCCAAGCTCCAGGAAGCCTTCAACAAGAAAAAATAACACGACAAGGCCCGGTCCCATAAGGACCGGGCCTTTTTTCTGCACCCTGTTTGATTCCAGACGCAGCGGGTGCGGGACACGACAGGCCCGATATGGTAGGCACGGGGGAAATACCCGCAACCATGGATCGACGAGGCCCTTATGCGTGTCATTCCCCTGATAATTCTCTGCACCGGTTTTGCCACCTTCATGGGGAGGCTCGACAGCAATATCGTCGGGATCGCCCTGCCCGCCATTGCCGACCACTTTTCCACCAGCGCCGGAGCCACAGCCGGGCTGATGCTCTATTACATGCTGGCCATGGCCTTGCTCATGATTCCACTCGGCGCAATGGGCGACCGATTCGGCTTCCGGCGAATCCTCATGGCCGGTTACGGGATATTCACACTTTCTTCGCTCCTGTGCGGTATGTCCACTAGCCTCACTCTGTTGATCGGAGCCCGCTGGTTGCAGGGGGCCGGTTCCGCCATGATGCTCATATCCGCCTATTCCCTCATTCCCCAACGCCTTCCCCTGGAGAGAGTCGGCAAGGCAATGGGGGCGCTCAGTTCGGCCGGGTCCGTGGGCATTCTCATCGGCGCGCCCCTGGGTGGCGTTCTGATTCAGTGGTTGTCCTGGCGGTCCATCTTCATCATCAACCTGCCCGCCGGCCTCATCGCCCTTTGGCTGGTGTGGCGTCGGCTTCCGCCGGATGCGCCCGAGCAGGAAAAGGCTCCGCCCTTTGACTGGCCCGGCTGCCTGCTGGCCTCGGCCAGCCTGCTCCTGTTCATCCTCGGGGTGGAACGGCTGCGTTCCCTGGCTGAAGTCAAAGGCTCCCTGGCCCTGCTCCTGGGCGGCGGAGCATTGCTGCTTGGATTCCTTGCCTGGCAAAAGCGTTCAGAGCACCCACTCATCGACCGAAATTTCTTCCATGATCCCCTGTATCGAAGAGGACTGATCGTCCAGGGGATAATGTATCTGGCCATAGCCGGGCACGGCTTTTCACTGCCGTTCTATCTGGACAGGGTCCTCGGCTTGTCGCACCAAAACGCGGGCCTGACGCTGACGCTATTTCCCATTGGCGTGGCGTTGGGTTCCACCTACGCGGGAAGACTGGCGGACAGGCTCAGGCCTTCCGCCGTGCTCCAGTTCGGCGCGGCTGGCAACGCCTTCATCACCGCCCTGTTCGCCCTGGCACTGCATATGGACGCAACGAGGTTCATCTATGTCTATCTGCCGGTCATGGGGATATTCTTCGGCAACTTTCTCGCACCATCGGCCAAGATGCTTCTGGCTGGGGGAGACCGGAGGCAGGGACTGGCAACCAGCATATTCCACACGGTGAACAATGTCGCCCTGACCTTCGGCATTGCCGTCAGCGCCCTGGCGCTGACCATGGGCACGGGCCGGGGCCATGCCACATCCCACGCAGCGGCCGCCTTTCTTCCACTCTACGCCATGCTCTCGGCCATCTGTCTTGTCGCCGCACTGCTGGCCTTCCGAAACAATAGAAAAAGCGGCCGGACGGGAATCCCGCCTGCGGCCGCTGCCAATCAATAAGAAAAGCCTCCCCGATCAGGCAAAAACAGAATCAGAACGGAGCCGAGACCTCGGCGGTAAATCCGGGCAACTCCACCCTTCGATGATGAAGGTGCAAGGCATCACCTTCCCGGCCCGCACCATAGATCGAGTCGCCGATAATGGGATGCCCGATCGAGGCCAGATGGGCGCGAATCTGATGCCGTGCGCCCTTGACGATCAGGCAGGTCACCATGGAGGTATTCCGTCCCCAGTCATGAGACAGGACCTGTACGTCCGTCCAGCGACGGGGGTCACCATCCGTTTCGTCGAGAATCCGGGTGATCTTTCGGTCCGCCGTGTCCAGCTTATTTCTGACGGTGGTCACCCCGTCAAAACGCCCCTCGACCTCGGCCACGTAAAATTTGCGAATGTTCCCACTCTCCTCGGCGTCCCGCCAGACTCGGACCGCGTCTTCGGTCAGGGCCACCAGGAGCAAACCGGAAGTCAGGAAATCCAATCGATTGAGCAGGACCGGAGCTTCACCCGGCAGCATGGAGGGCAACAAGGCTTCAACACTCGGGACATCACGCCCCGCAATTACTGCGGAGTGGACCTCACCGGGCTTGTAAACGGCCAGAAATCCCCCATGCCGTTCCACAACCATCAATCCCAAATCCTCAGGCAGCACTGCCTTCTCTCCCCCTAATAAAATCACACACTGACCGGCGGAAACCTTGTACCCCGGCTTCATGGCACGCCCGTCAACAAGAACACGCCCATCATCACACAGCCGCCGCCTAAGCCGCAGGCCGGAACCGGATAGCACCGCTTCCAAGGCCTTGTCCAGACGCTGGCCCCCCTGTTCTTCGGGAACAATCCACTTTTCTTGTTCATTCATGGCAAGACAACATACCTTCCGCTTTTTAAGGTCGCAAGAACTTCCCGGTACATTGACGCACCGCGCAAATGGGCCTACAAATGACCTCTCTCAATATTACAGGCGCAAGGAACGGATATGACTACGGAAGTGCTCTGGCTCCCAGCCAGGGAAATCGACGCTTTGCACCTTTCCATGAAAAAAATTATGGACTGTGTGGAAGAAGGATTCACCACCTTGGGGCGTGGCGAAGGAGAACTCCCTCCAAAAATCGGAATTCATCCGCGAGAAAACGCCTTCATCCACGCCATGCCCTGCTATCTCGGCGGCAAAACGGACCGCGCCGGGATCAAATGCGTTTCCGCCTATCCCGCCAATCCGGCAAAAGGGCTACCCTACATAGCGGGCCTCATGCTCCTCCTGGACCCGGAAACAGGCCTTCCGCAGGCAGTTATGGACGCAGGATGGGTAACGGCCTGGCGCACAGGAGCTGCCTCCGGCGTCTACGCGCGCCACTTCGGAAACCCGGCAACGAAAACGATCTCCATGATAGGCACCGGCACGCAGGCACGCCTGAACCTGCTGGCCCTGCGTGAGGTATTTCCCCAATTGGCGTCCGTCCGCTGTTTCAATATCCGGGAAAAATCAGCCCGCACCTTTATGGAAGAGATGGGCCCGAAACTACCGGAAATCGATTTCCGTTTTTGCGCGGAGGCACAGGATGCCGTGCGGGATGCTGACGTGGTGGTCTCCTGCACACCCATGTCGGAAAATCCGAAACGGTTCATCAAAGTCGATTGGCTTAGGAAAGACGCCCTGAGCATAGCCGTTGATTATGATGCGGCTTTTGAAGCCGATGTATTTCAAAACGCCCATTTTACCTGTGACAACCGCAACCAGTATGTGCGGACGCAGGAGGCTGGCATTTATTTTCAAGGTGGATATCCCGGTCCGAATGATATTGACGCGGACTTAGGCGACGTCTGTGCGGGAACAACGCCCGGCATCCGCACGGGAAGACGCGGCGCAGTGCTGATGGGCATTGCCAGCCACGATGTAATGACCGCCGACCTAATATACCAACAGGCCCTTGCGAAAGGGGCCGGAACCAAGGTGGAACTCTAGTGGCAGGATATCTCTGGGTTCTGGCCGCCGCCTGCATGTGGGGCGTCATCGGTGTCTTTACGAAACACATTCTGGCCGCTGGCATTACCTCGCTCGAAATCGCTTTCTGGCGCGCCACCCTGGCCTGGATATTGTTCCTTATTCATGCCGGATACAAAAAACAGCTTCGGGTTTTCCGTGTGGACCTCCCCGCCCTGCTCGGTTTCGGTTTCATCTGCGTCACCCTGTTTTACGGTTCCTACCAGTTGGCCATTCGCGATGTGGGCATGGCCATGGCCGCCGTACTGCTCTATACCGCCCCGGCATGGGTAGCCCTGCTCTCCTGGCTGGTACTCAAGGAAACCATGACGCCGATCAAGACCGCCTGCGTCGCCATGACCATTGCAGGAGTGGCCAGCATCAGCCTCGGCCCGAAGCTCATGGCCGGTTCCTCCTTCGAGCTGAACACCTTCGGCCTTGCCGCCGGACTGGTCTCCGGCTTCACCTATGCCCTCTATTACATCTTCGGGAAAAAATACCTGCACAAGTACGCCACGCCGACCATTTTCGTCTACGCACTGCCCTTCGGCGCCCTCCTTCTCTTCCCATTCGTGGACTTCCATCCCAAGTCCGCCCAGACTTGGGCACTGCTCTTCGGCATGGCCACCGTCACCGCCTATGGCGCATTCAACGCCTACTATGCGGGCCTCAAGCTCCTGGATGCCACGCAAGCCTCGGTCATCGCCACCTTCGAGCCGGTGGTTGCCGCCGTGCTCGCCTATTTTCTGTTCGGCGAAACATTCTCCATGTTCGGCTACCTGGGCAGTTGTCTGGTCATCGCCGCCGTATTCCTGGTCGTGCTTTCCGGCACCAGGACAACGCGGGCACAAAGGGAACGAGGGTAACGCATGTCCGAGCTCAGACAGGTCAAGGCTTCCGCAGGATCCGGCAAGACCTATCAACTGACCCGCCGTTTTCTTACCCTGCTGGATGGAGCGGACCCGCACGCCATACCGGCGGCCTGCTCCACCGGACCTACCAACGGCTACAGCTGGCACGAACTCATGGCCGTGACCTTCACCAACAAGGCCGCCAGCGAAATGAAGGAACGCGTGGTCGCGGCCCTGAAACGGAGCGCCCTGGGCCTCTGCGCCCCCGGCGAGGAGCCGCCCTGCAAATCCGCGACAGCAAGGAGGGTGTTGGGTTCCATCCTGCGCAGTTACAATCGCCTGAACATCCGGACCATCGATTCGCTGCTCGCCCTGCTTCTGCGCCTCTTTGCCCTGGAGTTCGGCATCCGCCCGGATTTCCAGATGGTCTTCGACGAGTCCGCGACATTCGACGCGGTATATGATCAATTCATCGGGCAGGCCGAACTGGGTGAATCGGAACACGACCTTCTGGCCGCAGCCGTGGATACTCTGATAACGGCAGAAGGACGAGGCGGCTTCTGGCTCCAGTCAACTGTACGCGAACGCCTGCTTGATCTGGTCAGGTTTCTACGGGACGAACAAGGCAAACTGGAAACCAACCAGGACACCCTGCGCGATTTGATGACCGTCAACCTCGCCGACATGCAGCGCGGCGCGACACGCTTGCAGCAATTGCTGACTGACGCCGATCTCCCGGTGGTGAAGGGTTTTGATACATTCCTGAGCAACTGCGCGGCTGCCGACCTGTTTCATTCCCCAAAGGACTCGGCTTACATCCACAAGGACGAGCTTGCGGCCTGCATCAAGGTGGCCGGGAAAAAGGACGTCACGCCGACAATGGATGCGGCCTACGCCTCGTTTCAGGATGCCTATGCCGCCTATGTGCAAAACCACGCCCTGCTCATGGGGGCCTACAGTCTGGCCCCCACCGTCAATATAGCCATGGAGCTGCTCTCCGGCATCCGGGATCTGCAACGGCGCCAGGGGACCGTGCTGGGCGCGGACCTCGCCGGATTCGTGGACAGGCTGCTCTCGTCGGACGAAGCCGTATCCGAGGCATATTGCCGATTGGGCTGCCGCCTCCACCATCTGCTGGTGGATGAATTTCAGGATACCAGCCGTGCCCAGTGGCGGGCCATCACGCCCCTGTCCGGAGAATGTCTGGCCAAGGGCGGTTCGCTGTTCTACGTGGGCGACGTCAAACAGGCCATCTACGGCTGGCGCGGCGGGGACCAGGACCTTTTCGACGAAGTGATGGACCAGCCGGGTCTGGCCGAGCTGGCCGCGGCCCAGGCGGCGGATTCTCTGCCGGACAACTGGCGCAGCTTCCGCAATGTGGTGCGGTTCAACAACGACTTCTTCAAGTGCCTGGAAGATCCGGATGGCGCGGAGGAAATGGCCCAGGCCCTGTTCCAGGGTGCTCCCGACGGATTCCGGGAGGACTTTGCACAAGAGTTGAACCGCAACTTTAACGACTGCGCCCAATCACTGCCGGAAAAACACGAGGATACTGAAGGCTACGTGCGAATGACACGGCTGGAAGGCGGCAACATGGATGCTGTGGAAGGCCAGACCCTGGAGGCCCTCTCCGCACTCATGGACGAACTTGCGGCCCGCCGCCCCTTCCGGGACATCGCCGTGCTGGTGCGCAGCAAGGCCCACGCGGAACTGGTCTGTGACCTGTTGGTGGAAAAGAACATTCCGGTAATCACGGAAAACAGCCTGCAACTGGACCGCCATCCCATCGTCCGCCAACTGGCCGCTTTCCTGGCCTTTCTCGATTTCCCGCGCGACGATCTCGCCTTTGTGACCTTCATCACCGGACAGGAAGTGTTTCTTGCGGAATCCGGCCTCTCAGCCGGGACCGTTCACGACTGGCTGGCCCAGCCGCGAAAACGTCCTCTGGGTGTCTGCTTCCGTGATGATTTTCCCGAAGCATGGCAACGCCTCATCGAGCCATTCTACAATCAGTCAGGCCTGATGACACCTTACGATCTGGCCCAGGATGCTCTGACCGCCTGCCGGGTGCTCGACCGCCATCCCGATGCCGAACTCTATGTCCGCCGCTTTCTGGAAGTCATCCATCTGGCAGAGGAAAACGGCTACGGCTCACTCTCGGCCTTCCTGGAATACTGGGAAAACCAGTCCGGCGAGGAAAAAGTGCCCCTGCCCGAGAACATAGACGCGGTGCGCATCATGACCATCCACAAGTCCAAGGGCCTGGAATTCCCGGTGGTCATCGTCCCCTTTCACAACTGGAAGGTGCAGCCCGACAAGGACTACGCCGTGCGCCGCATCAACGGCCTCCGCCTTCTGACCAGAATGCGCAAGCCCCTTGGCGCGCCCTATTTCGCCAGCCTCGGCCGTGCCGTGCGGGAGCAGCTCAACCTGCTCTATGTGGCCTGGACTCGGGCGCGGGAGGAACTCTACGGATTCTGCACTCCTCCCTCGGCGGACCGTCCCGCATTGACCGCCATGGACTGCTTTCTGGAATTCGAGGACGGCCGGTTCGAGCAAGGCACCATTCCGGCCCATGGCGAGACGTCCGAAATAGCGCCAGCACCTGAGCCATGTGATCTTCCTGCTGTCGATGAGCCCATGGAACTCATGTCCTGGCTGCCCAGACTGCGTGTATATCGCCACAATCTAGACGAATATTTCTACAATGAGCGGATGCGTGGCGAGGTGGCGCACCGGACTATGGAGCACCTGCGCGTCTCCGGCAACGACGCCGTGGACGTGGATCGGGCCGTCCGACTCGCTCTCTGTGATTTTCCGGCCCTCGGTGCACTCTCGGAAGAAGAGCAAGACCAACTGGAAGAGGACCTGCGATCCATGGCCGCCTGGAGTTTGGCCCAACCAGGTCTGCGGGAATGGCTGGCCGACGGCGAGCGCGAACCCGAAGTCATGGACCGGAAAGGCGAATTCAAAAGGTTCGACCTGCTCCACCGAGGCAGGACAACCGTTGTGGCAGACTTCAAGACAGGCCAGCCGACACCCAAAAACGTGGAACAGGTGCGGGACTACCTGCGCATTCTATCCGAGCTGCCGGGCTGCTCCGCAAAGCGCGAAGGCTACCTGATCTACCTGGACAGACGAGAGATCGTGCCCGTGGAGGAAATGTAGATGGAACCCATCCTGCTCATCCCCTGGCGCCAAGACTTTCTGGATGGTCTGGGGGAATATCTGGTTACCCGGCCGGACTTTTCGGACCTGACAGTGCTCTTTCCGCACAACCGTCCGCGCCGTTACCTCAAGGCTTTCTTCAAGAAACATCCGGGACTGCCCCGGCCCTGCTTTCTGCCGCGCATGACCTCCATCGCGGAATTCATCTCCGGCCTGCGTCGCGAGCTGGCCCCGGCACCGGTCACACCGGCCAATCACCTGGATCTGGTGGAAATGCTGCACGGCATCGTCACCGACCTGCGCCGATCAGGCCGCGGCCTGCTGGCCCGGCTGCCGGAACTGGATCGGGAGGCATTCCTGCCTTGGGGACTCCGCCTTGCACGGCTGCTGGACGACCTGTTGCGCCAAGGCGTGGAGCCGACGGACCTGACGTATATGGAAGGCGAGGTTTCGGAATACGCCTCCGGGCTGCTGGAACAATTGAGCGCCATCCACCACGCCTATGTCACACGGCTCTTTGAACGCGGCTGGACCACACCGGGGTTGGACTGGCGATTCGTCACCGGCAATATCGGAGAGGTGGCCGCCCATCTTGCTGGCACTCCATTGGTTGCCGCCGGCTTCTATGCCCTGAGCGGAGCGGAAGACCTCTTCTTCCACAAACTCTGGGAAGATCGCCTGCTCCACCCCATCATTCACTCCGACCCAGCCTTGGCCGAAGGCAATGCCGCCCACCATGCCTGCGCCGAACATGTGGCGTGGATGAACCGGTGGCATACCCGACCCGTTTTGGCCCAGCCTGAAACAACAGAGCCCATCGACCGCGCCGCCGAACCGGATATCCGTTTCGTGGAAGGATTCGACCGGCACTCACAGTTGGCCGCTCTGGCCGAAGACCTGGGAGCACTGCCGTCCTTGAGCGACACGGCCGTGGTTCTTCCGGACGAAGGCGCGCTCCTGCCCGTGTTGCATCACCTGCCGGAAGGCGACCCGAATATTTCCATGGGCTATCCGCTGGCCCGCACCTCGCTGGCCCGTCTGGTGGAGACGCTACTTTCCCTCCAGGAGAATCGGCTGGAAGACGGCCGTTACCACTGGAAGGACGTCATAGCCCTGATCCGGCATCCCTACCTGCGTCTGCTGGGGCCTGAGGACAAACCGCTCCGCCGCATCTTCCACCACTGGGAGGAAGTCATCCGCCGTGGAGAGCGTTACCTTGATCCGCTGGCATGGGAGCCGCCATACGGCAGCCGCGAATTGGCCGAGGTCGATCCCGATCAGGCGGAACCATTACGCCGGGAGGTCCTGGAACGCTGCCTGACCGGATTCCGCAAGGTGGACAGCTTTGATGCCCTTGGGCAGGCCCTGAATGGTTTGGCAACAATGCTCCACAAGCACGGCGAACGCTTGTGGCACACCTATCTGATGGACGCGGAATGCCTGTTCCGCCTGACCACCTCGGTCATTCCTCAACTGCGCGGCGCACAGACCAGTAAGGAACCCTACGGCCGGTCCACGCTCTTTGCCGGACTCCGCCGTATTCTGGCTGGAGAGCGTGTTTCCTTCGAGCCGGACCCGCTGGCTGGACTTCAGGTTCTGGGTGTGCTGGAAACCCGCTTGCTCCGGTTCCGGCGGGTGCGCATTCTGGACGGCGTGGAGGAACGGCTGCCCGGTACCGATCCATATGATCCGCTCCTGCCCGATCCCCTGCGTAATCTGCTCGGCCTGCCCGACTCCCGCCAGCGGGACAACGTGGCCGCCTACAACTTCTACCGCCTGCTCATGGGGGCGGACGAAGCGGTCATCTATTACCAGAGCGGCACGCAACCCGGCCTGCTGGACGCCAAGTCGGTACGCAGCCGGTTTGTGGAACAACTGCTGTGGGAGCGGGAAAAGAAGGAAAAGCGCATTATCGAACCGGGCGATCCGCTCATCCGTACCGTGACATTCGCCTCGGGAGCGCTGCATGCCGATGCCCCTGCCATTGAGATAACCGCATCCCTTCGGGAAAGCCTGCGGCGGCGTCTGACGGAACGGGGGCTCTCGCCGTCCACGCTGGACAGCTACCTGAAATGCCCCAAACAGTTTTTCTACAGCTACCTCTCCGGCATCCGTCCCCTGGCCCGAGTGGAAGAGGAAGGCGACCGGAGCGCGTTCGGCTCCCTGGTGCACGAAACTCTGCACGACTTCTTCGAGGAACGCGTCGGCCTGCGCGTGGGACCGGACATGGACCCGTTGCCGCTTCTCGACCTGTTCCGGCAGCGGCTGGATGAAGATGAGGAATTCGGCTCACTGCCGCTCGACACACGGATGGCACTGGCCGAAACCGGACGCCGCCGCCTCAGACAGTACGTAGCGTCCCAGGAATCGGCAACACTTCTCGGCCTGGAACGGGAACTCTCCACCAGCCTTGATGTGGAAGGAATATCCATTCCATTCTCCGGCAAACTGGACCGCATAGAACAACGCCGCGAGGGCATCTTCATTCTGGACTACAAGACCGGCGGCGCCACCTTGCCGCGAAAAGGACTGTGGCAGAACGAGGATCTGTGGTGCCGGATGCATGAGGAGCAGGATGAAGACGGCGAACGCTTGCTCCTGCGTGATCTGCGCAAGGAACTCGGATCGGTCCAATTGCCCGCCTACCTGCATCTCTATGCCAGCTGCGGACAGGACACGCCAAGCGATGCCGCCCTGGTGCTCCTTGCCAAGGATGGAGAGACAAAGTATCTTTTCGGAGACGGAATGGACGACGACGAAAGAAAAACAGCGCTTTCGAGTCAGATTCCCGACTTGATCGAATTCCTGGCCGGACGCCTGCTGGCATCCCCCCGCTTCGAGCCGAATCCAGGCCGCCACTGCCAATACTGCGATTTCAAAATTCCTTGCGGAAGCTAAAGGACACATAATGCAATACAGCGAAGGTAAAATTGGACGCATATTCACCCTGCGTCTGGAAGACGGCGACCGGGTGCCCGGCGCCATCGAAGAGTTTGCCAGAGAAAAAAAGATCAAGTCCGCGTTCTGCTCTCTCCTGGGCGGCATAGACAAGGGCAACATTGTTGCGGGGCCCAAGGATGGCTCTTCCCCGATCATCGACCCCATTCTTTTTCCCATAAGCGATGCACATGAAGTTGTTGCCCTGGGCACCCTCTTCACCGACGAAGCCGGGTCGCCAAGCCTGCACATGCATGCGGCGTTGGGCCGTGACGGCAAGACGCACACCGGCTGCATCCGCCCCGGACTGGATGTCTGGCTGGTTGGTGAAGTGGTCATCATGGAAATTCTGGATTCGGGCATGATCCGCAAGGTTGATCCGACAAACGGACTCGCCCTGCTGGCCAAGGAGTAATCCATGTACACGGCGGAAATCGTCATCTGCGGAGCCGGAATCGTCGGCCTGACCATTGCCCGCGAACTGCTGGACAGAGGCGTTCGCGACATCATCATATTCGACAAGGAAGACAGGCCGGGCCGCCATGCCTCGGGCCGCAACAGCGGCGTGTTGCACGCCGGGATTTATTATGATCCCGGCACGATGAAGGCCAAGATGTGCCTGAAGGGCAACAAGCGGATGCAGGCCTATTGCCTGGAACGAGGGCTGCCGCTCTTCAAGTCCGGCAAGATCATCGTGGCCCGGGACGAATCCGAACTCGCCACGCTGGACGAACTCAAACGGCGGGCGGAGGCCAACGGCGCAGTGGTCAATATGCTCGACCTCCAGCAATTGGCCGAGATTGAACCCAACGCCAAAAGCGTGGAGCGGGCACTGCACTCACCGCTCACATCCGTGGTCGATCCCAAAACCATCATGACCGCCATGCGCGAGGAACTGGAGACCTCCGGCAAGGTCCGTTTCTTTTTCGATACCCGCTTTCTCTCTGCGGGCAAAAACAAGGTCGTAACCAGCCAGGGAGAGATCGGCTACTCACTGTTCATCAACGCGGCCGGAGCCTACAGCGACCGTGTGGCCCAGGCCTTCGGAATCGCCAACAACTATCGTCTCCTTCCATTCAAGGGCATCTATCACAAGCTCAAGAAACCGGCGGCAGACAAGATCAAGGGGTCGATCTATCCGGTCCCGAACATCAAAAACCCGTTCCTGGGTGTCCATTTCACAAGGTCGGTGCAGGGCGACGTCTATGTAGGTCCCACGGCGATCCCGGCTTTCGGCCGCGAAAATTACGGCATCCTCAAGGGCATTGATTCCGAATGCGCTGCCATCCTGCTGCGAGATGCCAACCTTTTCTTCAAGAACCGAAAATTCCGCACGGTGGCGCTGGAGGAGCCCAAGAAATATCTTTTCAAATATTTCTACAGGGATGCCGAGAAGCTGGTCCGCCACATCACCATGAACGACTTCATCCCCAGCGACAAGGCGGGCATCCGCCCCCAGCTGGTGGACATTGACACCAACGAACTGGTGATGGACTTCGTGGTCCGGAAAGAAGGCAACACTGTGCACGTACTCAACTCCGTCTCTCCGGCGTTCACCAGCTCCCTGGCCTTTGCCGAAATGGTGGTGGAAAAGTACGTCATCTTGTCTTAGCAACAGATTAAAACTGCCGTTTACCTTGACTTGATCCTCAAACAAGCGCATTTGACTTCTATTCTTTATTGCATGAGGTATTGCAAAATGAAACTTCCCACCCTTTCCTTTGGAGACCTTACCGCCAAACTACCCATCATTCAGGGCGGCATGGGCGTAGGCATATCCCTTTCAGGCCTGGCAAGTGCCGTGGCCAACGAAGGCGGCATCGGCGTCATCGCCACATCCATGATCGGCATGCGTGATCCGGAACGATCCAAGGACCCTGAAGGCGCGGACCGCCGCGGCCTGATCGAAGAAATCCACAAGGCCCGGGCCAAGATGACCGATGGCCTGCTCGGCGTAAACATCATGTGCGCCCTGACCAACTATAGTGATATGGTCCGTACTTCCATCCGTGAGGGCGTTGATCTGATCATCTCGGGTGCCGGGCTGCCTCTGGATCTGCCCAGCTACCTGCGTGACATGAAGCAGGAACTCAAGAAGGAACTGCGCACCAAGCTGATTCCCATCGTCTCCTCCGGCCGTGCCGCATCCATTCTGTGCCGCAAGTGGGTGGGCAAATACGACTACCTGCCTGACGGATTTGTGGTTGAAGGCCCCAAGGCGGGCGGACACCTCGGCTTCAAACCCGACCAGATCGACAACCCCGAATATCAGCTGGAACACATCGTAGCCGATGTCATCGAGGCCGTGACCCCGTATCGCGAAAAGCACGTCAAGGACATCCCGGTCATTGCGGCCGGCGGCGTATACAGCGGCGAGGATATTGCCCGCTTCCTGGAGCTTGGCGCATCCGGCGTACAGATGGGCACCCGGTTCGTGGCCACCGAGGAATGCGATGCGGACGAAGCGTTCAAACGCGCCTACGTCAACGCCACCAAAGAGGACGTAACCATCATAAAAAGCCCTGTCGGAATGCCGGGCCGGGCCCTGAAGAACGCCTTTCTCGATGCCGTTTCCTCGGGACTGAAAAAACCGAAGAAATGCATCTACAAATGCCTGCAAAGCTGCCAGGAAGAGAAATCTCCCTACTGCATTGCCCAGGCACTGGTAAACGCCTACAAAGGCAAGCTCAAGAATGGTTTCGCCTTTGCTGGTGCCAACGCCTATCTGGTGGACAAAATCGTCACGGTAAAGGACCTCATGAACTCTCTCAAAGATGAGTTCGAGCGTTTCCGCGAACCAAACGACGGCAAATAACCACCGAAAGTAGCAACAATCGTAAACAAAAGCCCCCGGTTCCTGATGAACCGGGGGCTTTTACGTGCCTATTATTCTTGAAGGCTCTACTCGAAACGACGGGCCGAGATGATGGAAACCGGATCAACGGGAACATCGTCAAAACCCTGGTAGCTGCGGGTCTTGGACTTGCTGATCTTCAGGGCCACATCCATTCCATCCACGACTTCACCGAAGACGCAGTAGCCGTATTCCTCATCGCTCTCGCCGGTATGGTCCAAATCGGAGTTATCGGCGACATTAATAAAAAATTGGGCGGCGGCGCTGTGCGGATCGGCAGTACGGGCCATGGCCACACTTCCCTTCACGTTCTTCAGGCCGTTTGCTGCCTCGTTTTTGATGGCGTCACGGTGATCCTTTTCCTCCATGGAAAAGGTCAACCCACCGCACTGAATCATGAAGTCCCGGATTACCCGGTGAAACAGGGTGCCATCATAAAACTCGTCATCCACATACTGCAGAAAGTTGGCAACGGTCTCCGGCGCCTTGTCCGCATACAGCTCAATCAAAATTTCTCCTGCCGGAGTTTCCAGCAGTACCAAAGGATTTTCCATGTTGGGGCTCCATAAAAAAGGTATCAGGATTCCGGGTCCGAATTTCCGCCGGACCGCGGGTGCGCACGGTCGTATACCTGCATGAGGCGCTGCATGTCCAGATGCGTATAGCGCTGTGTCGTGGTCAGCCGCTCATGGCCCAAGAGCTCCTGCACGCTGCGTAGATCAGCTCCGGCCTCCAGAAGGTGGGTGGCAAAACTATGCCGCAGCATGTGCGGGTGCACATCCGTTGGCAATCCCGCGAGCTTCGCCAGCCGCTCGACAATGCGATTGGCCTGTCGTCGGTTGAGCCGAGTCCCTGTTCGGGAACCCAAAAACAAGGCCTGCTCCGAATAATCGTCCCCGAGCAACGCATGACGTTGCTCCATGTAACGCCGCAACCGCTGAACAGCCATATCGCTCAGAGGGACTATCCGCTCCTTGCTCCCCTTGCCGACAACGCGAATCACATCCGAGTCCACGTCATTCAAATCCAAGCCCAGAGCTTCGCTGATGCGGAGACCGGAGCCATAGAGGACTTCTGCCAGAGCAATGTCCCGCAACCCTTCCGGGTCCGGCTCCACGGCCGCCTCCATGAGCGAGACGGCCTGATCCACATTCAGCGCCTGCGGATTGCGCTTTTCCTGTTTGGGATTATGCAGGCCGAACATGGGGTCCTTGCCGATCACCTTGTGGCGCATCAAGTACTTGAAGTAAGCCCGCAGACTGGAGAGTTTTCGCCCCATGGACGTTTTAGAAATGGATTGGCGATGCAAGTCGGCCAGAAATCCCCGCACATGCTCCCGCGTGATGCGGCCGGGCTTTTCCAGAGTGCCTTTCGTACGCTCCAGAAACAGTTCAAACTGCTCAAGGTCCGTACCGTAGGCCCGCACAGTGGCCTTGGAATACCCTTTTTCCACAGAAAGGTAGCCTAGGAATCCCTGGACGTGGCCGCCCTGTTCGTCACGTGTTCCGACGGTCGATGACATAACTGCTCTTTGGGTTTTCCTTGGCCTTTTTCTTGAGCCCCATGGCAATGGACGAAACCTCACCATAGTGCTTGATACGGCCATCGGTGTTGACAACCACGGCGAGAGAGATGGCCATGAGCGGAAAAACCTTGGTATGGCCTTCCCGGTCCACGGAAGTAATGTTGCCCCGCGCCCGGTCTTCCGGGTCATAAAAATGCGGAACTATCTCGTCAAAGGCCTTGATGATGCGCTTGCAGGCCTCCTCCACGTCATCCGGCGGCAGGATAAACACAAAGTCGTCGCCTCCGACATGGCCCACGAAACTGAGCACGCCCTGGTAGCTGCGGATGGTATTGACGATGACCCGTGCAGACATCATCAGCACCTCATCCCCTCGGGAAAAACCATATTTGTCGTTGTAGGACTTGAAATAGTCCAGATCGCAGTAGGCTAGGGCAAACTCCGCCTTGCTGTCCAGAAGCTGCTGAATACGCTGGATGATGCTCGTATTACCCGGCAGCTTGGAGAGCGGATTGGCGTCCAGGGCGCGCATGGCGCGACACAGGGTCAGGTTGACCCGGTCCCGCACCTCGGATGGATTGAACGGGCGCACCAGAAAATCATCCACCTCGATCTCGTTCCAATTCCAAGGCGTCTCCACATCAATGGGATCGACGCACATGATGACCGGAAGCTGGCGGTACACGTTTTCGCTCTTCACCAGATTGGCCACCTCACGCCCGGAGATGTCCCGCAGCCTGCTATCAACGATCAGCAGATCCGGAGGATCGTTAAACAGATGCTCAATGGCCGTTACCCCAACCTCAAAGACCCTGAATTCAATGACATCCGGCGGCCACAGCGACCGCAGCAGCTCGGCAAAGGGCTGATCGGGAGAGAGAAGAAATGCGGTCTGCTTGCGCTGAAACAGCGAAGGCGCGGGGACTTGGCTCATTGACCACATTTAGCACTACACCGCCGACAGGTCAAAGAAGAACCCCCTTCCGGGCAACTGCCAGAAAGGGGGTATCTACACATTTTTCAAAAGAGATCAGTCAGATCAGTTTCGATCCTCACTGATCCGGGTAATAATCTGCTTCAGCTGATCGGCCAGCCGTGCAACTTCGGTAACAGCGGTGGTGGACTCTTCCATTGCCGAGACGATACCATCGGAAACTCCGTTGATTTCATCCACGTTCTGGGTAAGCTGACCAGTGGTTGCCGCCTGTTCTTCCGATGCGGTGGCGATATTGCGGATCTGGTCGTCAGCGACCCGCGCCATTTCCTGAATATCGGTCAGGGCGTGGCCGGCCTCGGATGCCAGACGGGTGGATTCGTCGATGGCCTCGGTGGCACTCTGGAATGCTTCAAGGTTACGACGCGTGCCCTGCTGGACGCCCTTGATGGCATCTCCAACTTCCTGGGTGGCGGCCATGGTCTTCTCTGCCAGCTTGCGCACCTCATCGGCCACAACGGCAAAACCGCGTCCCGCGTCCCCGGCGCGAGCGGCCTCAATGGCGGCATTGAGCGCCAGCAGGTTGGTCTGGTCGGCAATATCCGTAATTACGGTCATAATAGTACCGATGGACTCGACTTCCCCGCCTAACTGGCGAATATTCTCATCTACCTTGCGGGCTCGGTTGCGAAGTTTCTCGATGGAATTGACCATGGCCGAGACGACTTCCCCACCCTTTCCGGCATTACCGCGCATACGGTCCGTACTCTGGGCGGCCTCGGAAGCATTGCGTGCTATCTCGACGATGGTAGCGCTCATCTGCTCAGTGGCGGTTGCCGCCTCGCCGGTCATGCTTTTTTGCTGTTGCGCCCCGGAAGACGTGTGCTCCACCTGGGAGGTCAACTCCTGAGAAGCCGTAGCCAACAAAGCGGCGACCCGATCTGCCTGTTCAGCAGTTTCTTCCATGCGACGCTGCGCCTGTCGGATTTGCGTCTGGTCCATGATAACCTTCATGGCTCCCAGTACGTTGCCATCGCTATCGAGGAGCGGCATTCCGAAATAATCCATTTCCATTTGGACGCTGCCCGGATGCGCCTTGGTACGGGAGAAGACCATCTCCTTGCCCTGCATGGCTTGCTCGCAGGCGCAGTTTCCGCTTCCGCAATCTCCTGTACGAAAATACTCGGAGCAGGTGGTGCCCATCAGCGACTTGATGGTCACATTGCCTGCTGCGGCACCGGCCTTGTTGATATAGCGAATGGAATGGTTTGGAGATATGGCCATCAGCGGCAGCGGCAATTCGTTGAGCAGTCCGACCAAGCCGTCCAGCATGTAGTTTGTATGCTCGATAAGCCGGGCAAAATCACCTTCGCACCCTTCCGCACTTCCTCTGGCATCAAGGTACCCCTGCTCGATTTTTTCGGCCACTTCGGCAAAATCAACGGTCAGAGCCCGAACCGTATGGCGGATATTGATGAGCGAAGCCTTAAGTCTGGAAATCTCGTCACCATCACGTTTCTTGTAAATCCGTTCCAGATCCCCGCGTGCGGTTTCATCCGCCATTTCCATAGTCTGACGAATAGGCTTGAACACGAAAATACGCAGCAGGAGAAGGACGAGAACAATCACAACCACGGTCAATCCGCCGCCGATCGCTCCCATCACAAAGGCCTGATGCCTGGCAGCCGAGGCAATGTCGTCTACGAAGGCACTCATGCATATGGTCCAGCCGGACAAAGGCTCCTTGGCAAAAGAAAGCAGTTTTTCCTGTCCGTCCCACTCGTACTGGATCACATTCTTCTTCTCGCTGAGAGCCTGACTGATGAATTCCTGATCCTTAGCGTTCTTGCGAAAAAACTTAGCATCGGGATGCTGAATGAAACGACCGGTTCCATCCAGGACAAACCCGTATCCATCCTGGCCAATCCTGGCGTTTTCTATGAACTGATGCACATAGGCATCCCAGGATGCAAACAGGACAATACCGCCAACGGTTTTACCGGACATTGTGCTCTTGAGGGGGACACTGATGGCAAAAACACGGGACTTGGCATAATAGGGTTTATAAACGGAAGAATCGATGACCCTGTCATCTTCGCCAGCCAGGATTTTCTTGACGTATCCGTTGGAACTGAAATCCATTCCGGTCAGCTGCGCACCATCCGCATTGGCTCCAACCACCACCTTGCCGTTTTTGTCAAAAACAGCCAGTCCCCACAGATTGGGATTTGCCTGGACAATCTTGCCGCAAGCGGCCTGGGCCATCCAGGGAGAGCCCTTGACCGCGGACATCATAGACGGCTGCTGAGCCAGCACTTCAGCCATGACGACTTGATCCTGAATGAATACGGACAGCGCGCGGGCTCCGGAAAGCGCCTGCCCACGAGCTGTCTGCATGGCGCCATTCTTAGCCATATTGATGGTGGAGTTTGTAACCACCCAGACAAGTCCGCCTACACCGGCAACGACTACAAGGCACAAGGGCACAAGCAGTTTCAGTGACAACCGCCTACGGAAATAGGAAAACATAGAATCCCCTCTCTAAACAATAATGTAATGCCTGTTAATCCCCGGATGCGAACGGAGGGGAATACAATGGAGCACCGCCGCTCCATTGACTGTTCCACCCCGAACTAATCAACGTACTGGTTTATACACATCCGAGCCACCGCTGGCTGCAGTGTGGGCGCATAACGTATTAATCCGGGAGGGTTTGACAGTCAACCTTAGAGAGAGTGCATAAAGGCACCGTTACGGCACAGAACGGCAACTTTCATTGCCCGACAGGGACTTGGAATCAAATAATTGCGGGAGTCGAGACCTGCTAAAAAGTAATATCCGATACCTCAAGGAATTGATCGGCCATCTCATCCATACACCGGTCCAAATCAGACATTTTGAATTTCAATTCCATCAAAGCCTCGGGACGGAGATAGGAAGTCTGATCATCGCCGGAATTGCCGAATTCAAAGAGGCGCACCAGGAAATTACCGATGTGCACAACACAGGACATGGGCTTGTAGAACTGGGCCAAGTGAGGGGCGTGGTGCCGCGCCATGGCCTCCCGGATATTGGGCGGCAGGCCCCAATGCCGGGCAAGCCAGGCATTGATTCTGTCATGCCCGAAACCCATGACATCCTTCTCCGCCTGAAAATACGTCAAATCCTTGATTTTGACGGTTTCCAGAACGGCTTGATGCAGTTCAGGCAACTGTACGGCCGTAACCACTTTCCCCAGATCATGCAGCAATCCGGCAACCGCATATTCCTCTGGATCTTCAAAACCGGCGCGACGCGCCAGAATGTTGCACGCCGTTGCGCACCCCAGGCTGTGCTCCCACAACCCCTTCATATTCTGCTCCATCATGTCGAAAACAGACGTGGAGATGATGATGCCGCGAATGACATTGAAGCCGAGAAGTACCAAGGCGTGTTGAATGGAACTGATGCGGCCGGGAAATCCGTATATCGGAGAATTGACCATTTTGAGAACCTTGGCCGATAGGACCTGATCCGTAGCGATGACTTTGGCAATGGCGTCACTGGACGCATCAGGGTCCTCCACCAGCTTGGTCACTTCTTCCAACACATGAGGCAAAGTCGGCAGGTCCTTGACCGATAGGATTTCTCCCCTGACGCTGGTCTTCAGGTCTTCTTCCATGGCTACTTTTCCTGTCCTTCGTCCACGGACCCATCCATTTCGGCTTCCCCGGCTTCCATTGCCTTGCGCCGAGCCTCCTGAGCCGCCGCCTTGACTCGAAAGTACTGACTCATGCGGTCTTTGACCCGCATCATCCATTTATCCTTGCCATAACAGCGAAAAAGATAATCCAGCCTCTCGATACGTTCCGCATACACCGTCCCGGCACCGGCTCCGCCAATTTCCACCGGATTGCCCTGAACCGTGATCCTATCAATCTTCATGTTTTCCAGGCGCGAGATGAGACTCTCCGTCAGCTCCATCCCCTCGGCCATGATGGTCATGCCGTTTTCCTTGGTAACGGCTCTGGCCAATTTCATACCCGGCTTGGCAAGATCAATAGGAATCTTCTGCATTTGTCAGGTGTCCCCAAATCGTTTTCATCGGCCTATTCTGCTCAAATGCATAATGTACACACGTCCCCCAATGGGTTCAAGATCATATCTTGTCGAAAAAGATAAGACATCCCATTACAACAAAAGCGACAGCCGCGACTTTCTTTATAATATCCGTTGGGACATACTGGCAAATAAACTGCGCAAAAATCACTCCGAGAAAACTGACAAGAACCAGGGCCAGGGATGATCCCAAAAACACCGTCCACGGCTTCGCGGTTTTTGCCGTCAAAAGCATGCAGGCGAGCTGCGTCTTATCGCCGAGTTCGGCAACGAACAACGTGCCGAAAGTGGTGGCAAGTAGTTTCCAATCCATCCCTTCTCCTTTTCCTCAAAGTTCCTTGGCCAGATACCACATTCCGGGGAGTTGCCTGATCAGCCCCTGCATTTCCAGTGATATCAACGTGCTGCTCACCTTTGGCGCCGCCCACTCCAACTCCCTGCCAAGGGTATCGATGTGAACTTTTTCGGCACTTTCGAGCAAATCCATTACCGCTCTTTCCGCTTGGCTCAAATTCTCCGACCTGCGCTTCACGGCAGCAGGCCTCTTCCTCCGGGGCAGAGGCTTTGCAGCGGGGAATTCCGAGATACCCTTCTTTTTGCCTGCCGTACATTGCGCAACATCGCCGGACGTGACCTTTGCCGGGACTTCAGCGTTTGCACCGCTCCCGGCAGAGCTCAAATCTTCCGTGGGAATAATGCCGGCGACCGCCACGCCCTCCGCGTCCGTTTCCGGGTCCGGAACCTCCGCCAGTTGGCGGGCAAAGTCAAACCGAAGAATCTCCACGATATCCGCAGCGGATTCCACCAGCGACGCGCCCTGTTTTATGAGCCTGTGGCATCCGGTAAAGGTGGGGCTCCCGATAGGCCCGGGCAGGGCAAAGACGTCTCTCCCCTGCTCTCCGGCCAAGCGGGCGGTGATGAGACTCCCGCTGTTATGCGAGGCCTCGGCCACCAGTACCCCAAGCGCGAGTCCGCTGATAATCCGATTACGAAAAGGGAAGTGCTCCGCGCGGGGCCCGACGCCCGGGCCGAACTCCGTCACCACCAGCCCGTGTTGCTCCAAAGCGGCACGGACATCCCTGTTCCCCTGCGGATAATCCATGTCCAAGCCGCAACCGAGAACGGCAACGGAAGAACCAAGGCCGCTCAGGCCGCCCAGATGTGCCTGCCTATCTATTCCCAGCGCCAGTCCGGAAACAACGGTAATCCCGATATGAGCAAGCTGCCCGCTAATCTTTCGGGCTGCGTTCAGTCCCATCGAGGTGCAGTCGCGCGCTCCGACAACGCCGACAGCGGGGTTGTTCAGCAGGCTCAGGTCCCCCTTTACATAAAGTATCAGTGGGGCGTCCGTCAGATCGCGCAACATGTGCGGATATCGGGGATCAAACCAGGATACGGTTTCCATCTCCGCATCCCTGGCCTTATGATACTCTTCCTCCGCGGCAGTGCGCCATTCCTCAGTCCGGCACGCCTTCAGAATCCGCTTGAAATAGCGACTCTTAATTCCCAGGCCGGGCCAGGATTCGAAACCACGAAGCGCTTCATAGGCACTGGGGAAATGATCCAGCAGCTGGCGGCACGCCTTGTGCCCAAGGTAGGGCGTATGCTTCAGAGCCAGGCAGGCAAAATGTTCTTTTTGAAGATCCATGATGTGGACCGGAATAAATGGCGGGATTCTCCCCAGCCTGACCGGGGCCCGGGCTAGCCGCCCAGCCGGGTCAACTCCTTGCGGCCAAGTTTGGCGGGAGCGGAGTTCGGAAAATCTTCGGCAAGAGCCCGAAGATAGAAAATCGCATTGTCCGGGTCGCCGACACGATCATAGGACATACCTATCTTCAGCAATGCCGCCGCAGATTTGGCATGTTTGGGGAACCGGCCCGTGACTTCCTTGAAGGCCAGTATGGCCTGCGGGAAATTCTTTTGGGAGTAATAGGTCTCGCCCTTCCAATACAGGGCATTAGGCACCAAGCTGCTCTTGGGATACTTCTGGAGGAACTGGTCAAAGGCCCGACGTGCGTCCTCGAAATTACCCTTTTCATATGTGGCATAGGCTGCCTCATACATTTTCTGAGGCCCGACAGGCACGGCAGGGGCCGCTTCGGGGGCGGCGGCTTTGGGTTTGCTTGTGGCGGCAACGGTCGTATTTTTGCGTTCAATGACCTTGGGTTCCGGAATCACAGCTGGCGGTCCCGGCACCTTGTCCCAAGGTTTTGCCTCTTCACTTTGGGCAACACCCGGCGTTTCCTGCGCCTTGGCGGCTCCCCCCTCTACCCATTCTCCGTCATCGGGCTTCAGATCACTGGTCCATCCCTGCCTCTGCTGAGGAGCAGCCGCCATATCATCAGGGGTATCAGCTGCATTCTGGCCATTTTTGAGCGTATCAATGGCAGCTTGCATCTCATCCATTTTTTTCTCTACGGCTGCGGAATCTTCCGCCGACTTGTCTGCCTGCCGCCGCTGTTCTTCACGAAAATTAAGAAAACTCTCCTCCAGGCTCTGGATTCGCCATTCAAGGCTGGCTTTTGCTGTGGAGTCCTGTTGGGTCGCCGTGCAGCCCGCCATTACGGCGACCAGCACGACAAACAGGAAGAGTTTCAGGTATGGCATTCGATGAACTCCCATCTCATTTTACTGCGTTTCATGAGGAATAGGCGATAAGGGGATTTTTTGCAAGAAATCCTGAACCTCCACATCTTGGCGAACCCGGCCCAAACCTTGCGCGCGGCTCGATTTTCAGGCAAATAACCCACGCGGAGGCCTTCAGGCCGCCGTGAATCCAATTCGGAGAACGAATGCCATGAACAACCAGGAAACTTTGATGCTGGCAGCCATGTTGCTGGCTCCTGCCTTCTTCAGCCTGCTCGGCCTGGGAGCTTTCGGCAGCCCGATCGTCGCGGTACTCGGCGAACTGGCCGCAAAAACAAAAAAACGCATTTTCTATGACAAGTTCGGCCAGCAGACAGGGGCTATGGGCCGCATCCTGCTCTTACTGCTCATTCTGATCTGGGGCGCAGCGGGCGCCATCATCTACTACCGTTTTCCACAGATGATCCAGAGGATCACCAACCCCGATACAATTCTGGTGCAGGCTGCAATTGCCACCGCCGTCTTTCTCGTCGCCGGACTGATCCATTTCCTGACATGGAAGGCCATGCGCTCCGCCAAGGGACTGCATATGGCCATCGGGGCTGTAGCCGCCATAGCCGCCGTAACATCACTTGCCCTGGCAGTGCCTGCCAAACTGCTGCTGAACCGTCCGGAGGAAGCCGGAGCGTCACTGTTCGGCCATCCAATGGCTCTCCCCCTGGCAACCATGTATGCGCTTTTCGCCGTTGCCGCTGCTTCCGGTCTGGCCTGTGTCTACCTTGTATTCAGGCGCAATAGGGACGACTTCGGTCGTGACTACTATAATTTTTCTCTGCCTCTGGCCGCGCGTTGGGCCGTTATCCCCATGCTGGGCTTCCTTATTTGCCAGGGCTGGCTTTTCGCCGTCCTGCCGGAAGCTTTCAAGACCATGACAATGGGAACCCCTCTGTGCTGGGTATGGTTGGGTGTCGCCATTCTTGCCGTAATCTGCATCGTTCTCTGGATTTCGGTTGCCAGAAGCAAGACGCCGCTGCGCCTCAAGGGACTCTGTTTTCTGGCGCTGGCCCTGCTGTGGGCCATGCACACACTAAACATGACCCTGTTCGTCAACTTCATGTCCATGATCTAAGCAAACCACATCAAAAAAATAAAAGGCCGGAAGGATATCCTTCCGGCCTTTTATTTTGTCTTAAAACAATGCTACTTGCCGTAGCTCAGGGCTGGCTGGGAAACAGATCCCTTGCGGCTAAGCTGGGTGGACAATGAATAGATTTCGTGGGGATCCAGAATCAGGACAACTGAGCCGTCGCCCATGATGGTCGCACCGGACAACCCCTTGAGATTAAAGTTGTTCAAGTACTGGCCGAGCGGCTTGATAACGATTTCCTGCCGCTCCAGCAACCGATCCACCACCAGACCGAGACGACGGTCATTGTCCTGAATGACAACCATGGGCAGCACATCGCGCTCATCCATTGTCTGCTCCATTCCGAGCAGTTCGGAAAGCTCGACCACACCCAGGACTTCGCCCCGCAATGTGACAGCCTTGCGATTGTTCACATCGGAAAGCTTGCTGGTTTCGATCTTGGTCGTCTCGGAAACCGCATCCAGCGGGAGGGCATAGGTATCGCCGCCCACCTGGACCATGAGCGCATCGATGATGGCAAGGGTCAACGGCAGGGTCAGGGTCAGCTTAGATCCCTTGCCCACTTCGGACTGGGTGTTGACGCTGCCCTTGAGGTTCTTGATGTTGGTTTTGACCACATCCATGCCGACACCACGGCCGGAAATATCCGTAACCTTCTCCGCCGAGGAGAAGCCCGGAGCGAATATCAAATCAAGAGCCTCCCGGTCGTCCATGGCATTGGCTTCATCCTGGGAAATAAGGCCCTTGCGAATGGCTACCTGCTTGAGCTTTTCCGGATCCATGCCCCGACCGTCATCCTCTACCTCAATGGCAACGGAATTCCCCTTGTGGTAGGCTCGCAGCCAGACATGCCCCTTAGGCTTCTTGCCTGCGGCAATCCGCTCATCTTCTTCCTCAAGCCCGTGATCGACGGCATTTCGCACCAGGTGCACCAAGGGATCGCCGATCTCTTCCACCACGGACTTGTCGAATTCCGTCTCTTCGCCTTCCATTATCAACTCCACCTGCTTGCCGCTCTTGCGACTCAGGTCGCGCACCAGGCGGGGGAATCGGGAAAACACGGTCTGCACCGGCACCATACGGACCTTCATGATGGTGTCCTGCAGATCATCGGAAATACGGGCCATGGCATAGGTCGTTTCCGTGAGCTGCTGAGCAACCACATGAACTTCCTCATGCCCTTCTTCCAGAGCGCGCGCGAGCATGGCGTAACGGTTTCTGTTGATGATCAACTCGCCGATGACATTCATGAGGTGATCCAGCTTGAGATGATCCACCCGGATCGTGCTGGAGACCTTGGGTTTCTGCGCAGCCTGAGCGGCCGAGGCGGCCTTGGCCACCGGAGCTGCAGGCTTTGCCGCCGGTTTCGAAGCCGCGGGCTTCGGGGCAGCCGGTTTCGGAGCCGGAGCAGCGGCCTGAGGCTTTGCTGCCGACTTGGGCGCTGCGGGAGCAGGCTTGGGTGCCACAGCCGGGGCAGGCTTGGATGCTGGGGCCACACTCGGAATCTTCACGTTGACCGTGGGGTCTTCAAGAGACTCACCAGTAATCTTCTCAATGGCCTGCAGCAACATATCCTTTAAAATAGCAAATTCCTGATCAAGGATGTCCAGCATCAGGCCGAAGTCCATGTCGCTCTTGCGTCCCTGATCCACCAGACCAACCGTCCGGCCTGCGTATTCCTTAATCTCATCCAGCCCCATGTATCCGGCGGAATTCTGGATGGTCTGAAATGCCCGAAAGAGACCGTCCACGATTTCTTCCTGGCCGGGATCCTTACGGAGCATTCCAAGCGCAACAGCCACGCCTTCGAACTGCTGCTTGATGGTCTGAACAAAAAGGGCCACGTCTTCCGGGTCATAGCCGGAAGCGGCTTCCGCAGGTTCCGGCGCCGAAGCGGCGCTTTCCGCCGGGGCACTCGCCCGGGGCTCCTCAGGCGCGGCAGGAGCAGACGCTCCCCCCTTGTCCGCAGACAGGATTCCCTGTACGGCGGCCACATTGCCGTCCTCGGTAACCTTCTGCAGCAACTGAGCCATCACACTGGTATCAACGGGGGAAACCCGACCGGTTTCCACATCCACCTTGGACACGAGGTCCTCAATAAGATCAACGGCAGCTAACAGCAGGTCGATAAGTCCCTGGCTGCACTCCATATCACCTTTGCGCACGCGATTAAGCAGCGTCTCGGCCTCGTGGGTCAGGGAGTTGAGCTCCTTGAATCCTATAATACCGCTGTTGCCCTTGAGATTATGAAAATACCTGAAGGTATCGTTGACCAACTCATCGTTGCCATCAACTTCCCCTTCCAAGGCCAACAGACAGCGATTCAAATTCTCGATGATTTCGTGTGCCTCTTCCAGAAAATCAGCCAGATGCCCCTCTCCGACCGTAGTCAGGCCATAGGGAGTATCGTCGAAATCAGGGTCCGGTACCGGCTGGAACGCGGGAGTCATATCTGCACCTTCGGTCACATCCGCCTGGACGGCGGGCTCTTGTTGCGATTCGATGGATGCCGCCGTTTCCACAATCTCGGATTCAGCAGCTACGGGTTCCGGGTCTGCGGCCATCCCGGTATCTGGAGCAGAGGAGGCATTATCGGCTTCGGCCCCACAGGATGCATTATCCTCGGAAAGTCCGCCCGCAAGTGCCAACTCGATCTGCTCAATGATCGGGGCTGTGTCCACATCCCCTTCCGTGCCGCTGTTTTCCAGATTATCCACCATGACGCGCAAGGCATCCGTGGCGGAGAGGATAAGGTCCATTATCCCTTCGGTAACATGCATGGAACCCTGGCGAAGTTCATCCAGGATGTTCTCCGCCTTGTGGGCAAGACCGTTTATTTTATTGAGACCGAGAAAGCCCGACGCCCCTTTGAGAGAATGCATGGGACGAAATATTTCGTTGAGCAACCCGAGATTGTCGGGAGCCTTCTCAAGTTCGAGCAGGTTGGGTTCGATGGTCTCCAAGTGCTCTTTTGCTTCAACGAAAAATTCGGATAATATTTCCGGATCAAGAAAATCCTGGTTCATCAACTACCTCGGGATTATCTACCGCCCCGCGCTTCGCCATGGGCAGCGTTATATCAAATCGTAATCCACATGTAGCACACCGAAACTAGCCCAGCAACATTTTGACGTTGCGCACCAGCTTTTCCGGCTGCGCCGGTTTGACCATGTACAAATTGGCGCCGACAGTCAAACCGGTATGTATATCCTTGTCCTGTCCCTCGGTGGAGAGGACGACTATCGGAATATCCTTGTATGCTTCCTGCTCACGGACCGTCTTGATAAAGGTCAGACCGTCCATGCGCGGCATATTGACGTCGGAAACAATCAGATCGACAACAGGCGAACTGTACAGCTTTTCAAGGCCATCCAGACCGTCCTCAGCCGTTGTCACCTTGAAGCCCTCTTTTTTCATAATGAAGGCGACCAGGTTTCGCACCGTCTTGGAATCATCTACGATTAGAACATGTTTAGCCATGTTACCCCCTCACTGCATTTGACGTGGTCACGGGAAGGACAACAACCTTCGCCTCCACCATCCGTTCGGGCCCTGCGCACAACCTGCGCTCCCCCATTTCAAGTACCGCCGATCCCAATTCCTATTCTTCCTTCTTGTAGATGATCGCCCCGGGAAAATGGATGGGCTTGAAGGCGCGCGTGATGTTGTGCAGCGACTCGGAATGCCCGATAATGAGGTATCCCCCCGGCAAGAGGTTATCGTAGAAAGCATTGATAACCTGCTTTTTCATGGCGTCGTCAAAATAGATGATAACATTTCGGCAAAAGACAATCTGCGACCGCTCAACCCGCTTAAGCTGCATCTTGTCCTTGAGATTGATCTGGCCGAAAGTAACCAGCCTCTTCACTTCGGACTTGATCTTGTTGGTGCCGTTCTCCATATCGAAGTAACGACCAGCCACTTCCTTGGGAGTACTGCGAAGAGTGTAGTCGTTGTACACGCCCCGGCGCGCAGATTCCAACACTCGTTCCGACAGATCGTTGGCCGTTATCCTGATGTCCCAGGATGCGACTTCGGTCTTGAGCATTTCATGAATAATCATGGAAATGGTGTACGGCTCTTCGCCGGTAGAACAACCGGCAGACCAGATGCGCAACCGCTTCTTGTCCGCATTAGTGCGGAGAACTTCGCTCAACACCTTTTCCTGAAAGACCTGCAGCTGCGGAGGATTCCTGTAAAAGCTCGTCTCATTGGTCGTTATGACCTCAAAGAGCTTTTTCATCTCCCGCGTCTTGCCCACATCGTATTTCAGGAAGTTGTAATATTCTTCAAAATCGCGAAGGTTCAACTGCTTGAGCCGGTTCCCCAGCCGATTCTCCAGCAGATACTTCCGGTTATCGGCAATATAAATGCCGCATTGCTCGTATATGAAATCCCGCAGGTTGGCGAATTCCTGATCCGAGATTTTGAGTTCCTTTCCCAGGGATATGGTCTTTGAGAACAGAGAAGCCATTGATTCAGTCTACTCCTGAGACTCTTGTATACTGGCGATGGCCTCTTCGGCCGCGCTCACCAGTTCATATTCATCGCTGTTGGTTACTTCCAGCAACGCTCGGAAGGCGGCAGTGCCGCCTATGGCGCCAAGTGCCTCGATGGTCTTGATCACCAGAAAGCGGTTGGGGTTGTCCAGCAGTTCGATCAGGCGAGGAATCGCCTCATGGCTTCTGCGGTCGCCGAGGGCGCCTATGGCACGAATCTTAACCCAGTCGTCCTCGTCGCTCAGCGAATCTATCAAATGCGGCACAAAATCATTGCCGAAATACTTGCCCATGATTTCTATAACCGTCAGCCTGACATCCTTGCTTTCATCATTGAGCTTGGAAAGCACCAAAGAACGCCAGCGGTCGGTTTCCCCGGACGCTGATGCCAGCGACTCCACCGCCACTTTTCTGATATCCGGAATCTCGTCTTCCAAAGCATGGGTCAAAATGTCCAGATTGGCTGCGGCATCGAGCTTGCCCAGGGCATACACGGCCATCAGCCGATCAACGGGTTCGTCGCTGTCCGACATGGCGACAAACCGCTCCCGCACTTCTTCGCCGCCAATGGCGATACACGCCTCAAGCGCGGCTTCCTTCACATCATCATACGGATGATTGAGCAAGGGAAAGACCCTGCTGGCCACTTCCGGCAGACGAAGCTTCTCCCCCAACAGATAGACAGCGCTTTTCAACACCGTACCATCCGTATGCTCATCAAGAATCTTGATGAAAAAGTCCTTGTTGTTGATGGTACCCCGCGATGCGGCCACCCCGACTATCTGCCTCTGGATGGGCAGAGGCACTTTCCAGAACGCATCCATCAGGATGCCGCAGACCTCCTGCCCAGTTTCGCACTGGAAGGGAGAGACCTGCGAAAAGACCTGGACCGCCACACGGGCCCGATCCTGATCCTCCCCCATCAGTCCTTGCTTGAGAGCCTCCGTAACCCCAATCTGGGCCAGGTAGCCTATAATGACTGCCAGCCGCTCATGGTCACGGTCCTGATCCAGCCTTCCGGCGATTTCCAGGATACCCTGGGACGCCTTTTCGCCACCCACATAGGCCAGGCCCTGAATAGCGGCATCCTGAACCTCGTCGTCCTCGTCCCGCAAGGCGACCAGCAAGTACTGCCGAAATTTTTCCCGCTCATCCGGTTTGAGCAGCGTCAGAGACTTGCCGCCCAGAATCTTCACGACCGCAACCACGATCTTGTTGCGCAGTGCAGTGGGCGATTCGTCCATCCGCTTGAGCAGCATGGTTACGGCCTTGACGTTGCCCATCTCCCCCAAGGAATCGATGATCATGGAGGCAACCAAATCGGAAGCAGAGTCCAGTGCCTTGACCAGGGCATCCACCGAGCTCGAATGGCCGATTTTCGTCAGGGCCTCGATGACCGAGTACTGAACCCACTCCTCGTCGTTAATAGCCTTGTTCAGGCATGACGAAGCTTCCGGCTTGCCCAGTTCCCCCAGGCTGACGGCGGCCTGATACCGCACATTGACCTCGGGGTCCTTGAGCAGCGCATTGCAAAGGGGCTCCACGGCCAGCACATTATCGGTGGAGCCAAGAATATCAGTGGCGAAGATACGAATATCAGCGTCCTCATCGTGGACGAGATCTATAAGGGTAGGCAGGTCCTGGCAACCAACCTCGCGCAGAATATCCATGGCCAGATTACGCACCGGGGCGTCATCGGAACGCAGATACGGGAGAACCGCACGCACAGTCTCCTTGCCGCCTATCTTGCGCAGAGAGCTGTCCGCAGCTTCCTGAATCCCCAGATGGTTGGTCTGCAGCAGCTCGGCCAACAGGTCAACGGCTTCGACACAGTTATGCTCGCCCGCCTTGAAAGCGCCATCCCGGATAATCTCGTTATCGCCGCTTTTCAGCAGATCAAGATACTTTTCGCATTCCGTCATACGCTCTGGTCCCCCCTTCAAAAAAACGGCCAACCCCGGCCTATTTATAGAGATTGGCAAAAATGGCGGCAGCCATGTCGTCGAGATCGACAATCTCGTCGGCCAGCTCTGCCTCCACTATGGCCTTGGGCATGCCGTACACGACACAGGTGGAATCACTCTGCGCCAATGCTCGCCCTCCCTTCTCCTTGAGTGCACGGATGCCCTCGCAGCCGTCGCTGCCCATGCCGGTCAGGATTACACCCAAACCGCGTTTGCCCACAGCAGCTGCCACGGAGCCTATGAGCACATTGGCCGACGGTTTGTAAAGTGCATCTTTTGGTTGGTCGGTGACGACGATCTCGATCCGGCTCACTTTCTGGTCCAGCACGATATGCCTGCCGCCGGGAGCAACAAAGGCGTGCCCCGGTTTCAGCACGTCACCATTTTCCGCCTCCTTCACCGTCAATTTGCTCACGGAATCAAGCCGCTTGGCAAAAGGACCGGTAAAGGCCGCAGGCATATGCTGGGCTATGACGATCCCGGCAGGGAAGTCCTCCGGCAGCGAAGAAAGGATTTTCTGCACCACAGGCGGCCCCCCGGTGGAAACGCCTATGGCCACGACATCATGAACGGGACGACCGCCAACCGTCGGCCGGAGCCGCAAGGAGGGACGTTTCGCTTCGGGCCGACTCGTCACAGGCGCGGCAGCCTTCCTGAACCGGAAATGCCGCATCCGGCGAGTGGCGACTGTCTTCACCCGTTCGATGAGATCTTTTTCAATCTTGATGATATCCAGAGAGACCTTCGAGAGTTGCTTGGGGATAAAATCGACAGCTCCAAGCTCCATGGCCTTGAGGGTCGCCTCGGCTCCTTCCGTGGTCAGGGAACTGACCATGATGACGGGCCTTGGAGACTCCATCATGATATGACGAAGCGCGGTCAGGCCATCCATACGAGGCATCTCGATATCCATGGTCACGACATCGGGGCTGAGCTTCCGGACCATTTCCAGTCCTTCCTGCCCGTCTCGGGCTATGCCGACGACCTTAATCTCCGGGTCCTTATCGAGCATCGTGCTGATGGCCTTTCTCATGAAGGCGGAATCATCCACGACTAAAACAGTAATCACTCATCCATCTCCTTCGGGCATTCTCAGTACGCAAACCACTTGAGTCGAGAGGTCGACAACAGAATCATTCACTTGCGTCAGAGCAGTATGTAGCAAGGCAAAGTCTTCAGAAGGAATTATTAAATTAAATTCGTTGATAACCATTCTAGGCAGATTCACCCACTTTGTCTATCGTCTAGCGATTAAGTTGATTTTTTACCTTGCCTTTTGAAACCCACTGGGCTAAACACCCCTCTCACGCACACGGGATGTGGCTCAGTCTGGTAGAGCGCTGCGTTCGGGACGCAGAGATCGGAGGTTCAAATCCTCTCATCCCGACCAGATAAAACAGGCACTTACGAATACTTTTCGTAAGTGCCTTTTTCTTTTGTCACATGTGCTTGTCACATTTTTTTCACAACAGCCTCAATAAATGCCAACATTATAGGAAGATACAATGGTTAAGCTTTGCACCTTGAACGCAGCGATCGCAGAGGAAGACATCATCGCTAAAATCATATAATAAAAGCAATCATAATTGAAATAGGTGGATCATGACTGCTTTCGACAGACACCAAGCATTTTCTATAGAAATAACTGAAGGCACAGGCCGACTTACTCATATGGTGCAATCAGGTGATGTATTTGAAGTATTCAAAGAAGACTGCATCGTTCAAATTACCACTCCTGAAGTCATCGATCCCGACAATACCAATCCTCAACTTCCGCCAAACAGGAAACTGCTCTACTCTGAAATCGGCGCTAGTAACTGCATTGTTGCAAGAACATTTTTACAAGCAGACAAACTCTGTGATGATCTTCTTGTTTCGAACAAAATCAAAAAGAAAGATGCACTTGAAATTTTAAGGGAAAGTAGAGACTCTCTCATCAATGCATATAACATCGCCTTTGAAATAGCATATGATGTTATGAAGTTTAGTAATGAATACCTCTCAAAATCCTCTTCATCAACCCAATGTATTATCATTCCACACATTGAAAATCTTTCAGATAAAGCTCAAAGTTTCTCAACATGCATCAAAAGGTGCCTCCAACGATTTGGTGACCTTTTCAACTTAGTTTTTGGACAAAACTTTAGTGGCCATCACTACCATACAATTAGAGAGTTTATCGGTACAGAATTTGGTAAAGACCACATGCTCTATGAAGTATTGCATCGACATGAAGATATCCTTAATCGGCTTATAAAAATGCGAAATGCTATTGAACACCCCCAAAAGTCAAACAAACTGGTAGTCAACAACTTTACAATGAACGCCCAAGGAGCACTTGTAAAGCCATCGTGGCAACACTTACCACATGGAAAAGAGTACGATATTGACTGGGAGATGGGGGCAATTGTTGAATGTGTTGTAGGCTTCATTGAAGTCTCCACCCTACACATACTACTAACACAAACAAGCTGGCCACACGGATTCGCCATTAACTCTATTGACGAAGAAAACCTAGATTGGGAATGTCCAATTCATATTGCAGCGACCCCCTTGTTACCTCCTGATTGGCCTAAACCTAATTCAACAAAGTAAAGTAATAAATCGAGAGAAATACGCAGTGATACTGCTTTTATCAATCACAAATTCAAAACAATTTGATATGCTAACATACCAAATTTATGAAGAACAACTCATAGCTCTGTCACATTTCTTGTCACATTTTAGACCCATTTTACGGGTATTTTTCATGTGACGAACAAAAATAAATTCAATGATTACAAAAGATGCAGCATAGCCCATTTCGTTCGGGACGCAGAGATCGGAGGTTCAAATCCTCTCATCCCGACCAGACAAAATAGGCACTTACGATAATAATCGTAAGTGCCTTTTTCTTTTGGGCGTATGGGCAGCTGCACTCCCAAACCTCAACCAAACATATTTAGCAAGCCACTCTGTTGATCCAGGCAGAAAATCGAAAAGGATTTCCGCGCAGAAAAGCTGAAACTGTTCTGTATTTCCCCTTCCCGTCACTCAGCGCCCTGACCAGGCTCCAAAACGGGATTTTCCAACGTATCTCTAAACGCCCCCCCCATAGTAGTTTCCCCTATCAGACCTCTCAATCATTCGCAGCCAACTCCCAATTCATTTTTCAAGTTCACGGCAGGATATCAGACCATTTCGCAGAACAGGCCGATCTCAATGCCATTGTCACTACATCTTTTGCTTTAATCCGACATCTGGCGTGATTACCGGCGAGGTATGAAAAGCCAAGACGTGCCAATAATGCATACTCTCCAGCTGCTGACCAAAGCTCTTGAAGTATAGATACGAGAACGCTTTGTCGGCTATGGGAAAATCCCCTTCAGATTATCCCAATAGTCTTTGAAGCTGTGCCCAGTCTGTAGACCGGCGCTCCTCACGCAATATTTTTTTGAGGCTGAAGTAAATTATCCATTAAAAATTTTAAAAAAATTATTCACTCCGCCCTGTCTCCCAAAAGAGATATCGCTTCCACCTCGAATTACCTACCAAATCCGTATGTCTTTAAGCCACCAAGGGCACTATTCCGAGCGATGCAATTCACCCTTCAGCCTATGGTTCCAGCTTGCGGAAAAGAGTACATCTCAAATTTTTCCCAGAAAGCAAAACACTGACTTTCGTTTGCTGATCACCTTTTATTACAGCACATTAAACATAGCAACTATCATTCATTCAGGGCGGTAAAACCCCCTTGAAGAGTCCTGCATTATAAATGTGCGAAGAATCACAATCGACGTTTGACATGCTATCTCAGTTTCTGTAGATGCCATTCCTCAGCGCGGGAGAAATCGCCTCCCAAGCGCGCCTTTAGAGGAAATAACGGGACGAACGAAAACCGGATTTGAATTGCCTCCCAATCTCAATTGGGAAATATCGCACAAGGGTGCACGGGCCGCAGAATGAAAGTCTCTGCGATTATGGCATCTTTCATCCCACAGTGAAATGTTACTGCCCCTCCAAGTTGCAACTCTATATCCACTGACTAACCGCGTCCCGGTCCTCTTTGTCTCGGGAATACGAGCCACAGCGATTAAAAATGCTACGTGCCCGAGAAAACGCTCTGAAGTGTCGCCATGACCTCGCGGCTATTCCTCCTCCCAAAACGGGCTTTAAGGAGGACTGGCAAAGTCCGGAACCGCAGGAAAGACGAAAGGTGTACCGACCGAAAAACCGGTCCCAACCAGTTACAGAAATGAATGGAATAAATACAATGGATAATACTCAGAATTTCGGAGCTCCCATGCTCTCCGTCCCGGCCCCCAGTCCCAAAGTTGAACATTTCATCCCCCAGCAGGATGTTTGTGCCAAGGAAATCGACTTTGTCGTCGATAACGGCAGCATCGACTACGTCAGCTTTGTCGGTGGATGCGAAGGTAACCACAAGGCCATTGCTTCCATGGTCGAAGGCATGAGCGTCGAGTTCGTTCTGGACCGGTTCAGCGGCATTACCTGCGGTTCCAAGAGCTCTTCCTGCGTGGACCAGTTCTGCCACGCCCTGCGCAAGTACCTGGAGAAGGAACAGTCCAGGTAGCCCCTTCCCGGTATTCCTCAGAAATTCACGAAAAGAAAAAGGGACAGCGCAAACCGCTGTCCCTTTTTTATTGCACTTAATCCCGCCAACAACCCGGCTTAATGCTCATGGTAATAGTCATACAAGACCTTGACCAGGGTCTCCAGCTTATCCACGGGTTCCATAGACGCGTTCTGCTTGCATTTCATGGCACCGACCATCACGGCATGATGATCCTTTAGCCGCTTCACATAATCCTTCTGATCCGCCTTGACCCGCTGGGTCAGAAAGTAATCGGAAATAGTCCGGATAATACGCTCCGCATGCATCTCTTTGGTATTCACCCAACGAACAAACTGCTGACGGGACTGCACGTCCGTCTTGCCGTTGAGTTCGCCAAGCTCTGTAACAGCCTTACGGATAGTGGCAACGTCCTCAAGCATGGCCTCAACCCGTGCGTGATCGTCATAGATTCCGCACGGCACTTGGCAGTGAGCCTGAGCGCCTTTCGGCACAAGCCACAACAACCCGACAATCAAACCAATAAATAACCCAAGTTTTCGCATTATTACCTTCCCTTTTCTTGGTTGATCCCTCTTGTTCATACAGCGTAGGACACATGAGCCAGAGACTTACGATAATAGTAGACGAGTAATCAGAATGCGTCCAGCCTTGAAGAAAATTCCTTCTCCTCTTCTCGTTTTTCCAGTATCATCCTAACCGTCTGTTCACCATTCAACCGAAAGCAAGAGACCCCCACATGCCCGCTATCTCCACCTCCATATTCGAATTGCTCAAAATCGGCCCCGGCCCGTCCAGCTCCCACACCATTGGCCCAATGCGGGCCGGATTCAACTTCATGGAACGAATCCGCGAACTCCCCCAGGAAATGCGCCAGAAGGGCGACACCTTGGATATCCGCCTTTTTGGCTCCCTGTCGGCCACAGGAGAGGGACACGGCACTCCCAGGGCGATTATGGCCGGGCTGCTGGGGCAACAACCGGACACCTGCGACTCAAAGGCCATGGATCCATTTTTAGACAAAAAACGCCCCTTCGAACTCGACCTGGGTGATAAAAAATTATCCTACCGCACCGGGGACATTATCTTCGACGCCGTGCAACACGACTATCCGCACAGCAACACCATGATCTTCCGATTCAAGGCCGGAACTGAAGTCCTGCTGGAACGCATCTACTTCTCCGTAGGCGGAGGATTTCTCCGCTGGCAGGGCTGGGAAGAACCGGTAACGGGGAAACCCGTCTATCCCTATGAGACAATGGCGGAACTCAAGGAACATCTTCGCAACAATTCCATCCGCCTGCACACGCTGGTGCTCGCAAACGAAAAAAGCATCACGGGCGTATGCGAAGCTGAAATTCTCGCCGGACTTGATCGGGTAGTAGAAGTGATGGAACAGGCCGTGGAGCGCGGCATAGCGGCCAAAGGCGTTCTTCCCGGCCCTATCGGCTTACAGAGAAAGGCCAGCATCATGTACAAAAGTGCCAAAAAGCTCGAATTCCAGGGGTCGGGCTTCCTTCGGGCCATCAATGCCTACGCACTGGCCGCCTCGGAAGAGAACGCATCGGGCCATTGCGTGGTCACTGCCCCCACTTGCGGGGCTGCCGGAGTCATTCCGGCTATTATTTTCATGCTCAAACGGCACATGGGCGCACTACAGAAGGAAATTCGTCATGGTTTACTGGCAGCCGCGGCCGTCGGATTCCTGGCCAAGCACAACGCATCCATCTCCGGCGCCGAGGTTGGCTGCCAGGGCGAGGTCGGCGTTGCCTCCTCCATGGCGGCAGCACTCCTCTCCTATGCACGCGGCCATCGTTTTCAAATAACCGAGAACGCTGCGGAAATAGCCATGGAGCATCACCTGGGTCTGACCTGTGATCCCGTAGGCGGATTTGTCCAGATACCATGTATCGAACGCAACGCCATGGGAGCGGTCAAAGCGTACAACGCCTTCCTCATCGCTTCCACTTTGGAAGAATCTTACCAAATGGTAAATCTGGACAAAGTGTTCAAAGCCATGGCCCAAACAGGGAAGGATATGTCCAGAAAATATAAGGAGACATCGCTTGGAGGGTTGGCCCAAAGCGTCCCGGAATGTTAGGCCAACCGTTCGTATTATCAGAATAAACACATGTTTTATGGCCTAGCGGCATTATAGCAGAATAAAATTCTGGCCTGATATCATCGACCTGAATTAAGATTGCCCTGAACCGATATTTCTGCTAGGGAGCGTGCTGGCTTTTTCAGCCGAATATCTTTTTTTGGGGTGCAAGACGTGATTTCTTTCAAAAATGTAAATAAGTGGTATGGGGATTTCCACGTCCTCAACAACATAAATCTCGAAATTGAAAAAGGCGAGGTGCTTGTCATCTGCGGCCCTTCAGGTTCGGGGAAATCCACCCTCATCCGGTGCATCAATCGCTTGGAACCCATCCAGGAAGGCGATATTCTAGTGGACGGCATGAACGTTTCGGATGCCCGTACCAACATGACCCTGCTCCGGGCCGAGGTAGGTTTTGTCTTCCAGCAGTTCAATCTCTACCCCCATATGACGGTCATGGAGAATATTATTCTCGCGCCCACCCTGGTCAGGGGAATGAGCAAGGGTGAAGCCACCTCCATAGGTATGGACCTGCTCAAAAAGGTCAATATTCCAGACAAGGCGGGCGCCTACCCTTCCCAGCTTTCCGGCGGTCAGCAGCAACGCGTGGCAATAGCCCGGGGGCTTGCCATGCAGCCCAAGATCATGCTCTTCGACGAGCCGACCTCCGCGCTTGATCCTGAAATGATCAATGAGGTGCTGGATGTCATGAAATCCCTGGCGCGCGAAGGCATGACCATGATCTGCGTCACCCACGAAATGGGTTTTGCCCGCGAAGTGGCGGACCGGGTCATATTTATGGACGGCGGGAATCTCATCGAAGAAAATTCGCCCGAGGAATTTTTCAATAATCCCAAAAGCGACCGAACCAAGGACTTTCTCAGCAAGATCCTCAGCCATTAGGTTATAAGGATATATACGCCCCGCGCGGACATGGTGTCTGGACGGGGCATGTTTTTGGTCGAACTCCCAACCATTGAGAGGAGAGGAAAATGCGAGTTCTCAAGATCACTGCACTGGCCGCGCTGCTCGTTCTGGCCGCGTCCATGGCATACGCCGGTCCTACCTACGACCGCGTCATGTCCACCAAAGTCGTCAAAGTAGGTCTGTCCAACCAGGGCATTCCCTTCGGCTTCATCAATGACAAGAACGAATGGACCGGATTCGACGTTGACATCGCCGCCGAAATCGCCAAGCGCATTGGCTGCAAGCTGGAAAAGGTCGTTGTAAACAACAACACCCGTGTCACCTACGTCCAGACCAACCCGCCCAAGGTCGACATGACCCTGGCCAACATGACCCACAAGCGTTCCCGTGATGAGCAGATCGACTTCTCCATCACCTACTTCTTCGATGGCCAGAAATTCCTGGCCCGCAAGGGTACGGTGAAGGACGTCAAGGATCTGGCCAAGATGAAGGTCGGCTCCATGCAGGGCACCACCTCCATCATCAACGCCACCAACTACCTGAAGAAGCTTGGCAACCCGAACCCGACCGTCATCGGCTACGATGGTGAGATCGCCATGTTCGAAGCCCTTCGTTCCGGTCGTGTCCAGGCTATCTCCACCGACGCCACCCTGCTGCTCGGCTACGCTTCCAAGGAGCCCGGCAAGTACGAGCTGGTCGGCGACTTCATCTCCGACGAGCCCTACGGCATCGGCCTGCCCCAGGACGATTCCAAGTGGCGTGACACCGTCAACTTCACCCTGCAGGACATGTGGAAGGACGGTACCTACAAGCAGATCTACCTGAAGTGGTTCGGTCCCCAGACCCCCTTCGATTTCCCGCTGACCGAAAAAATCGAGATGTGGCCGTAAGCCACCCCGACGCAAGTCATTACATGGTCCCGGAGCTCTGGCTCCGGGACCTCGCTTGAGAGAGACCGATGATCAAGAGATATTTTGAGAAACCCTGGGTCCAGAACTTCAGCCTGCTGGTCATGCTCGGCCTGGTGGTCTACTATTTCGCCTTTGTCTTCAAATTCAATTATGATTTCGACTGGGCGGTGTTCATAACCGACGGGCAATACGGCAACATGGGCGACCTGATGCTGCACGGGCTGCACCTGACAGCCACCATCACCCTCTATTCCGCCATTCTTGCCCTGGTTCTCGGCACGGTCATCGGACTGGCCCGGCTATCAAAATTCAAGCCGGTCTACTGGTTCGCCACCTGCTATGTAGAGCTTTTCCGCAACACCCCGCTGCTTATTCAGCTCTTTTTCTGGAACTTTGCCTTTCCCTATGCCTTCCCGGATGAAATCCGCACCAAACTGTACGATATGGATTTCGAATTCTGGGTGGCAACGCTGGGTTGCGGCATCTTCACTTCCGCCTTCATGGCGGAAATCATCCGGGCAGGCATCCAGTCCATCCCCAAAGGATTGCTGGAGGCTTCCTACTCGTCGGGCCTGAGCTTCAACCAAACCCTGCGCAAGGTCATTCTGCCACTGGCATTTCGCGAAATCATTCCGCCGCTCGGCAGTGAATTCCTGAACAACATGAAGAATACCTCGCTGGCCATGACCATTGGTGTCGGCGAAGTATGCTGGTCCATGCAGGAAGTACTCTCGCTGACCTTCCGGACGTTTGAGGCTCTGGTGGCGGCCACCGTGATCTATCTGGCCCTGTCCCTGTTGATTTCCACAATCCTCAACCTGGTCAACGCCAAGCTGAAGATCGTCCCGGAGAACAAAAGGCCCATGGCCCGCAAGGTCGCGGACGTTGTTTTCGCGCCCTTCGCCATGCTGGCCGATGGCCTTGAACGGCTCATGTGGCATTTCCGCAAGGCCCCGGACGCATCCAAAACCATCTCCCCACTGCGGCGCATCCTGCATTCGCTGGGTAAATTCACCATCACCGCTTCCAAGGTTATCTTTGTGGCGGCTCTGGCCATGACCGTCTACAAGGCTGTCATGGCCATCGCGGGCTTCAACTACGGGATCATCTGGGCCAACCTGTCCACTCTGCTCAAATGGCGTTTCCCCGGTGGCGACGAGTCTGAGTTCTTCTACGGTCTGGGCGGTCTCTCCGGCTCTGTGCTCATGGCCTTCATCTCCATCCTCGGCAGTTTCCTCATCGGACTGGCGGTGGGCATGGGCCGCACGGCACACAACCGGGCCATCCGCATCCCCTGCACCCTGTATATTGAACTGGTACGGGCCATTCCACTCATTCTGGTCATATTCTGGTTCTATACCGCCATCCTCGAGTTCGTCTTCAAGGTGGACCTCCAGGCATTCTGGGCAGCAACCATTGCCATGACCTTCTTCTTCGGTGCCTATATCGCCGAGACCGTCCGCGGCGGTATCGAGAATATTCCCAAGGGGCAGGTGGAAGCGGCCAAGGCCTCGGGGCTGAGCTACTTCCAGACCATGCGCAAAATCATCCTGCCCCAGGCGCTCAAGCAGATGCTCCCGGCCCTGGTAGGCATGTTCATCGCGGCCTTCAAGGACACCTCGCTGGCCTACATTATCGGCGTGATGGAACTGACCCGCGCGGCCTATGCCATCAACAACCGAACCATGATCTATCCTTTCGAGATCTATACGACCGTAGCAGCACTCTACTTTATCTGCTGCTACTGCATGAGCCTCTATGCCAAACGGCTGGAGCGCCGACTCAGCCCGGAAACCGTGCGCATCGAGATGTAAAAGGAACAAAGCAGAATTGACTCAAAAAGGCCCTCCGCAGGAGGGCCTTTTTGTTTGCCAGACGCCATTCACTACGACCTATTCCATGCCCATCCTGAAAAGGCAGACGATCATTGACTTCCCCTAGCCGTAAAGGATAGTTGGTCAATCCATTGTGCCAGCACAACAGGAGAACGGCATGGGATACCCGATCGCACACGCGCCTATCTATGGATATCTGAAAGGATACAAACACACCGTCCCGCTTCAACTGGTCCATTATGCTCGGACCTTCAGCATCTTCAAGCTCCTCAATACCCTCGAACTGGGCAGGGTTCTCAATGTGGGCGGGGCCGATGGCTATCAGTCCTATCTGCTAAAACAAATTTTCAATGCCGATGTGATGACGGCCGACATCAATAGCCACACACTCAATCTTGCCCAACAAAAGTACGGACTTGAGGTCTGCAATGCCTCCGCGTTGGATCTGCCTTTTGCGGACAATTCGTTTGATACCGTCATAATGATAGAGACAATAGAGCACATCATGGATTCGGCCAAAGTCATTGCCGAGTTGAGACGGGTAGCGCGAAAACACATTGTCATTTCCACGGAAAGCTTTTTCGACTCGGAAGAGCAAAAAGAGGAATTCCTATTGTACCTCCATGAAACGCATCCTCAATTCTTCCGACAAAACAATCCCGTACAGCGATCGGATGTAAGCTACTTCACCAAGAAAGACTTCACGCGCTTGTTTGACAACGAACCGCTCCGCTTCTACCCGCAATTCTCCCACAAACAAACGGACATACTCGGCCCCATTGAAGCAATCCGCTCGCACGTCAAGGCTATGACTGAGAACCTTTCCGTCAGCAAACAGACAAAAGTCATCGTCCACTATTGCAAGGGAGAGTTTACGCCGAGGGGAAAAACACTTCCTGAAAGTGATCTGCTTGAAACCATTGTTTCTGACAAACCGCTTTTCCCCATCGAGTTGGATGCCGAAATGATCCAGGAGGACAGGGAAAGTGTTCAACGCCTTGAAAAATACAACAGCGAGGCATCGCTCTGTAAAATAGTTGAGCCCAATAAGGTCCCTCTACTCCCCATCGAAGAAGAGGGCGCCGAAGGTATGGCCCTGCAATGGCTCACAAAGGATGACAACGAGCGCTCTCCATCCTTTTGCACTCGAAAGATCACCCTGGAGAAGTCCGGCACCACTCCCCTCAGAAAGACTGCCTGGGAACACCAGATTTACATTCTCTCAGGTTCGGCCTTGCTTTTTGAGGAGTCACGCGAGACCGAACTTTCTGAAGGGATGACAGTACTGATTCGTCCCAACATCCCCTTCAGGATAAGAAACATGGGGCAACAACCTTTGTCCTTTCTGGACATTGTGCCGTCGATCACGCATTTCTTCGGCAGATGAGGCATGAAAGAACGAAGTTATCCAGCTTATCCGGCAAGCATAAGAAAAGGGCTCGTTATATAACGAGCCCTTTTCATTTTAGGCGTTGCGTAAAGCTAGGAGACGCGCAGGGCTTCCTTCACGGCCTTGAGGGCCTTGACCTTGGCCAGAGCGGCATACAATTGATCCAGCGTTTTCACCTCCACGGTGAAATCAAGCACAGACGTGCCGTCCACCTTGGAATCAAAGCTGCCGGAATCGATATTCACGTCCATCTCAGCCAGTATGGTGCATATCCTGCCGAGCATACCGGGTTTGTTCAAACACTTGATCTTGATCTTGGCGGGATACGGTTTTTCCTCGGACCCTTCCCAGCTGACCTGAACAAGCCGCTCTTCTTCGAAATTCTTGACGTTGTGGCAGTCTATGCGGTGCACGGTCACGCCACGGCCGCGAGTGATGTAACCGATGATGGGATCGCCCGGCAGCGGATTGCAACAGCTGGCGAAACGAACCAGGACATTGTCCACACCGGATATTTGCAACCCGTCGCTTTTCTTGGCCTTCCGTTCCTCCTGCTGCTGTCCGGCCTCCTCGATTTTATCGGCTGGCTTGCGCGCATCAAGCGGCTCATCGTGGGTCATCGCATACAGCTTCTTGATGACCTTGCGCGGTGTGTAGCGGGAAAATCCGACCTGCGAGAGGAGATCGTCCAGGCTACCACAGTTGAAGACTTCGGCCAGCTTGAGGAACTCACCGTCCTTTATGGACTTCTGGACATTGATACCGACCCGACGCCCCTCTTTTTCCAGCAACTCGCGCCCCAGCGAAATAGCCTGCTCGCGCTCCACTGTGCGAATGAACTGCTTGATCCGTGTCCGCGCCTTGGCCGTCTTGACGAACTTGAGCCAGTCGCGGCTGGGCATCCGGTTCTTGTCGGTGATGATCTCCACCGAGTCACCGTTCTTGAGCTGACTGTGCAGGGGAACGATGCGGCCGTTGACCTTGGCACCGGCACATTTGTCGCCAACCTGGGAGTGGATGGCGTAAGCAAAATCAACCGGCGTCGCGCCTTCGGGCAATTCCTTGATGTCGCCATTTGGCGTAAAGACGTAGACCTCTTCCTGAAACATCTCCAATCGGAGCGAAGACATGAACTCGCGCGGATCGGAAAGCTCCCGCTGCCAATCCATGATCTGTCGAAGCCAGGTGTACCGCTCCGCGTCCCGGGTGCCCGCGGTTTTGCCCCGCTTGGAGCCCTTGCCCACCTCCTTGTACTGCCAGTGGGCGGCCACGCCGTATTCCGCGATCTGGTTCATCTCCTCGGTGCGGATCTGTATCTCGATACGCTCGCCCTCGGGTCCGATGACCGTGGAGTGCAGCGACTGGTACATGTTCGCCTTGGGGATGGAAATATAGTCCTTGAACCGACCGGCAACGGGACGCCACACGGAGTGGATCAACCCGAGCACGGCATAGCAGTCCTTGATGGAATCGACGATGATGCGGAAGGCGATGAGATCGTAAATTTCGTCAAAGGTCAGCCCCTGCTGCTCCATTTTGACCTGGATGGAATGCAGATGCTTGGTCCGGCCATAGACACGCCCCTTGAGCTTATTCTTCTTGAGCATGTCCGAGATGAGGCCGACCACTTCCTCTATGTACGGCTCACCGGCCGCCCTGTGCTGGTGGACGGCTTCACTCAGCTGGGAGAAGACATCCGGCTTCAGGTAACGGAGGCAGAGGTCCTCCAGCTCGGTCTTGATCCGGTGCAAACCGAGCCGGTTGGCCAGGGGCGCATATATGTCCTGCGTCTCCTGGGCTATGAGCCGTTGCTTGACCGGCTTCATGAACTCCAGCGTGCGCATGTTATGCAACCGGTCGGCCAGTTTGACCATGAGCACGCGGATGTCCTCGGCCATGGCCAGTATGAGCTTGCGGATGTTCTCCGCCTGCTGCACCGCCCGGGACTCGAAGGCCATCTGGGATATCTTGGTCACGCCATCCACGATGTCGGCAACATCGGAACCGAAGAGTTCCTCGATCTCGTCCACCGTGGTGTCCGTATCTTCCACTGTGTCATGCAGCAGCCCGGCGGCCACAGTCGCTTCGTCAAGCTGCATGTTGGCCAGCAGGAAGGCCACGTTCATGGGATGGGAAATGTATGGTTCGCCCGAGCGACGGACCACGCCGTCATGCGCCTGGGCGGAAAAAACATAGGCCCGCTGGATCAGATCCAGGTCGGGGTGCTCGATATATGATGCCACCTTGTCGGTGATCTCGTTGATGCGAATCATATGTCCTGTCGGAAAGTTATGGCTGACGTTGCAGTGAGCGGGGAATCCACCACCGCGTGGAGTTGTATGTAATACCGGCCGGAGCCGCTTTTATATTCTGCACACGAGCCTGCACAATTATCAAGGCCTTGGGCACACAAAGAAAACAATATGGCACGTCGTCGTGCAAAATTTGCTGAATCTCATCATAGATCGGCTTGCGCTTTTCCGGCACAACCAGCCTGCGGCCGCGCTCAAGCAGCTCATCCAGTCTGGGGTTCTTGTATCGGGTAAAGTTCAACCCGCCCTGCACGGCCATGGACGAGTGCCAGACCGAGTAGATATCCGGGTCTTCCAGAATATTCCACCCCAAAATAACGGCGTCGAACTGCCCTTTATCTATGAATTCCTTGATGAAGGCGGCCCACTCCACCGTACGCAGCGAGACAACGATGCCGATATCCCGCAACCGCTGCTGGATGATGACGCCGGTTTTGATTCGCTGAGTATTGCCCTGGTTGGTGATGATGGAAAAGGCAAAGGGAACGCCATCCTTGTCCAACACGCCGTCTCCGTCCGTATCCGCCCAGCCTGCCTCGGCCAGCAAGGCCCGCGCCTTTTTCGGATTATAGGCACGGGGCTTGATATCCTTATTATACTGCCAGGTACCAGGCTTGTAAGGACCATTGGCCGCCACGCCCAGGCCATAGAGCACTCCCTTAACCAACTCCCGTCGATCAAGAGCAAAATCAATGGCGCGACGCACACGCACGTCCTTAAAGAAGGGATGGTCCATGTTAAATCCAAGGAAGGTGTAGGCGGAAGCAAGATATTGAAACTTATTGAAGCTGCCGTCCCAGCCCGGCCCTGATGTCTGATAGAGATATTGGAGCGGCGTCAGGCTCATGGTATCCAGATTGCCAGCCTTGAGTTCGAGAAACTGCGTGGACTGATCCGGTATGACTCGATAAACAAGCCGGTGAATGTACGGCTTTCCTTCAAAGAAATCCGGGTTGGCAGTGAGTACGAGCCGACTGCCCGGAACCCACTCGGCCAGTTTGTACGGCCCCGCGCCCATAGGCTGTCTGCTATATTTCGTATTCAGCAAATCCTGCCCTTTCAGGACATGCTCGGGCAGGATATCCATGGCCCATGTAATAAGCGCCTTGGCGAACGGCTGGTCGTAGGTCACCTCAAAGGTGTAGTCGTCAATGAGCCGGAAGCCGGAGACCGCCTTGAGATTTTCCTTGTACGCCGTGGGCGTCTTGGGATCGATGGTCAAACGGTAGGTAAACTCCACATCATGGGCGGTGAGCGGCTCGCCATCGAACCAGCGGAGGTCCTTTCGCAACTTGAAACGGATCAACTTGCCGTTGTTCAACACTTCAAAGGACTCGGCCGCATAGGGCACCAGATTGAGGTCTTTGTCATACTTGATGAGACTGACGTAAATCTGTGAGGCGATTTCGTGAGATGCGCTGTCGGTCGCCAGGATGGAAATGAGGTTGCTCGGCTCTCCCAGCATATCAAGCACGAGGCTGCCGCCTTCCTCCGGCAAAGCCGGCACCTGATCGGCCCGGACAGGAGGAACAGGCGTGGCAGGTTCGCCGTCCGCACCGCACCCGGCAAGAGCGACGAAAAGAAAAGTTATTATAAGGAGCGTGCGCAGTCTCATTTTATCTTGCAAAACGGCGATGGTTGGATCATAAAATGGTAAGAGCATCGGCCAGTGTCGATACTATGTACCAATGGGGGGGAAAAGCCAAGGCGGTATCCTCGGTTAGATTCTCTTTTCCACAGCTTGCCGAACGACGGCTAAGTATGTATTGAAGCCGTTCAATTCCTGCCATATCCGGCAGTACGACTGAGTTGAGAACAGATGACCAGCGGTGAAGAAAAAATAGTTAAATCGATCCTCGGGGATTTTATCAATGACTCCGTTCCGGACTATATTCTGGAAGGAGCCAATGATCTTGTTGCGGAAGGCGGCGTCCAAAAACTGGACCTGAAAAAGCGGGACCAGTATTGGGATATCGATGGTCAGGTGCAGGGAGACGAATTCCAGAATTACACTTCGGAAATCGGCCTCAACCTGAGTGATAGAACCATCAATTATTATTGCAACTGCCCGGATTCCTTTTCCGGCGTTTGCCGCCATGTGGCCGCTACGGCCGTCAAACTTTTCAAGTCCCTCAGTGCGGATACCGAGGACACCGTTCCCACGCCCCGCACGGACTGGCGACAGACATTTCGGCCATTTTTTGCCACCGCGCTCGAGCCGGAGGCTGGCCGTCATTATCTCATCTATCGCATCTTCCCGGAGCTCGGTCGGCTCCAGGTCGCCTTTTTTCGTGCCCGCCAGAACAAGTCCGGCATTTCCCAGGTTCAAAACGAGGTCACCCTCGCCCAGATCGTGGAAAACCCGGATTGGTGCGATCCCTCCCCGGCCCTGCCCGGCGTTGCCGAGCAGATAGGCCATTACCTCGACTATTGGGGCCACCGTGTGGAAATTCCTGCGGGGCTGCACTCCTGGTTTTTCCGGGCCATCAAAAACGAATATTACCTTTATCTGCGCGATACTGACCAGCCGGTAACCATCGAGTCAAAGACCATGCAGCTCAAGCTCTCCCCGAGTCTGAGCGAAGACGGCCTGGGCTTCGACATTCTGCTCGCCAGGGAAGACAAGATGCCCTTCTCCATCACGGATGAGGAGGAAATCTATTTTTATGGCCGGTTGCCCCTCTGGGTCTACTACAAGAACTCCTTCTATCCGGTACAGACCGGCCTGGACCCCAAACTGGTTCAGGGCATGGTGGAGCAAAAACCCATTGTGCCGCACGCCGATGTCTCGGAATTTCTGGATCGGGTCTGGACGCAAATTCCCGTCTCCGATCTCTACGGCCAGGAGGACTTCCTGGAACGGGTCGGCCCCATTTTCCAGCAGGCCGACTACAATCCAAAGCTCTATCTGGACGAAGAGGGCAGCCTGCTCGTCCTCAAGGTACAGAACATCTACGAAAACGAGCACGGCGAATTCGTCATGCCCGGCCCGAACCCGGACCTCCAGACCGGCAGCTACCACGAAGGCGGCAAGAGCTACCTCATCCGGCGCGCCCAGGATGAGGAGGCCCAGCTCATGGCCGAACTGCAGGACATGCATTTCCAGCCGCGCAGCAACTCCATCTGGTTCATGGAACAGGAAGAAGCCATCAACTTCCTGCTCGACCATTATCCCCAATTGGTGGAGGCATACCGCGTATTCGGCGAACAGAATCTGACGCGATACAAGGTACGGACCACGCAACCGCAAGTTGTGGCCGAAGTGGAGACCGACGAGGACGACAAGTGGTTCAACCTCGAAATTTCGGTCGAGTACGACGACCAGACCGTCCCCATCGAGGTCATCTGGGAAGCCTGGACCAAGGGCAAAAGATACGTTCAGCTCAAGGACGGTTCCTACACCAGTCTGCCGGAATCCTGGCTCAAGAAGCTCGGCCACAAGCTGAAGGCCCTTGGCTACGATCCGGAAAAGGCGCCCAAGACACAGTTCAACCAGTTCGAAGCGCCGGTGCTGGACAAGATTCTGGAAGACCTTCCGCAGGCCAGAACAGACGAGTACTTCGTCAAGCTGCGTGAAAAAATTAATAATTTCAGCGAGATACGCACCATTGAGCAGCCCAAGGAATTGCAGGCAACCCTGCGTCCCTACCAGCTTCAGGGCCTCAGCTACCTCAGCTTCCTGCGTGAATACGGATTCGGCGGTATTCTGGCCGATGAAATGGGACTTGGAAAAACCATCCAGACCCTTTCCTACATCCAGTCTCTGGTGGACTCCGGGATAGACGGTCCAAACCTGATCATCGTCCCGACTTCCGTTCTGCCCAACTGGGAACGTGAGGCCGAGAAGTTTGTCCCGAACCTGAAGCGGCTGACCATCTACGGCGCCAAGCGTGAAGACCTGTTCCAGCACATCAATGAATCGCATCTGGTCATCACCACATATGCCCTGCTGCGCCGGGACCTGGATGAACTGCTCAAGTACGAGTATGCCAGCGTGATTCTTGATGAAGCCCAAAACATCAAGAATCCCAACACGATCACAGCCCGATCCGTGCGCAAACTGGAGGCCGGCCTGCGCGTCTGCCTCTCCGGTACGCCCATCGAGAACAATCTTTTCGAGCTGTGGTCACTCTTTGAATTTCTCATGCCCGGCTTCCTGGGGTCCCAGCACTCCTTCCAGCGCGGCATCGTCAAGCCGATCAAGGACGGCGACGAGGAGACGCTGGACTATCTGCGCTCCAGGGTCAAACCGTTCATCCTGCGGCGTACCAAGTCGGAGGTTGCCAAGGACCTGCCGCCCAAGATCGAAACAACCCATTACTGCGATCTGGTGGACGAACAACGAGAGCTTTACAATGCCGTGGCCAAGAAGCTCAAGGACCAGGTGCTCAGGGACGTGGACGAAAAAGGCATGGCCAAGAGCCAGATGTCCATTCTCGACGCCTTGCTCAAACTTCGGCAGATCTGCTGCCACCCGCGCCTGCTCAAGCTCGACATTCCCGGCGTGTCCACCAACCTGCCTTCCGGCAAGTTCGATGCCTTCAAGGATCTGGTTACGGACATCATCGGCGGCGGCCACAAGGTGCTGGTCTTCTCCCAGTTCGTCCGCATGCTTCATGTCATTCGCAACTGGCTGCAAATCAGGGAAATCCCCTTTGCCTATCTGGACGGCTCCTCCAAGGACCGCTTCGACCAGGTGGACCGGTTCAACGACAACCCCGATATTCCCATCTTCCTCATTTCCCTCAAGGCAGGTGGCACCGGCCTCAACCTGACGAGCGCGGACTACGTCATCCACTACGACCCGTGGTGGAACCCGGCCGTGGAGAATCAGGCGACCGACCGTACACACCGCATTGGTCAGAAACGACAGGTATTTGCCTACAAGATGATTTGTCAGAATACGGTGGAGGAACGCATCCTCAAGCTGCAGGAGCAAAAGAAGGATGTGGCCGAAGCAATTATCCCGGGACAGTCTGCGCTGAAGAGCCTGACGCGCGATGATCTGGAAATGCTTTTTGAAATTTAGTTGTTATATCACGATTTAGGAATCATTCCTGTTTACTATCCTGCCAAATCTTGGTAGGATAGTTGCGTCGACGTCATGCAGATACAGAAATGATAACCGAAGGTACTCCACATGGGACCGATGAATCACATATACAACTGGGCCACCTACTCGTTTGATCCTCTCCACCATTTTTGGGAGAAGGACTCCACCCAACGGAATGTTGCCGGAGTTCTGATAATAGTCTTCCTGCTTTCCCTTGCCGTCATTGAGATGAACCGCGAAGGGCTGATTACGGGCGGAATGGCCGAACTGATTCCAACCAATCACTTCATGGCTATTGATATCGCCTTTACGCTGGTACTTGTCCTGGAAGTTATTGGCCTTATCTTCACCCTGCCCTGCTCCATATCCAAAGCCGTGGGCAAACAATTCGAGATCCTGGCCCTCATTCTGCTGCGAAGCGCCTTCAAGACCCTGGCCGGTTTTCCGGAACCCATTGCCATATCCGGCCACGAGCAGGAACTATGGATTTTGATGAGCGACGGCGGTGGCGCGATAGTCATTTTCGGCTTGCTGGGCGTCTATACGATGCTCCGACGCAATCTGGACGACACCCTATCTCGGGGACAGACACTCTTTAAATTCGTTGCAGCCAAGAAAATCGTCGCCCTTTTCATCCTGGTCATTTTTCTGGGAATGGGAATCAAAAACGGACTGCTTCTGCTCTCAGGGCAACAACCGTTTCATTTCTTCAAAAGTTTCTACACCGTACTGATTTTCAGCGACATCATGCTTGTGCTTATTGCACAACGCTTTCTCCCCGTATTCCGGGCAATCTTCCGAAATTCAGGTTTTGCTCTGGCAACCTTACTTATCCGGCTGGCATTGACCGCTCCTCCCTATTACAATGTGGGAATAGGCATCGCTTCAGCCGTTTTCGCATGTGTGCTCACCCTGGTCTACAACACCTTCTATTCCGTAAAGGGTGGTCGAAAACGAGGATAACAAGGTCGATATTTATTGAATGCTTGCGTTGACTGCCAGCAAGACTGTGCTACTCTGCGCTCATGGTTACCAAGTATTGGAAAAGAGTTATCCCCTTAGGCAAACTTGCCGCCATAGCACTTTTGACTACTGTCATATTCCTATCGGGAGGGATTCGATCCTCTCGGGCAGAGCAACCCCCTCTCCGCATTGATTTCCCTGAATTTTGGCCGTTCTTCGCCACACGCGATGGCAGCGTCCAAGGATTCTTCCATGATATCGTCACCGAAGCCCTGAACAGGATGGGGATTCAGTCCACATGGGAATCCTTCCCCTGGCCAAGGTGCCAGGAGCGGGTGAAGACCGGGGCTGCGGATGCCATGATCACTTCGCCCACTTCCAATCGACTGCTCTACGCAAGCACCCACGAAACACCCTTTTACGAAAAAAAGCTCAAGGTATTCACCTATGCCGGGAACCCTCGGCTGCAAGAGATCAAAGCCATTCGATCGGTTGAGGACATCCGGCACGGGGGATTCATCGTGGTCACCTATTCCGGGAATGGATGGAACGACAAAAACATCAAGGCAAATGGAATAAAGACATACGAAACGCCGAAACTGAAAAACGTTTGGCGCATGTTGGCAAACAAACGGGGAGATATCGTCATTGAATGGCCGGGTGGAGCTTGGCCGGACATCGTCGAAACGGGAATGGAGCAATACATCGTCCAGACCGAGGTGACGTTGCAGTCCATGCCGTTTCATCTCCTCATCAACAGCGACTCGCCCTATGCGGCCCGACTGAACGAGTTCGACAGAGTCATCCGGCGCATGAAAAAGGACGGGAGCCTGGACCGTATCATCGACAAGTACATCCAGCAGTACAGGGCGAAACCAGGCCTTCCTCCGCTGATTTCCCCCAACCTTGTTAATAAAGTATTTCTGGCCTCAAGCCCGACACGTTAAGCCATCTCCGAGAGCACATAAGAAAGGCCGCTTCCTATCAGAAGCGGCCTTTTGCGTTATCGGGACAACTTGTCTCTTTTCTTGCCTGATGAACTCACCAATCTAACCGCCGCCATAAGGACTACAGCAAGGGCAGCCAGATTCAGGGTCACAGGACAGATCAATTCAGAAGGAAAAAGACCGAACAATGTTTCAAGGCAAAGCAAAGATGCCTGAACGGTCTGAAAGGCCGGTTGAAGTATTTCCAACATGTAACTTAAAGCTCCTTGTGTTGCGTCGGCGGAAGGGGCTCCCCCTCATCCTCAACACCACACTATCGCTTTTCCCATCCAAAGGGATGACGAATCCTCCACAATTTTTGCCTGACTCCACTGGGCAAAAGGAGTTGATTGAATAGAACTGTTGCCTATTCGGGCAGCTGATATCACTCCAAACGGTTCCGATACATATGCATGGCGAGGGTTACGGTCATAAACCAGGCTGATTATACAGACGATTACAGCCAACCGGCCATAGCATGACACCAACAGGAACAGGTCCTTATCTTTTTCAATCGCCTCACTTTTGGCAAGGCACTTAATCAGAACGGGACATCGTCCATTCCGCTCGCTTCCGAGGGGAATGCAGGACCCAGGTCCTCTTCAGGCTGGTCCTGCTGAGGGTACGAATTCTGATTCTGGCGGTAATTGTTGTTCTGGTAGTTATTGCCGCCTCCCTGCTGCTGGTAGCCTCCGCCACCCTGCTGCTGGTAACCGCTCTGCTGCGCTTCCTGGCCGTTTTGCTGGCGATCCGGAGCGCGATCCAAGCCTTCCACGTTGTCCGCAACAATTTCGGTGGTGTAGCGGTCCTGCCCGTCCTGGCCCTGCCATTTACGGGTCTGGAGCTTGCCCTCCACCATGACCAGACGGCCCTTGCCCAGGTAGTTTCCGCAAAATTCAGCGGTCTGCCGCCAGGCAACCACGCGGTGCCATTCGGTACGCTCCACCTTCTGACCCGTCTGACGGTCACGGTATCCCTCGTCCGTTGCCACGGAAAAATTAGCCACGGCTTGGCCGGAAGAGGTATAGGAGAGTTTGGGGTCCTGCCCCAACCTGCCGATAATGATAACTTTATTTAAACTTCCAGCCATTTCAACTCCTTAAACATAACATTGACGAATGAACCCAACGGATATCAAAATTTCTTGGCCGTGTCTTCCAGTTCATCGAGCGCATCCTCGATGGCGTAGGACAGACGGTCCGCTTCCTGCGGATTACGCGCCGCAAGGGCATCCTGCAACTTGAACCGCAGGTCCTCGGCAGCCTCCGCCCCATCGCTCAGGGCATCGGCCTTGTCGGACGAAACCAACCCGGCACGAACGGCGTTGTACACAGCCTGAACCAATTCCAGAACACCTTTCTTCGGGATGGCGTCGCCACCATCCTCCCACACCAGGTCCCACAGCGCGGGCCAGGCCTTTTTGACCTCGTCCTCGCTATATGTCTCTGCCATTACGCGAACCTGGAGTACGGTGCCCATCTATTCCTCCTCCCACTCGCTCTGGATGCGGGCCACCACATCCTGAATAGTGGTCAATTGATCCTCGGGACAAACGCCGATAAGCGGTGCGCCCTCGTCCACGTTGTCCCCACGGCCGAAATAGACCGAGTGAATGATCCCTTCCGGCCCTGTGTAGGCAAGCGGGGTTTCCCGCTTCATCCGTGAAACGATCATCAGTTCCATGCCTTCGGTCACCTTGACCGAGCGCTTGCCGGAGACCTTGAGCTTCTGGTCCACTTCGGGCACAAAATAATATTTGGCCCGCTCCGGTGCCCGGAACAGGAAAAGCGCTTCCTGAAGAATGCGCTCGATGACCTCTTTGCGGGTCAGAAAATGACGGATGGTGGCCAGCGGCTCGCCCGCCTCCACGAACTTGCCTTCCAGCTCGGTGCGCACACTCTCCACCTCGCCCTTTTCCGGCGCGGTAATGGGCTTGCGATTGTGTTCGCGAGTCAGATGGGCCACCAGGGTGCCCGGTTTCTCCTTGAACTCGCCGCTGCGGCCGCGAACCTGATCTCCGGATTTGAGCCCGGCGAACTCAACCACTCCGGTATGGGGAGCGGCCACCACGATTTCACGATAGGGGGAGGTCTTCACCTCATCGAGCAACTCTTTGATATTCAGCACGTATTATCCTTAGATAGCGTCATAGGGAGGAGGCAACGGCGCCTCCTTTTGGGCTAACGATAGTAAAGGTTGCGCCCACCCATGGTCAAGAGGGCCTGGTGGAGATTCTTCTTCACCTCTCTCCGGTCCCATATTCCATGGATATGCCCCCGAGACAAGGCGTGGTAGGCGCGGTGATAATTGGGCGGCACGGGCAGCCCTGTCGTCTCGGAAATAACCCCTGGTCCGGCAAATCCGATGTTGGAGGAACGCATGGCGAACTGGTATGGCGAACACCCCAGGAAACTGGCGACCGGACCGGCGTAGGAGTTGGTATCGTAAAGGACCAGATATAATCCGCCGGCATCGATGTAACGCCTGACGGCGATAGTGCAGCGCGGCATCTGAATAACGCCGTTGACGCCCTCCTGAATGCGGATACCGGCCGTGCCGTGAACATAGGCAATAAGCGGCTGGCGCTTGCGCCCCGCGCGCTCGGCGGCACGAATGAACTTTTCTCCCTCTGCCGCCCCCACACTGCCCCCCCGAAACGGCGCACAGAACACAGCAACAACGGCCTCCACGTTCTCGATGGTCGTCCCGAAGGTAATGCAGGCGGATTTCAGGCCGGTAAGTTCCTTTGCCCGATCGAGCTTGAGGCCAAACTGTTCGTAGTTGAGCGGATTCACTGACTCCAAGTCCCGATTGAACTCCCTGGATTCCCGGTAGCCGAAGACATTCTCCAGATACCAGCGGTACTCCATGGGGAAATGATGGCCGCAGCTGGGGCAGACTCCGGCAAAGTCGCCGAACAGATCGGGCACCCACAGATCGGGACAATGATGCGTGCGCACATTGGGGCAGGAGATGGTTCTATCTTCCTGGCTGCGCGGGCTGATCCACGCCCACTGGCTTCCGGAGAGACAAGCGCCGTCTTCCGGGCAGGAAAGCCGGGTTAACTCATCGTGCGGGTCCGCCCCCTTGCGCCCATCAAGCCCGGAAACCGGCAGGACCTTGTCCATGGACCGCTTGAGTGGCAGAAGCAGCTTTCGACGGACAATATGCGCCTCGGCCCCCAGCTCCTCTATCATATTGTCCAGACGCCGCTTTTGCCGACCGAGCAAGTCATACCGCAAATAGGAATGGACGGCGTCCACGGTTCCCTTGGCCCCGACAACGGCCCGTTTGAGAATGCCGGTCCCGTCCAGCCGGGCATGGCGGCTCATGGCCCGATACTTCCGCTGGCGCAATTCGACCAGCCGGGTCAATGCGGACGGAGAAAGATTCCAGCGCATGAAGATGGACTCGGCCTCATCCGTCCGGCTGGCGCGCACGGCCATGGCCCGGAACAACTTCATGGATTTGACGTCGCTGACAGCCTCATTGGTGGCCTGGATCAGCTCCTGCCGCAACTCCCGAAAAAATTCGTAATGATGGGGACGGGCCCCCAGAGGCGGTTCGCGCAATATACGGTCGATGTATCCGTTCTCCAGATTGTCCTCGGCCGTGATATGCAACCGGCTCGCGCATTTCTCAATGAGTTCTGGTGTGGCCCGCTCGCCTCCCCGCAGCCCGCCCTCGATGGCCGCCGCGCCCTCGGGCGAAATGACCGAATAATATCCGTGGGAAAGCATGATGCGCCGGTCGCCCAGCCCGATGGCCTCTGCTCCGCCGGAACCACCCTCGGAGAAAACGGAAATAACGGGCACCCGCAGGTTGGCCATTTCATAGAGATTCCGGGCAATCTGCTGGGCAGCGCCCGGCCAGTCCTCCACGGGATAGGCTCCGGGGGTAAAGACAAAAGTATGGACCGGGATATTCTCGGTTTCGGCCACCTTCATGTAGTGCAACGCCTTTGCGTTGCCCCACGGCTTGGCCGATCCGCCATTGCGAAAGGCCTCGCCGTGTCCTTTTTCATGGCCGATGACCATGACCATCTGCCGAGTAGGCTTGTCCCCCACCTTTCTGGAAAAATAGGCTCGGGCGATGAGCACGGCCGGATCGATATTGAACTCGCCCCGGCCTCCCAGTTCGGTGTAGTTGTCGTAGACGTTTTCCAGAATATCCTTGAGACAGATTCGTTGCGGATGACGGACGATACGCACCCGATCCATGGGCGTCAGCTCAAGGTCCAGCTTTCTCTCGGAAAAGGAGAACAAATCGTCCAGGCGCGAGAGTTCTTCCGCCGAGACCGATCCGGGGGCCTTGGCCTCCCGCTCCAGAGCCTCGCCCAATCTGGCCTCCAGCAACCGGATGGAATCGTCCTCCCGAGTGCCGAAAATATCCCGGATGTAGGTCATCCGGTCCTTAAGGTCGAGGATGCGCCGTTCCAAATCCATACTATCAGAACTCCAGTATCCGGCCGGTCTGCTGCCGCAGATACTTCACGTTGCTGTTAAAAGCCTTGCTGCTGCCGCCGGATTCCCCTTCCAGCACCAATTCGTCCAGAAAACGCACGCCACGCTCTTTGGCCTGGGCCAAATCTTTCCCCCAAACCAGGGCCAGAGCCAGATTGGGGTCATATTCCATGGGGATTTCGTATGCCCGATCCTGCGGCACCTGCGTATGCACGGTCAGCCAGTCATGGGGCTGCCAGGAAAAACGATTGATGGTCCCGGTACATGGGGTAAAACGATTGTCCGTGTTCTCGGCCACGATGCGATACTCGATGCCCACACCGTCAAAGGAAATATCCTCCTGCGCGTAGCCCATCTTTCCCCCCAGCGCGAGGCGGATCTGCTCGGACACGATATCCACCGGGCCATCATGAACCCGCGAAATAATGGCCGACACTCCATTCTCCACCTGAATGCGGGTGTTAACTTCCATGAGAAACGGCTCGCCTCGCGGAGTGACGATCCACTCCCAAGTCCCTACATTATCATAGCCCGCCTCCTTGGCCATGGCCAGGGAGTGGCGGGTAATGGCATCAAGCACACCGTCGGCATCAAAGGTATAGTCTATGATATCCGGGGCAAAGCCGGGTGCCACCTCAAGCCGCTTCTGCTTGCCGGTGGACTGAATGGAGCAGTTGCGCGTGCCGAAATGAACCTGCTGCCCGCCGTTGCGCTCGGCCACCACCTGAACTTCCAGGTGATTGAAATCGAAAATACGCTGTTCGATGAGGACGCCTTCGTCTCCGAAATTCCGCTTGGCGTAGTTGCGAATACGGCGGAAGACCGAACGGAAGGCCCCGAAGCTGCCGACCTCCTCTATGCCCATGCCACCGCCTCCGGCCGAGGCCTTGACCATGACCACGCCGTCCACAATACCCTGGGCAGTCTGAAAGTCGAACAGGTTGGAAGCTATCTCCTCGGCTTCCAGTTCGCTGTATACCGGACGATCCGAACCAGGCACCGTGGGCACGCCCAGGCTGCGCGCGATGCGCTTGGTATTGATCTTGTCGCCCAGGTCTCGAATAACCCACCAGGAGGGACCGATGAATTCCATGGGCCGGTCTCTCCGGACCACCCGCCGGGCAAAGCGGAAATCCTCGGCAAAAAAACCATATCCCGGATGCACGGCCGTGGCCTCTGCCGCATCGGCCACGGCGAAAATTTCATTGGCATCAAGATAGGAAACAATCTTGTAGACGGACTGGTCGCCCCCAAGCTCCCGAGCAAGGCGAACATGGCCGGACTCGTGATCCGCCTCGGTATAGACCGCAACGAAATCCAGGTCGAGTTCGCGACATGCGCGCATGACCCGCATGGCGATCTCGCCACGGTTGGCTATGAGGACCTTGTGCCGGTCTTGAACCATGAGTTGCCTCGGTTATTCCTGCTCGCGCTGTTTCTTGCGCAGCTCAATGAGCCGCTTCTGCACTTCGAGGACGAGCTTGTCGAGCTTGGCCTGCTGCTGGCGTCCCAGATCGAGAAAATTGATGCCGACAATACCGTTGTCCAACACGCGCATGATCTGCGCCTTACACTCGGCGACAAACAGTTTCTTGTTGATGAGCAGGTCAACATCCAAGGCCTGGCCTTCCTTGAACGCCTTTCCCTGGTCCAGGATGGCGAACCCGGTAGCACTCAGGTCCTTGACCTCGAAACTCTTCTTCATCGCGGGGAACCGGACGGTCAGTCCGGGCACTCTGGTGCGGAAAGCCTTGCGCAGCTGGCCATCCCCGGACGGCATTGCAATGTTAAATCCCATACCTTTCCTCATCTTTAAGGTTACCCGGAAACAGATCGGGCTATTTGCCCATGATCCGCTTTTCCAGCACGAACTCCACCCTTCTGTTCTTGGCGCGGTACTCGTCGGTAGTATTCGGGTAAAGAGGATTGAGATAAGCGAGTCCCGTAGCCGTCAACCGCGTGGGCTCGATCTTCATTTTGAGCAGTTCCCGCAACACTGTAACGGCCCGGAGAGCGGATATCTCCCAATTGTCCTTGAACCGGGAACCGGGACTCAGCGGTACGTTATCAGTATAGCCGATGACTTTTATATTTTGATCCTTATGCTGAATAAAGAAATTCTTGAACGTGGTCAGCAGGGCAACTCCCTTTGGTGTCAGGGTAATCCTGCCAGACTCGAACATGACGTCGCCGGGAACCCTCAGGGTGATCACACCATCCTCGAAATTCGCTGAAACGAGTCCCTCGATGCCCTTCTTGGTTTGCAGAGTCTTGACCTCTGCAAACACCTTGCGCTGCGATTCGATTATCTGACGACGCATCAAGGCCTGATCGAGCAGGACCCCGGCCTCTTCGCGGGAAATGCGGTTCGTCGAAATCTTGTCCATCTTTCCCTGCAAGGCCTGGGTCACCGAGGAAAAGGTCTCGGAAAACTTGCTCGTATCCAACGTGGACATGGAATACAGCAAAATAAAGAACACCAACAGAAGCATGGAGAGATCGGCAAAGGTGGTCATCCACTCATTTTCCGAATCATCTTCGTCCTGATACGGGCTCAGAAGGTCAAGATCGTCGTCGCTCATCAGTTTGCCTCACGCTCGCTGGGGGCAAGGAAAGAAGAAAGCTTCTCGTACACCAGCCGGGGGTTGTTGTTCTCCAGTATGGACTTGGCACCCTCGAATATGACCTCCAGGTGCAACTGCTCCTGCAGGGTGCGCGCCTTCAGCTTGGCGGCTATGGGGATAAACAGCAGCGTGGACATGGCGCTGCCGTAAAAGGTGGTCAGAATGGCTACGGCCATGGCCGGGCCGATGGATTTGGGATCGTCCAGCTGCGAGAGCATTTGGACCAGGCCGATCAGGGTACCCATCATACCAAAAGAGGGAGCCAGGGCTGCCAATCGCTTGAACACATCCTGCCCCACCTGATGTCGGCGCCGCAGGGAATTGATCTCGATATGCAAGGTCGTGCGGATGATTTCCGGGTCCGCGTTGTCCGCTATGAGCTGGCAGGATTTCTTAAGGACCATGTTTTCGGTCTGGACGTTCTCCAGAGCGACCAACCCCTCCCGGCGGCTGATCTCCGCAACCTTGACCATGATGTTGACTACGTCGCGGACTTTGGTCTTGCGCTGGACGAACATCTTGAACGCAGCCGTAAAGGCCTGTATGACCTCTTCGAAGGGGAAAGCCACCAGGATGGAGGCCAGTGTCCCGCCAAAAACGATCATCATACCGGGAACATTGATGAAGACATCAACAGCGCCCCCGATGATGATGGCGCCCAGAATCAGCGACAGACCAACGGCAAGACCTAGTAGCGTAACAATATCCATAACAAACGCCTGTCCTTCGGTTCAATGCAATTCGTTCCGATTAGGTGACCCACGTCAGGCGCAGACCATACGGAGATCACCATGCAATACATGGATCAGATACAACATTCTGCCGCATATATACAGGAAAAGCTAGGCAAAATTCAAGACGGTACCGTGGGAATTATAACGGGTACAGGCTTGGGCGGACTGACCAATACAATGGAGGAAAAACGAGATCTGCCCTACGGCAATATTCCCGGTTTCCCCGAATCAACGGTGCAGAGTCATGCCGGGCTGCTGAGACTTGGCAACGTGGAGGGCACGCCGGTTCTGGCGCTGAACGGACGATTCCATCTTTATGAAGGCTTCAGTGCAAAGGAAGCGACTTACGGAATCCGAGTTCTAAGAGAGCTGGGAGTAAAGACATTGATCCTTACCAATGCGGCCGGGGCTCTCAATCCATCCTTCGAAGTAGGGACGCCAATGCTCATCGAGGACCACATCAACCTCACCGGGGAAACACCCCTGCGCGGCCCCAATGAGGACGAGTGGGGCGACCGTTTCCCGGACATGCGCGCGATCTACGATCCCGCCCTGCGCGACCTTGCCGTGCGTCAGGCCCTCGCCCTCGGCATCAGGCTGGAGCGGGGTGTCTACATGCAGGTCATGGGCCCCAATATGGAGACCCCGGCCGAAACCCGCATGTATCGGACAATGGGGGCCGACGCCATCGGCATGTCCACCTGCGTGGAGGCCATTGCGGCCCACCACATGGGCATCCGTCTGCTCGGCATTTCCTGCCTGACCAACAAGAATCTGCCGGACTGCATGGCCGAAGCATCGCTTTCCGATGTCATTGCCCGCGCCAACGCTTCCGCCAAGATAATGACCTCACTGCTCAGGTCCATTCTAAAGGAAATCGGACAACTAGCCGATAAGAATCGCAGATAGCCTTCTCTGCGGAGAGCATGCCCGGAACACAGGACCCCAACAGGGACAAAACCACATGACCAAGACGATCCGAATACTCGCCCTCCTCTCCTGCCTGGCCGTGCTTGCCGGATGCGGCAACAGAATGTGGCAGGACACCAAAAAAACTGCGGGGGACACGTTCAACTACGTCTTTGACACAACTCCCACCACGCGCACCTATACGGAAGAAGCATCGGTCCCCATCATCGAAATCAACCACGCCGCTGCCGATGTATTATTCAAAAACATCAGTTCGTCGGAGCTCTCCAAAAAATCGCCGATATATGTCCGGGCATTCACCGACAAAACAAATCCTGCGAATGCAGCACCTTTTGGCCAAGTAGTCATGGAACAAGTGGCCGACCGGATGGTCCAGCGCGGCGCACTCATAACGCAGGGCGAACCAGGACCGGACGCCTTCATTATCCCACGCGACGTGGACCCACAGAAGTATGACAACCCGCCTCAAGGCTCCATTGAAAACCTGCCGCCAAGGTCCGCCGTACTGAGCGGCTCCTATGTCATCGGAGACAGGTACATTTACATGACCGCAAGGATCATGCGCCTGGACGACCATGCCGTGGTTTCGGCCCACAACTGGGCCGTCCCCATTACCGACAATGTCCGGGAGCTGTTGCCCCAACTGAAACAGGATAGCGGCTTGGAACCGACGGTAAAGAGCAAATTCGACTAAATGAAAGGGGCACCCGGAGGTGCCCCTTTGTTTTTCTAATCTTCTCCCAAATCCTCTTCCACGCGCCAGACCTCGCTGATTTCATCGCCCCAGTCCTTCTTGGCCAACCGATGCCCCAGATTGAACGCCTTGACATTCACAGCACGAATCTTGGCAGGCAGCACGATTTCAAGCGTCTTGCGCATGATGTTCTGCTGCACGAACGGCAACAGATAGGAGAGCGCGCCAAGGACCACGGTGTTCATGGCCTGGGGCACACCGACCTTCTCCCTGGCAAGTGCGGTAAATGGCAGCCCGAGAAAACGATTGGTCGGTGGCTGTCCCACAAGGTCCGTCTCAAGGACCAAAGCTCCGCCCGGTTTGAGATACGGATAATAGGCGTTGCACGCCTCCTGGGACAAGGCCACCAGCAGGTCCAGACTCTCGGCCTTGGGGTAGCTGATGCGCCCGGTGCTGATGACCAGATCACACTTGCTCGACCCACCCCGCGCTTCCGGTCCGTAACTCTGCGTCTGGGTGACATTGTAGCCATGGCCCAGCGCCAGCCCCTGGCCCATCATCTTGCCGAGGGTGATGATCCCCTGACCTCCAAGCCCGGAGAAGCGAATTTCGAATCGTTCCAGTTCCTGCGGCTTCATTTTCTGCCCCCTTTGGCACCCTTGCCCCGCAGGACTTCCTTCATGGCCCAATAGCGTTCCTCATACCCGGCCTGATCCCGGCGGATGAACACGCCGATGGGCAACCGCCCTTCCCGCTTGTCCTCGTCCAGTTCCTCATACCGCTCCACGTCGACAGCGGATTTCTTGAGCCACTGATACATATCCACGGGCGTCTTGAACTTGTTCTTCCGGCCATACTGGGTATGGCACGGCGTGACGGCCTCGACCAAGTTGAAACCGGGACGATCCAAAGCTTCGGTCATGATCTTTTCCAGCTTGTTGACGTGGAATACCGTGCCGCGCGCCACATAGTTCGCCCCGGCTCCCCGCGCCAGTTCAACGGTATCAAAGGACGTATCCAACTGGCCGTAGGGACTGGTCATTGTCGTCGAACCCTGCGGCGTTGCCGGGGAACTCTGCCCCCCTGTCATGCCATAGATGGAGTTGTTCAACACCAACGCTGTGACGCCGATGTTGCGCCGGGCCGCATGAATCAGGTGATTGCCGCCGATGGACAGGGCATCGCCGTCCCCCATGAGCGCAATGACCTTGAGCTTCGGGTTGGCCATCTTGATGCCGGTGGCAAACGTCAGTGCCCGGCCATGGGTGGTATGCACGGTGTTGAAGTCCACATACACGGCCAGGCGGCCGGAACAGCCGATCCCCGCCACAATCACGATGTCGTCCTTGGGGATGGACAGGGCGTGGATGGAGCGGATCAAGGTGCCGAGCACAATGCCATGGCCGCAGCCGGGACAGAGCACATGCGGAAATTTCTTGTTGTGCCGCAAATACTGATGGATGATTTCGTTGCCTGCGAATCCGTTCATTGCACTACCCCTGCATGATGACCTTGAGAATTTCCGAGGGGGTGACGATCTGGCCATCCACCCGATTGATGGTCCTGACGGACGCCCGGCCCATATTCACGCGCTTCACTTCGCGAGACATCTGCCCCATATTCATCTCCGGCACCACCAGGGTACGGGCGTGTGCCAGGGCCTTTTCGGTATGCCTGCGCGGATATGGGAAAAGGGTCTTGAGCTTAAGCAGCCCGGCACGAACACCGTTCTCCCGCGCCTGCTGCACGGCCAATTCGGCGGAACGGGCCACGCTGCCGTAGGCGATGACCACGATATCCGCATCATTGGTCTCCATCTCCTCCACCAACTGGATGTCGTAGAAGAACTGATCGATCTTGCGATGGATGCGGTCCTGCAACTCCACGACCTCCTCTGGCCGCTGTGTCGGGAAACCGTTTCGGTCATGGGTCAGCCCGGTGACGTGGAATCGATAGCCGCCACCAAGGGGCGGCATGGGCGGCACGCCACGCACCGTCTCCTCATAGGGCTTGTACCACTCGGGCGGCATGGAGGGCACGGCACGGGAAAAAACCTCGTACTCGCCCTCGTTGGGAATCTCGATCTTCTCACGCGTGTGCGCCGTCACCTCGTCGAGCAGCAGAATGACCGGCGTGCGATATTTTTCCGCCATGTTGAAGGCGGTGACCGTCATATCGAGACATTCCTGCACGTCCGAAGCGGAAAGGACAATGATGGGATGATCCCCGTGGGTGCCCCACCGGGCCTGCTGCACATCCGACTGGGCAGGACTGGTCGGCAGCCCGGTGGACGGTCCGCCGCGCATGACATTGACCAGTACCAACGGAGCTTCCGCCATGACGGCGTAGCCCAAATTCTCCTGCATCAGGGAAAAACCGGGACCGGAAGTGGCGGTCATGACCTTGCGACCAGCCAGTGAAGCGCCGACAATGGCACCCATGCTGGCAATTTCATCTTCCATCTGCATGAACACGCCGTTCTCTGTCACGGGCAGGCGCGTGGCCATTATCTCCATGATCTCGGATGAGGGAGTGATGGGATAGCCGCCATAAAAAGAACACCCGGCGAGCAATGCACCTTCAACAACGGCCTCGTTGCCAAGCGCGAAAATTTCCTTGCGTTTCTTTCGTCTGGGCATGAACTACGCTCCCTCCGCCTTGTTGCCGGACTTGCTCGGCGCCTGCCCGCCCGTTTTTTCTGCGGGTTGAACCTTGTCGCGAACCACAATGGCGAAATCAGGACAGTGCAACTCGCAAAATCCGCAATGAATACATTCCTGTTCCCTGACGACAGTGGCTTTGCCCAACTCACTGATCTCAAAAACCTTGTTTGGGCAGAATTCCACGCAGATGCCGCACCCCTTGCACCAATCGGGATAGACGGTAACCGTGCTTTTCCCTTTGTTCTTATGAGCCATAACCCCTTCCAGCTCTGACGGATTGGTGACCACCGCCATGAAGGCCCGACCTTCACGCCGTTTGTGGCCGTCTTGACCAAAAACACTTGTCTTTTCCACTAACAGCTTATCTCGCCGTGTCCAAGGATTTTGGGATTTTCCCTAGTTCGCATCGCAAAATGAGAATGAAAAAACAAAAAACGCGCAACCTCCGGTACGGAAATCGCGCGTTTTTGAAATGGAAAAAATGAAAATCAGGCCGCAATAATTGCCAATGCATTGACCACGCAAGCAGCCAAAGCGCTTCCCCCCTTGCGCCCTTCGATGGTAATGTAAGGAATATCCCGGCTCATCAACAGTGCCTTGGACTCCGCCGCATTGACAAATCCGACAGGCATTCCGACAACAAGTGAAGGGGATATCGTCCCTGAATCAAAGTGTTCCACAAGCCGGATCAGGGCTGTAGGCGCATTGCCGATGACGAATATATCCGGTTTCAGTTCGCTTACCGACACATCCACTGCCGCCTTTGCCCGAGTGATTTTTTCCGTTCTCGCCCGCTCCATCACGGCGGGGTCGTTCATCAGGCAGTGCACGGAACAGCCGAGCGGGGTCAATCGGCGCAGCGGCATTCCACACCGGGCCATCTCCGTATCCGAGACGATCTTCGCCCCATTTCGGAGTGCAGCCAGCCCGGATTCCACAGCCTTCGAGTGAAACCGGACCAAATTCAGCAAATCGAAATCCGCCGTGGTATGGATCATGCGCCGGACAATCTGCCACTCATACCCCGCATAGGGCCGAGGCTCAGGCACTTCCGAATCAATGATACGCAGGGATTCCGTCTCTATATCCTGAGGCGCTGCAAACTGTTGCAGACGAACATCTGTCATGTATTCCTCCTGTGGTGAGGGAAGTATAGCGATAATGCCGGGAAATGAACAGAAAGGGCTAAATCGCCAGCCTGCTGCCAGAGAGACGTCCTCTCGCCGCAGATGTTGGGGCTCTCTTAAGGGAGGGGCTGAAAACGTATCGGATTTGCGAGAAGCTAGCCGCGGACAATGGCAATGGACGCTGAAGCGCCGATACGATTGGCTCCCGCCTCTATCATGGCCAGGGCCTGCTCGCGGGTGTGAATCCCCCCACTCGCCTTGACGCCGATGTCCGGACCGACGGCCCGGCGCATGAGGCGCACGACATCTTCCGTAGCGCCCCCCGGCCCGAAACCGGTACTGGTCTTGACGAAGCTGGCTCCGGCGGCGACGCATATACGGCAGGCCCGGACGATCTCCTCGCCGGACAGAAGTGCGGTTTCCAGAATGACCTTAACCGGATTACCACCAGCCGCGCGAACCACCCCCGCCACATCCGCGTGGACAAGGTCGTCATCTCCATCCTTGAATGCACCGATATTGAGCACCATATCCAGTTCACGCGCACCCAGCGCGGTCACGGCGGCAGCCTCCGCGGCCTTGGTCTCTGGCAAGCTTGCGCCAAGGGGAAAGCCCACCACGCAAACCGGAACAACTCCTGTTCCCTCAAGAATGCAGGCGACCCGAGCAATGGCCGAGGGGTTCACGCACACACCGTAAAAACCGTAATCTCCGGCCTGGGAACACAACTCCTCAAGCTCCCGACGCGTGGCGTCCGGCTTGAGCAGCGTATGGTCAATGCAGGCGGCGAGTCGACTGTCTGCCATTTACCGGTCCCTGGCCTGATATCGCGAAAGCTGCGCCTCAAGGCGACGGCTGTAGGATGTTAGCACATAACAGATCAGGAAATAGAGACCGGCGATGGTGATCCAGATCTCAAAGGAGGCCACCGTCTCACGGTTGTCCACCTGTACGCCGGTACGGGTCAGCTCGATGACGCCCAGAATGGAGGCCAACGAAGTATCCTTGGTCAACGATACGAACTGGTTGACGAAGGAGGGGATCATGTTGCGCAGGGCCTGCGGCAAAATGATGTAACGCATGGCCTGGGCATGGGAAAGACCGGACCCGCGAGAGGCTTCCATCTGTCCCTTGGGCAGCGCGATGACACCTGCGCGGACGATCTCCGCCACATATGCCCCAGTAAAAACGATGAAGCAGACGATGGTCGTGGCAAAGGCAGGCAGACTCTGACCGGTAATGACCGGAGCCAGATAGTAGAACCAGAAGATAAGCAACAGAAGCGGCATTCCGCGCATCATCTCGACATAGATAACTGCGGGCCACTTGATATATTTGCGGCGGGAAAGACGCATGAGGCCGGCCAGGAGGCCAAGCCAGAACGCGCCGAAAATGCCGATAAAGGCCAGGATTATGGCCGCGAAGAAGCCTTCGGGCCGGTGAATGAACGGAAACACCCCGTCGATGGAGGTGTTGCCCCATAAAAAATAGGTAAAGTTGTCAGCTACTATATTCCAATGCATCGCTCGCCCCCTAGTACCTTACCTGAACCATGAAGTGTTTATTGTACATGGTGATGCAGAAGGAGACGCACAAGGAGATGATCAGGTAAATCCCCAACGCCACGGAGAAGGCCTCGAAGGGAATGGCGTGATAAGACTCGATCTGGGTCGCCTGATACATGATTTCGCCCACACCGATAACCATGCAGAGGGACGAGTTCTTGATCAGGTTCAATGCCTGGGAAATAAGCGGCGGGATAACGATGCGCAGGGCCTGCGGCAAAATCACATAGCGGTAGCCCTGCAGAAAGGACAAACCAACGGCGCGCGAAGCCTCAAGCTGATTCTTCGGAATGGAAAAAATACCGGCGCGCAGTTCCTCGGCGATAAAGGCCGAAGTGTACACGGTCAGAGCTATGATGCCGGTGATCAGCTCGACGTTGAAGAGCATCCACTCCCCGACGAACTTGTGCCCGAACAGGGTAAATGGACCGGGGAACCAGTAGTACAGGTCGTTGAGCCAGTTGTTGATGGCATCCGGAATGACATAGTAGGATGCATTGTACCAAAAGAATATCTGCACCAGCAGCGGGGTATTACGAAAAAATTCTGTGAAGGCGAGACTGAACCACTGCAAGGGCTTGAACGGCGTCATACGCATCACGCAGATGATGATGCCGAGCACCATGGCGCAGATCAGGGCGATGGTGGATATCTGCATGGTGGTGACGAAACCGTCCCACATCCACCGCGCAGGTTCTCCCGAGAACATCTCGGCCCATTGAAATTTATACTGCAAAACTCTATCCGTGGGTTGTAATCAACGAAACAAACCCGGGAGCGCCAAACAGCGCTCCCGGGGGATCATACAGCAAAAGAACAGCCTACATGGGCCACAGTTCGATCTGCCAACCGGCGGGCAGGTCGTAACCCATCCACTTCTTGAACAGCTGCTTGTAGGTGCCGTCGAGCCACATCTCGTTCAGGCACTTGTTGACGAAATCACGGAATTCGGAATCGTTCTGGGGCACACCCAGACCGTAAGGCTCGGAGGAGAAGAATTCGCCAACGATTTCCCACTGGTCGGGATTGTCGTCGCCAGCCTTGAGACCGGCCAAAATACCGGAGTCCGTGGTCACGGCCTTTACCTTGCCCTGCTTGAGCGCCATGAAGGCCTGCGGGTACTCGTCATAGGAAATGACCTGAGCGGCAGGCTGGGCGGCCTTGATGTTCTTCTCGGAAGTGGAACCCTTGACGGTGCCGACCTTCTTGTTGGCCAGATCATCGGTGGACAGGATGCCGGAGCCCTTCTTCACGAGGAGCTTCTGGCCATCCATGAAGTAGGTAATGGAAAAGTCGATCTGCTCGTCACGGGAGAACTTGTGGGTCATGGTGGCGGCCAGAATGTCCACGGAACCCTGAGCCAGCATCGGGATGCGGTTCTTGGAGGTGACGACCTTGAACTCGGGCTTCACACCCAGCTTGTTCGCAATGTACTTGCAGACATCGACGTCGAAACCAACCAGTTCCTTGGTGTTGGGGTCAATGAAGCCGAACAGGTTGACAGAGTCTTTAACACCACAAACCAACACACCGGCCTTTTTCACATCCTCAATCTTGCCCGCATTGGCGACAGACGCCGCGAACACGAAGGACAGTACCAAGGCGAGAACTACTACCAAACGTTTCATGTTTCCTCCTCTCTAGGGATCGTTTACAACCAGAATTAAAGGATTTCCCTGAGGAAATCCCGTGCACGCTCACTTTGCGGATTTTTGAAAAATTCATCGGGCGGAGCCTGTTCGACAACCACGCCGCCATCCATGAACAGGACGCGGTCCGCCACTTCGCGGGCAAAGCCCATTTCGTGGGTCACGCAGAGCATGGTCATGCCCTCGCGCGCCAGGTCCTTCATGACGTTCAGAACCTCGTTGATCATCTCGGGGTCCAGCGCGGAGGTCGGCTCGTCAAAAAGCATTACCTTCGGCTTCATGGCCAGGGATCGGGCAATGGCCACGCGCTGCTGCTGTCCGCCCGAAAGCTCGGCGGGATACTTATGCGCCTGATCGTGGATACCGACCCGCTCCAGCAGGTGCAGAGCGATCTCCTCGGCTTCGTCTCTGGCCATTTTCTTGACCTTGAGAGGAGCAAGGGTGACGTTTTTGAGCACGGAAAGATGGGGATACAGGTTGAACTGCTGGAAAACGATGCCGATTTCCGCCCGAAGACTGTTGATGTTAACGTCCTTGTCCAGGATATCCTTGCCATCAAAAAGGATCTGTCCCTTCTGATATTCTTCCAGGCGGTTGATGCATCGGATAAAGGTACTCTTTCCCGATCCGGACGGGCCACAAATGACCAGCACCTCGCCCGCGTTGACGGACTCGGTGATGCCCTGCAGGACGTGAAAGTCACCATACCACTTATGCAGCTTGTTCACCTCAATCATTGCCATATAACAAACTCTCCAAACGATTTATTGAGCATAAAAATTGAGCAAAAAAATGAAGCCCGCCCACGTGAACGGAAGCTCCCGGCCACTGGTTCAGGCATCGTAATTGCTCTTTTAATGTTATTTAAAGCGGGGGAAAAGTCAAGATAAGGGCACGGAAACGCGATTCATTCCACTCCGGGCAATCGGCTGCAATTGCGCAACAAGTCATTAACGGAAGCAAATATGACGCTATTCACTCCCTTTGAGACCTGCAAGCGGCCTTGTCCCACAGGAACCATCTTTCAAATTTATCCCGCAATAAACGTTTCCACACTTTCCAATTTGCAGCAATCAGACCCTCTTTTCATCCGACCAGAGGAATGGACGACCTAGACAGATGAACAAACCCATGTCCCAAGACCGACGGCCCCCTCCCCTTGCGGACTCGGATGCACCGGACATCGGCCCGATTGGCTGCGGCTGAAATATCCACCTCGACATACGTAGAATTCACACCGTCAACCCACGCACCGGTGTTGACGTAAATAGCATTGCAGGGACGATCCGGATCCTGATTTCCCGACCTATGGGGGTAGCCGAAAAATTCGGCACGATGCGTGTGACCACAAACGGCGATCCTGACCTTTTCCGACTTGAGCCAAAGGTCATGCATACTCTCCCGCAAACCAGTGACATCGCCAAGTGCGGCCCTGGCGGCATTCACCGGATAGTCTCTATGCCCCCACTGTGTCAGCCAGTCCATAAATCTGTCGGCCACGGACTGTACCGTATAGCTATTGGGATAGTCGCTGTTCATGATGAAAGGCGAACCGTTTGGCAACTTGGCATCGGCAGCCTCGGCAAGAAGAGCCTTGCCGACACAGGTGTCCTTATTGGGCGGCGAATCGCAAAATTTGGAAAATATTTTAAGGTAGTCCGCACTCTTGTCATTAACAGCGCGATTATAGGCATCTATACGGGCCAGGTAGTAACCCACGGGATAACGGTACTCGCCGTCCTCCACATAAGGAGCATTGGCCAGGCAGTAGGCACAACCGTGCTCGGCACGAAGCAAGCCATCGATCACATGCGCCCCGGTCCCCGGCCCAGCGGTATCCTGCTCGCAGATAAACTCCGGCACCCATGCGTGAAGGATATCCTCGGAAAGAAACATGTCATGGTTACCCCGCACATAGCGCAACTCAACACCTTTTGCGGCCAAAGCACTAAATCCCTGTCGGATGGGTTGATTCTGCTCAGCCTCGGCAATGCTACGAAGCAACGCATCCGGAGAAGGGTTTCCCTCTACCGGATGCATGTGAGACGGTGCAACCCAATCATCAAACAGGTCGCCGAGTACGACAACGGTCCGCAACCGGGAATCTTCCGCCAGCCCTGTGAGAAAGGAACCGAGCTGTGCAGCCCGCTCTTCTCCGAGCCATCCCCAGGCGTGCCACGGGGACTCCGGAAACAAGGCCTGATGAGAACCCATGTGAATATCGCTGATAAAAACTATCTTTCCATCTTCGATCATGGCTTATCCCCCCATGTCAGCGTTATAACCAGTGCCCACAACCATTAGCATAGAAGTCCATGTATCGACAAATAGTACTGGCGTAAATTTTCGTTCCCCAATGCGGGATCAGGAAATAAAAAAGGGCCCACTCTTTCGAGCGGGCCCTTGGCTTTGTAATGAGGCAACCAGTCCTATTCGCCGGACTGATAGTTCAACTTGGTCTCCATCGGGAACACAGGCAGGTAGCGGTAGCTGAGGCTCAACACCAGGAACCCATAAGCCACGATCATGATCGAGGAGGCGTACTCAACCCAGTTGGGGTAGTAAACATGCCACTTGTCAAACGGCATTGCCGGGAAGGCGATGGTCTGAACCGTGAAGATGTAGCGGTTCAGAGACACGCCGATGCAATCCAGCAACGCGGCGATGTAGAGCAGCGCCGGACGATTGCGGATGGACGGAGTGACCAGCATGATGGCAGGCACCACACCGCAGATGACAATCTCGGTCCAGAGCAACCATTTGCCGTAGGCAACACCATAGAACATCTGATCGAAGGTCAGGCCCACGGAAGGCAGATAGCCGGTAGCCCAGGCCCAGGTGTCCAGGATCTTGAAGAACATGTACACGCAGAGCATGGTACCCGCGATCTTGCCCATCAGGGCCTTGGTCTTGTAGTCGACCAGTTTCTTACCCGTCAGCTTCTCCATAAAGGTGGCGACCAGCACAGTGAAGACCGGGCCGGAGCCAACTGCGGAGAGAACGAAGAGGAAGAACGTCCAGGGCCAGATGAAGAAGCCCTCGCGGAAAGCGAACGGACGGCCGATCAGCACACCGTACATACCACCAAGGGACCCCTGGTGGAACGTGGACAGGAACGCGCCCAGACCGGCAAACAACGCCATGTTGACGTGCATGTTGTGCGCCAGAGCGTGGATGAACGGAATCTTGTTCAACTGCTTCTGCTCCAGGACCAGCGGGACGAACTCGATGATCAGGACGGTGCAGTAGCAGGTGATGCAAAAGATAACTTCAGTCAGCATGGAATGGACGTTCGGATGCCAGTAGCCGAACCATGCGCGGCCCGGCTGGCCGATATCGAGCGTCAGCACCAGCATGGCACCGGAGTAGCAGATGAAACCGACGATAACCGTCAGGTTAATGATTTTCTCAAGCTGTTTGATCTTGAGGATGTACTTGAGCAGACCGGTGAAGAATGCGCCGGCGCCCAAGGCGATAACCGCAAGGTCAAAAGTAATCCAGGCACCAAACCCGAAGTAGTTGTCCAGGCCGGTGGTGCCGATGCCGTTATAGATAACGAGCACGGCGGAATAGAGACCCCAAGTGAAGAAGCCGAGAATGACGACCATCCAGATGAGGAACTTGCCCAATCCGCAACGCTGCGTCCCTTCCGGGAAGAGTTTGCTATCCATTCGTCAGTCTCCCTTAGTGATGAGCGCCGCCATCGGCGTTGTAGTTATCGCCCTGCTTACGAACCCATTCGCGCTCACTCATGTAGTAGACCTGAGGATGCAGGCCAAGCTTCTCAAGGAGGCGGAAGGCGTGCTTGCTCCGGGAGAGCTCGTACACCTTGTGCTCAGGGTTGTTCAGGTCGCCGAAGTGGATAGCCTTGGTCGGGCATATCTCCGTACAGGCGGTAACATAGGCGCCATCCGGCAGGTTCATCGGATCCTCGCCGTTCTGGCGGGCCTTGTCCTTGGCGTCCAGGTAGCGGGAATGACAGAAGTTACACTTCTCGACAACACCGCGGGGACGGACAGACACGGACGGAGACAAGCCCTTGTCCATGCCTTCGGGCCAAAGCGGATCCCACCAGTTAAAGTACCGTGCATGGTAAGGACACGCCGCCATGCAGTACCGGCAACCGATGCACCGGGGGTAGATCTGCGAGACAATGCCGCCCTCTTCGTTCTTGTCCGTGGCCACAACCGGGCACACGGGCACGCAGGCGGGGTTGCCGCACTGCATGCAGGGACGGGGCAGATACGCAGTCTCATGCTCCGGGAACGACTTGCCGTTGGACAGCTCGTAAACGTTCATCCAGGTCAGAGTCCTGAGCTTGTTCGACGGATCGTCACGATCCTTGGTCAGGGCCTGGACATAGTTATAGGGGTCCTTTTTGGTCATGGGAGCGATATTGTTCTCGACCTGGCAGCCCACCATACAGGCGCCACAGCCGGTGCATTTGTCAATATCAATGACCATGCCCCATCTGATCTTGAATTCTTTAACGTGCATGGTTCCCCCTAGATTTTGGCAACGTTCACGGTGGAACCTGCCCATGTGGAAGTGCCTGTAGCGGCCTCCGAGCTCACCGTGAGAATCTTGTAAACGTTATCACCGATGCCCTTCGAGAATTCATCTCCGGCGGTGTGGCCCAACCCCAGAGGAGCGGCCATGACGCCGTCCATGACGCCTTCAAAGAGCTGTACCAGGGCCTGGCATTCGCCGCTACCGCCCGAAAGCTTGACTGTCGATCCGACAGTCACTCCGAGCTTCCTGGCAGTGTTTCCGTTTACCATCACGACCATCTTGGTGCCGACAAGCTGGTTGTTGCTGATGGTGCAGGGAGCGTTCGGCGTGGTCGCCCGGTTGGCGGTGCCAACGTTGAACAACGTGTAGGGAGCCAGAGCAACGGCACCGGTACCCTTGACCGGAGCTGCAGCCTTGCCCAGCACATTGGCAGCCAGGGAAACGCCGCTGGCGGACGCATCGTCGTCCAGGACATAGGCATTGCCTTCGGCCAGGGCATCACCATCCGCGCCAATGGCGGAGACTTTGGCATCGATCACATCCTGGAAGGACTCATAGCCGAGATCGGCCAGACCAAGCAGGAAGTCGCCCGCGTTCATGACGTCGAGGTTGGTTTTGCACACCGGCTTGCCCATCACATAGGTGGCCTGCGGCAACCCATAGGGGCTGGCCAGATCATCCACCCGCTCGTAGCTGTGCGGCGTGGGCAGCACCAGATCGGCAGCGGCGGTGGTCTCGGTGTTCACATTGTCGAAGGCCACGGTGAATCCTGCCTTGACCTGATCGGACAGGGCATAGGCGGGATTGGCTTCGTAAACAAACAGCAGGTCGGCATTGACGCCCTGCAGGATATCGTTCTTCATCATCTCCGCGCGGGTCATGGCGGAGTCTATGGCCTTGGCGAAGTCGGGCAGGACTTTCATCCCGCCGCCCAGAAGCAGGTTCAGGGCAAACACAACAGCGTGGGTGCCGACGGAACCGCCGGGCACTACAACCGGATTGCTCGCTGCCAGCAACTGCTTGGCAACCGCCGCCATGGTATCAGCCTTGACACCGGTAGCGGCCTCGACCTTGGCCGGAGTGTATCCGTTCATGACCATCGCCTTGAACTGGGCAAAGTCGGGAGCGGACACGGATTTGCCTGCCTGCAGGACATAATAGCAAAGGCCCAGGGTGAAGGCGGCCATGCCTTCGGCCGGGACAGGAACCCACTTGCTGGTCACGGAAGCCGTCTTGGTCTGGAGGGGACCGGCAAAGATGAACTTGCCGCCCTCGTTTTCCGCAAAGGCTTTGAGGTTGGCAACGGTCGGTCCCCAGGACTCCAGGGCATCGGCACCGGCCAACAGAACCGCGTCGGCCCCTTTCAGATCATAACCGATCTGACCGGAACCGCCCATCAGGCCGTTCCAGGCCTTGCTGGCAGCCTGCATGTCGCACGGCATGGAGTAGAAGGAATCGCTCCCCTTGGAAGCAATCAAGGCCGAAAGGACCTCGTTTACAGTGCCGGTCTGATCACCGGAAATCACTGCAACCTTGGATCCGGCAGCCTCCAGCTTCTCGGAGACGATTTCCTTGGCTTTTTCCCAGGTGATGGGCTCGCCCTTCAACATGGGAGACTTGATCCGGTTGGGACTGTTCTTCACCTGGACGCCATTGGCGCACAGGGGGCAGATGCCGCCACCGGAAATCGGGTTTTCTTCATTGCCCATGGTCCCAAAGGCTTCACCGGCAACAGTCCGTACCTTAACGGCACAACCGGATTCACACATTTTGGATACAGTGGGCACGGCCGAGGTCGCGCCGTATTTCAGGCGGGGGATCCAGGGCCAGTTCTGCGTCCAGATGGACACATCATCAAGGGACTTCCAGACTGCCGGGGTAAAAAGGATACCGACAGTGGCGCCCACAGCCATTTGAATGAAAGCTCTGCGTGCTACGCTCATTATCAGTTCCCCTTTACTTATGGCAGGTGTAGCAGGCGTTGGACTGGCCCTTGAGGGCGTGGCACCGTTCGCACTTCCACATCTTCATGGTCATCTTGCTGTAGCCGGAGAGGACATTCCTCTGCAGTGCAGGCGGAGTGTCATTCTTGTCGATGTCCTTGAGGTGGCACAGGTTGCAGTTGTGCTCGCCCGGCTCATCAAAGACGGCGGGGTCAACCACGTCGGACAGATCCTTCTTCATCGCAGCCAGTTCGGCAATATCCAGACCCTCGTGAGCCTTGTGCGAGAAGTAGACGTTGTCCGGCTGGTACTGATAATTCAACCACGGCACTTCCTTGCCCTGAATGAGGTACTTGACCACGTACTCACGTTCGGCCTTACGGTCCTTATCCTCACTCGAAGCCAGCCCATCTTCAATGACGTCAAGGTTCGCAGCCATGATGGCATCCGTGTCCTTCAGGTCGATGCCGGCATCGGCGATAGCTTCCTTCGCCTCTTCCGGATCAACCGCATGACATTCGGCGCACACTTCATTGGTCGGGAAGCCGGCGTAGGAACCGTCATCCCTGAAAAAGTGACACGATTCACAATCCATCCCCTGTCCATCCACATGGATGGCGTGGCTGAATCGCACCGGCTGGTCTACTTTTTCAAAGTAGAGACCGGGGATCACAGCCCATCCCAAAATGCAGGTGGCCAGGAAGCCGATGACGAAGGGAAACGCCCCTCCACACCGTTTCGATGCTTTTCTTTCCTCCATAACCTCGCCCCATCACTCTAAAGTTTATGTGAAAATCACACCAATTGAACTACGTTCCCATACGGTACGGATAGTTTTCGTGTCAAGAGAATATGAAAATTTTCACGATCTCTCTAAGCAAACAAAAACTTTCAAAAACAATATGTTATAATAAAAAAAAGCTCTTTTCCCGTTATTTCTTCACTCGTCCGTATACATCTTCGAAACGGACAATATCATCTTCTTCCAGGTACGGTCCGCTCTGTATTTCAATGATATTGAGAGGGACTTTCCCCGGATTGCCCAGCCGATGCTGCGATGCCTTGGGAATGTCCACGGACTGGTTCTCCACCAGAATCTGAGGCTTGTTGTCCACCTCCACCTCCGCGGCACCATCCACAACCACCCAGTGCTCGCTGCGATGATGATGCATCTGCGAGCTCAAACGCGCGCCGGGATTTACCTGAATCCGCTTGATTTTGTAATGCGGCCCTTCTTCCAGCACGCAATAGCTTCCCCAGGGGCGAACCACCGTGGGGTGACTCTCCACCAGCTTGCTCCCCTGCGCACGCAGGATATCCACCACATCCTTGACCGCCTGCACCTTGGGCATGGGACAGGTCAATGTGGCGTCACGCGTCTGAACCATGATCATGTTTTCCATGCCCACGGCAGCCAGTTTTCCCCCTTCGCTGATAAGCAGGGAATTCTTGCAGTCCACGGCCAGGACATCGCCTTGTATGACGTTGCCGTCTTGATCCTTGGCTCCCAGCCGATACATGGCCTCCCAGCTTCCAAGGTCGTCCCACGTAAATCCGGCTTTGACCACGGTGATATTGTCGATTTTCTCCACTACACCGTAGTCGACTGAAATATTGGGGATATCACTGTACCCCCGAATAAGGGGCACTTCATCCCGATTCATCCACCAGTCCCACAATTCGGACTGGTGTTTGGCCACCTGACGCAGAAAATCCTTTGCCCGGAACATGAACATGCCGCTGTTCCACAGATGACTTCCGTTCTTGAAAAACGCCTTGGCCGTCAGAATGTCCGGTTTTTCAACAAACCCGTCCACCTCATAGACCCTGTCATCCAGCTCTTCCCCCAGGGCGATGTAGCCATAACCGGTTTCCGGCTTGGTCGGCTCCACGCCAAAGGTGACAAACCGCTCATTCACGGCCTGATGGGAGGCCCGCACCAAGTCATCCACCCAAGACTCGGTACCGCCAACCAGATGATCCGATGGGAAAACAGCGGCCAACGCCTTCTCGCTGGATCTCACCACCTGCTCCAGACCGAGCATAATGGCGGGCAAGGTGTTGCGCCCCAACGGCTCCACCAGTACCTGAGCCTCCAAGGCGGGATGCACGGCCTTGACCTGGCTTCGCACTTCGAAGACATGATCCTCGTTGGTCACAATCCAGACTTTCTGAGGCTCAAAGGCATTCAGGATTCTGGTCACGGTCTGCTGGAGCAGGGTAATCTCTCCGCCCAAGACCAACAGTTGCTTGGGCAAAAGATTGCGACTCAAGGGCCATAGACGTGTGCCGGAACCACCGGCAAGAACAATGGCGTGGCATTCCTCGGGAAAATCCGCCAGAGGCCGTTTATCACTCGACATCGTTATTCCTCATATGCAAAGGGAGAATCAAAATCTGCCAACCTGACAAGACGACGATCCTTTTCGGACAGAATGGGCGTAATATCATGCAATGCAGGTTCCCAGTCCATACCGATATCAGGATCATTCCAGAGAATGCCCCCCTCATGGTCAGGAGAATACGGGGCATCCACCTTATACTGGAATTCCGTATCCGGCATAATGGTCACATAGGCGTGCCCAAAGCCTTTCGGAATGAACATGCGCTTGAAATTTGCGGAACTCAGAATGACATGCTGCCACTTGCCATAGCAGGGAGAGCCCCGCCGCAAGTCCACAACCACATCAAGAACAGCACCTCGCGTAACCCACACCAGCTTGGCCTGAGCCATAGGAGGAGTCTGGAAGTGAAATCCGCGCAACACCCCCACCTCTCGCGAATAGGCATGGTTGTCCTGCACGAATTCACAGTCGACACCAAGTCGGGCAAAGGCCTCACGATTATAGCTTTCCAGGAAGAATCCCCGTTCGTCCTGAAACACCTTTGGTTCCAGTACCAGCAAGCCGGGAACCCCGGTCTCATAGACCTGCATTCTTTTCTCCTCACATCTCGCACAGCTTTCGTCCGGCAACAGCACCGATGACTGGTCGTACCATGTAGCCGAGTTCAGGTACAGATACAACCCCGTATGCGTTCTGAGCCCGGAGCGAATAAAATAGCATTTGCACGGTTCACATTTGGATGGCAGTTTGCTAGTCCAATCCGAAGGCGCTTAACATTCATAGACAACGCAGGACCGTTTCATGAATACCCTGGATATCATCATTCTCTGCATACTCGTCATTTTCCTCATCCGTGGACTATTCCGCGGACTGATCCAGGAAGTTCTTTCCCTGGCAGCCGTCGTTCTGGCTGTCTATCTGGCTTCTGGCTACCAGCATCTGCTCGTCCCCTACATCGAGCCCTACATCACTACCGAGATGATCGTTAACGGACTGGCCTACGCAGTCATCTTCATCGGGACGCTGATCATCTTCTGGCTGCTGACCAAGCTCATCCGATCCATGCTTGAAATATCCATGCTCGGCTGGATAGACCGAACTGCCGGTGGTATCTTCGGCCTGCTGGAAGGGGCGCTTATCGGCCTGATTCTGCTTATGTTCATTCAGTCTTTCGCACCGGACTCCAACTGGCTCAAGGGGTCCTACATAGCCCCGCGCGCCGGGCATCTCGTCGAACTGGTCGGCGATCTTGCTCCGGAGTCCGTCCGCAAACGGCTGAACCTGCCCTCGACAAAAAACGGTGTGGATCAAGCTCGCGATGCCTTGGGATGGGATGACGAAACCCCCAAGGACTAATCTCCGCCCGATCCCGCAATCTTCCCGGAGGACCCGCAATGAGCGGAAAGAATCGTGACGGCTACCCGGCCGCCCTGCTCAATATTTTTGATGTCATCGACGCCCTGCTCGGCCCCAATGGATGTCCCTGGGACCAGGAACAGACCCCGACTTCCATGTGCGACTATCTGGCCGAGGAGACCTTCGAGATGATCGAAGCCATCCGCACAGGCAACACGCACGAAGCAATGGAAGAATTGGGAGACACCCTGTTCATCCTGCTCTTCATCGCCACCCGTTACGAACAGCAGGGAGCCTTCAACCTGGCCGACGCCCTGGATTACAGCGCCACCAAAATGGTCCGCCGCCATCCGCACGTGTTCGGCAACAAGCAATTCAAAGACCGCGAAGCCCTCTACGACAACTGGGAGGCGACGAAACGGGAAGAGAACAAGGACACCGACCGCAAGGGCGTGTTCGATTCCCTGCCCTCCGGTCTCCCCCCCCTGCTCAAGGCGTACCGCATCAATTCAAAAGCCGCCCGCAACCACTTCACATGGCCGACCGACGAGGCCGTAGAGTCGCAACTCACGGACGAATGGCAGGAATGGAAAGAGGCCCTGGCGTCTAAGGACGACAAGGCCTCCGAGGAAGAATTCGGCGATTATCTGTTTACTCTGGTGGAGCTCGGGCGGCGCAAGGGCATCAAGGCCAACGGCGCTCTGGACTTTGCCAACCAGAAGTTCCTCAGGCGATTCCGCCGGATGGAAGAACTGGCTGAAATGCGTTGCCTGAAACTCCATGAAATGGAACTCGACGCCCTCAACAAGCTGTGGGAGGACGTCAAGTCCATGGAAGAGTAACGGCCTACTGCAAGGCCTTTTTAAACGCATCCGCCACCTTCAGCAGATTCGCCTGCCAATCCGGTGCCAACGGATCAAGCGCGACGACCTGCGCCCCCATCTCCGAGGCAATGACCTTGGCGCTCCGCTTGGAGAACTGCGGCTGCACAAAAACCACAGGAATGTGGTGCGCCCTGCCGACCTCCACAACATGGGCCAACTCTGCCGGACTGGGTTCCTTTCCCTCGGCCTCGATGGGGATTTGCCGCAAATCATAGGACCGTGCAAAATATCCCCATGCCGGATGAAAGACCATGAAGGTCCTGCGATCCGACGGAAGTGACGCGAGCACATTTTTGAGCTGTGCATCAAGCGCGTCCAGTTCCTCAAGGAAGGCATTCAAATTCACGGCATAGGTCGGCTGCCCGGCCGGATCAACCGCCACCAAGCCCTTGTAGATATTCTGGGCCATCACTTTGACCAGCTGCGGCGAGAGCCAAATGTGCGGGTCAAGAATGCCGTTTCCATGCTCTTCATCATGCCCGTGCCCCGGGTCTTCAGCCATGCCATGCCCTTCTTCGCCGGGGTGATGGTGGGCCGCCATGGGTACTTTATGAATCCCTTTTTCTGTGGGCACCACCGCCATAAGCGGGTTGGCGCTTTCTATCCGCGTCAACCACGTAGCCTCAAACGGAACGCCGATGGAGAAATACGCCTTGGCATTGGCCAGTCCCGTCATCTGTTGGGGCGTCGGCTCATAGGTGGCCGGGCTAGCCCCGGGTTTGACCATGACCGAGACATCCACTCTGTCACCACCGATTTTTTCCAAAAAATATTTCTGGGGAACAATGCTGACGAAAACAGGCACCTTGGCCGCAGCCAGGGCACTGCCGACAGTAAACAACATCAGGCCGAGAATCAGGACGAAAGCCCTGAAAAAAGCATGAGACCGCATGAGGACAAACCACCTTTTATTAGAGTGAAGACTTATCCGAAGAGCAACTTCAATACTGTGAATACAGCGAAACCCGCGCCGATTCCCGCATACAGGAAAAGTCACGGCGCACACCGATCCTTGAATTTCCAGGCCAGAAGCGAGCCGAAGCCAACACCGGCCAGGATTGAAACGACAATGGGAATCATTTCCATCATTTTTCCTTTCTACACCGCTCCCATATTTTTGTCACGCGCAGGATTAAATTTCGCACGCATGAATCCATATTCAGCCGATCTCGATATTTCTCCAAACGCCCTAAAGATATGAAGCGGATTGCCGATATAGCGGATAAGGTCGTTTTTTAATCATAAGACTGGAGGTGCGATTTACCCCTGCCTTTGAGAGCAATGAATTTCCATCCGGATATGCGGAATGGACAGGCGTTATTTCCGCTTGAAGACAGGGAGGGTAGACATATGACCATGGCAATCGGCGGCCTTGGAGACCAGACCTTTGGCGCAGCCGTGGTTTCCGAGACCCTGGACATCATGAACAACAGTGGCGGAGGCTCGAGCCTGGCCCCGGTGGACAAGGCGTCCGCCGAAGGTGCGCTCGTTTCGAAAACACTCGACTACATGAACTCCGGGACGGTAGCTGGCGACACCACCGGCATGTCCCAGAGCTATGACTTCCAGAAAGACGTATTGGGTGCCTATGGAACAGGCGCCCTGGTCAACACGATGATCTGACGGCCTGGAAATAACGCCGAAAAAGCCCCGCCCCTCTCATGAGGGACGGGGCTCAATTTTGCTTTATTAAACAGCAGAGACTGTGCTCAACAACATTCCCCGAATTTAATTAGGCCTCGGTCCCCTCAAGTGCAGCCAACGCCGCCGTACAAATGGCAAGTGCCGACTGCGAATCTTCTGACTCGAAGGTCCGCTTGCCCAAGCAAAACGAAGCCCGCCAATTGGTATCAAAACTCTTGGGATTCATATCTTTCAGCTCAAAAGCGTATCCAGTGGATTGCAAAAGTTCAGCCAACCGCAAGGCGGCATTCAAATCCTCACTGAGATGAACATCCGCAGGAAGCTCAACAAACTCCCCGAGCCGCCTCTCCAACTCTTCTGACGTATATTCCTGCATATGATTTTCCCCTAAACTTTATTACAAAAGTCTCAAATAAAGCTGACATAATCACAAGAAAAAATTGGCGGAGAGGGAGGGATTCGAACCCTCCCTCTTTTTATTATTTCAGCATGTTACGATATTTAGCCACAACATTCACACAACGATTAAGCGCGCGAATGGGAACCACAAATTCGAATCCATGTTGAGCATTCTTCCGACGGATCAGGACATCGCCCCGTCCTACCCCATTTCACCGTGTTGCGTTGCAACTCATAGAGCCTATCTACAAGTCGATTAACGTCCCTACTCTTCTGCCTGGTCCTCTTCGTCTTCCTCTTTCCCAGCACCAAGCATGAGGATTGGACCTTCATGCCGTTGCAAACTTTTCAACGCCTCGTTTGCGCTCTGAATCTCTTTTTGCGTTGCAACAGCGATCTCATATTCTTTCAAATCTTTTTTATCCATGTTGCCATCTTCGTCGGCTTCCGGCTTTTCCGGCTCCTCGCTGTCCACTTCAAAACCAAAGCCATCATCAAATTTCTTGGCGAGTTTTCTCAAGTAGGTTTCTAGAAAACCCTCAAGCTCTTTCTTGCGGCCCTTGTCGCCACCTTTGTACATGGCGATCAATTCCTTGACCAAATCCTTGATTCCCCGGTTGAGAACGTCCGTTTGGGATTCCTCAAGAATCTTATCCAACAACTGCTTGTTCTTACCTTTGATCATATCAAGCTCTTCCTGCTTGATTTTGATTTCCATGACGTTCTTGTAAATCACAACAAGTTGATTGATCACTTTGGCGGTTGCCAAGGCCACCCCCAAAGAGGCCATAACGGTGACCAGAAGCGAAGACGAACCAATCGCTCTCAGCTTGGTGCTTTCGGTATCTCCATCGACAACCTCAGTCAAAACTTTGAAAATCTTGTTTAAATCGTCAACTTCTCGTTTCAGGTAATCCAGACTGGTTTCAGAGCTGTCGATGGGAAATACGATTGATACCTCTGCCTCCCCTTCTTCAAGATAATCAGGTTCGATATTCATCTTTTGGAGTCCATTCAAGATAGCTCGAACATTATCCTTGAACGTGGAGACTTCTTCGGACAACTGCTCTAGTTGCTGTTGAGCAAGATTCATTGTCATGGTGTTTTCTTCCAAAATCTTCATGACACGGTCTGCCAACCCCTTACCGACATTCTCCGAGGCATCAATCTCCTTGAACACCAAATCCTGACTTGGAGTAAGGTCATTGAGTGGGCTCTGTGAAAGGGAATGAAACAGATTATCCAGGGCAGTTTTGAACTGCTCATCATAATCCGGGTGTGGAGAATTCAGTTTAGTGTGTAATGCAGTTGCAAGTTGATCAAGTTTCTCAACGATCTCCTCATTTGCAAAGTCATCCACAATCAAATCAAGCAGGCGTGCGAGGCGTTCAACGTTCATTATCCCTCCAGTCTTTTTTCAGAGCTACAATATTCTGGGCGGCTGCATATTTACCACCTCAACTGTTATCTCCCGTGGCCTCACCGCTTCCACTAGGATGTTCGCGAACGATATAGCATCATGGAGACTTGAAGTCATCACCCTGTAATCCCGACAGGTTTGACCGGCTACTTTACTTGAGTAACTGCTGACATCAATCAAAAGATCCACAGAAAGTACTTCTCTCTTTCCTTCCCCACAACAATCTTACAAATTATTATAATAAACAATTCAAATAAGTTACGCTGATATTCGATTTTTGCTAAACAAAAAAAGCTAATCAAAAACTCGTAAGTTATTGAATTAGCTTATTTTTTTCTGGCGGAGAGGGAGGGATTCGAACCCCCGGACGGGTTGCCCCGCCTCTGGTTTTCAAGACCAGCGCATTAAACCGAGCTCTGCCACCTCTCCGGGTGGGGGCGGCCACAGGTTTGGCCGCTTCGACAAGGTAGCTGGTTGTAGAAACCAAGGCCTTGCTTGTCAAGATCAATACTGCGTTCTATCCTGCGGCCCATGCCGTGGGAGGCGTAGGCCAAGAAATCCCTACTTCCGTTTGACACGTTTGCCTCCATCCCGTAAGAAAAAATTAGCCCAATTCACACAATAACGACCGGTTACGCTATGAAATCCGTACAAGAAGTTTTCGCCAGCTATCTTAGCGACAAAAATTTGAAGATGACCCCGCAACGGAGGCTCATCCTCGACACGCTCCTCAAGCACAGCGAGCATCTCTCATCGGAAGAACTCTACGCCAAGGTCAAGAAACGGGACAAATCCGTCGGGCAGGCCACCGTCTACCGCACGCTCAAGCTGCTCTGCGAATCCGGCCTTGTGGAACCGCTGGACTTTGCCGACGGCGTGACCCGTTACGAGATCAGCTACGGCGAGGACCACCACGACCATCTTATTTGTGAACGATGCGGTCAGAATATAGAAATATTCGACGATACCATCGAAAAACAGCAGCTCAAGCTAGCCACCGACCACGGCTACCGACTGCTCCGGCACAAGATGTATCTCTACGGCATCTGCCCGGATTGCCGTAACAAGAACGATTAGTTTTCGATGGAGGTGAGGAACTCGGCCAAAGGTTTGAGTGCACCTTGCAGATTCTTCCAGACGAACTGATTCCCCACCTTTTCGCCGTGAGCGGTGAACTGGATGCCAAGGCCGATGGCTCCACCCTTGCCTTTGAATCGGCTTCTAATCGTACCTATCACATTAAAATAGGTAAACTTCTTTGATTTCGGACTCCAGACGCTGACGCGAAGGACCAGTTGGCTTCCCTTGGAAAGCGAAGGCAGCTGCCCCTTGGGATGCAGGATATACAGACGGATGCCGCCTGCCGAAATATTCTCCACGGTCAACCGCATCTTGTCGCTGTACCGGGCCGGGTCGTTTATGGTCTGGATATCCGGCCGAAGCATGGAAAAGGTCTTGCGCTTGCTGCCGTCCCAGGCCTTAACCCTGACCGTGCCTTCCTTTGTCTGCTGCCGGGAGTACCGACGCCGAATGACGAACTTGTAGCTGATCGGCGTCAAAAGCGTCATGGACTTGATCGTCGATCCGCGTTTGACCGCACTGCCGATGAGAGTGAAAAAGGCGTTTATCCGCTTCCCGTTGTAGGTAAATGGTTTGCAATAGCAGATGACCCGGCGGTTCTTGAGCTTCAGCCCGGTGGGAGCAGCCACCACCAGCTGCAACCGCATCTTTCCGTTCAAGACTTCGGTAATCCGCGCATTGGCCAGCTTGCGCACTTCTCCCGAATTCGAGATGAGGTAGATGTCCAGCATCACCCCTTTGGTGACCAGGTAGTTTTCGACGATCTTGCCGCTGTGCGGGGCAAAGATGCGGGCGAAAAACCGCAGGAAGGCAAAGGTGAAGACATGCCGATACACCCAGAGCGCGACGACAACCACCACGGGCACTACAAAAGAGAGGATCTTGGCGAACACGCTCAACATGTCGAGCCGTCCACCCATGCCCCCGAAATTGCGCTGAACATCCCGCAGATAATCCAGCTGCGCCCACAAATCGATCATTCCACAACGCCTGCTTTCAAGATATTGACGGCAACCCGCCGTACAGTCTTACCTTTGCAAATACAGTACCTGCATGTTCCTATAACATGGGACCGCCAGGAGGCAAGCAGACGAATGCGCAGTCGAGATGAAAGGGGGTGATCGGATCAGTCGGAGATCAGGCCGAACCAATTGGCGGCCACAATTCGACAAAACATGTCCGAGGCCTCTGCCAGAAGCGGCAGGCGAGCGTGCATTTCCAGAAAAAACGATTCATCGAATCTATCGCGATAGATGGCGTGGGTTCCATCCTGCTCCTGACGATACATCGTTATCCAATCTTCCACGATGGCCGAGTCCGCCTCCAGATGGAATTGGAATCCGTAAGAAACGTTACCGACCCGAAAGCATTGATTCGGACAGTCCTCCCCTCGGACCAGCAATTCAGCCCCTTCCGGCAAGTCAAAGGAATCCTCATGATATTCCATCACCTTGGGGAGGTCATTGATCTCAGCAAAAAGCGGATCAAGACGCCCGGCCTCAGTCAACTCATGTGAGACGTAACCATACTCCAAGGCATCCATGCTCCAGGTTGCGGCACCGTGGGCACGAGCCAGGAGTTGGCAACCCAGGCAGATTCCGGCCACGGGCTTGCCCGCCGCATCAAAGTCACGCATCAGTTGCAGCAGGCCGGTAAGATACGGAATCCCCTCGTCCTCATAGACATGTTGCGGTCCGCCCAGCACGACCATGCCGTCGTATCCCTGCGGAGAATCGGGCAACGCCTCTCCGTCCACGGCAACAACCTCGTGCAGTACGGCCCCCCGCCGCTCCAATTCCTTGCAGAAATTCCCGCCCGGCGACTTGTCCGAATTGCGGATCACCAGAACATGCTTCACCGCTTCCTTCACCGGCAACACGTCTATCGCTGTTTCGTAAAACGGCGTTCCATTCCCCACCTTGCTGGCAATATCCAGAGTCAGAAGATTCAGGCCATGCCCGTTCTTGGTCCATCCGCCACGCTCGGCAATGACCACGTCCGACCGCATGTCGGAATCAGTCTTGAGCCGAGCCCGCACCCGGCCCACCGGACTGACGAGCCAAACCACGCTGCCGTCCCGAAGCCCCCGGCGATCAGCTTCATCGGCATTGAGCCAAATCTCCGACAAGGCGCAGTGCTCGGTAGAGGTCCGTTCGGAACAAATATATCCGTGCGGCGCAATGGTCAGGAACTTGTACGGATAGCATTTATCCCGCTTTGCCTCAGCCGGAGTGAATTCCGTCATGAACTGGAACTTGCCGCTCTCGGTCTGGTAGACGCCGTCCGCATAAGGCACCATAGGCGCATCCAACCGAAAAGCTCCCTTGCGCAAGGTCTCCAGGCCACAGCCCTGCTCCCGAATGGGGGAACAGATGGTTTCGAGCCACTCGTCCACGGAACGGCGATACAGGTCCGCAAAAGGAAACCGCGCGGCCAGTTCATAAAACATGTGAAATTCCGATTTGCACTCACCGACAGGCTCTATCGCTTTGTTCACAGGGCCGACATAGTTGTGCCCATACCCGGCAACCACGTCATCCTCTTCCAGGAAAGTCGTGGCGGGCAGAAAGACGTCTGCCAAATCCGCCGTGTCGTCCATGAAATGGCCCGAATAGACGACCAGTTCCATTTTGCGAAACGCCTCGGCGATACGCGCGGAATTTGGGGCCATGCACAATGGGTTGCCCGCTGTGACGTAGATCATGCGGATTTCCGGATCGCGGGCGTTCAGAATCTCCTCGCCCACTTTGGGAATGAGCAGAGTCCTGTGGTCCGGATGCAGATGATCGCCCCACCACTGCTGATCATAAGGGCCGTATTCCTCGAACCCCTGGCTCACGCCGCCGCCCGGCACACCGATGTTGCCGCTTATGCCGCCCAGGGCATCGATTGGCCGGATCATGTGATGGGCATATTCATAGCGGTGCAGCCCCCATCCGAGCAGCGTTGCCGTGGGATGCTGCCGCATAAGCACATCGGCCAAGAAATGACAGTCCTTCATCGGCACACCGGCCAGCTCGCAGAGTTCCTCCATGGTGTAACGATCCAGAATAGCCTTGTACTCGGCAAAACCAACGCTGTGTTCTTCGATGAAAGCTCGGTCCTCGGCCCCGGCTGCCAGAATGAGCTTGGCTGCGGCCATGGCAAGGTAGCCGTCACCTCCAGGCCGGGGCTTTATATGCCGGTCGGCCAAGGCCACGGAACGGCTGTTGGCGGGATCGATGACAACGACGGTCCCGCCCCGCTTCCGCACATCGCTGACGATGGAGACCAGCGAAATATTTGTCGAAACCGGATTACGCGCCCAGAGAATGATGGAATTGCTGTTCAGATGGTCCAGCGGATCATGGGACACCCGTTCGCCAAAGTCGAGATTCTGAGAACCCTGCCCGGCACCGCCGCACAGAGAACCGTACATGGTGGTTGCCCCACCGAAAAGATTGAAGAAATACTTGTTGAGCAGCTTGAGGGCCGTGCGTTCGCCGTACCCCTGGTAATAAAGGACGGCCTCCGGGCCGGACTCCTCTTTGATTCGCTGCATGGTGGAGGCGATCAAATCCAGCGCCTCGTCCCAGGAGACCTGCTCCCAGACGCCCTCCCTGCGAATCATGGGACGGGTAATCCGCTCCGGGCTGTAGACGCGCCGGACATATTTGGCCGTCTTGTGACAGGCCGCCCCCTTGGTCAGCGGATGAGCCGGGTCCCCGACGAGTTTGACAAGCCGCCCGTCCTCCACAGTGGCAACAAGACCGCAGGTGTTGGGGCAGTCACGGGTACAGCTGGTGACGATGGTATGCTTGGTCATGATGGATATCCTCTACTTTCCCTGCCTCTCCGGAGCAACCGAAACCTGTCCCGCCCTTTCGCGGCGCAGGGCCAGGCCCCGCCCCGGCAGCGGCGCATGAAATCGCGACATTCAAGACCGTCGGTAGAGACATTTGACTGGCGGACGGAGCTAACCTTTTCTGCAAAATACCTATGATCGCATCCAGACGGGGAAAGGCGGTCACGCCCCTCACGCACACATTGCGCATGGGCAGGCAGTAGGATGCCGCCAGTCGGGATGCACACATCCATGGACGGAGGGCCGACACCGGAGAACTTCATGGAGAGACGTTCCAGATAGCGCCGGGCCTCCACTTTCAGGTCACAGAGTCGCACCGAACAATCCATTCCGACACGAAGACCTATGGCCTCGCACGCCTTGACGAACCCGACGATATGGGAAGCCACACGCCCCGTATCGTCGTTGGTGAAATGGTCGTTGATACCGGATGGAAACGGGCGGGAGATGCCGTATCGCACAGCCTTTACGCCTTACCATTCAGCGGGTTCCACGAGATACTCGCAGCCCAGATAGGTGGCCGAGAAATTCATGGAAAAGGTCAACCGCCCTCCGGAGCTGGCAATACGAGACAGGTTGGCATCCAGAAATTCCCGTTGCGCCTCGGTGTACATGGATGGCTCTTTGTAGTTGATCACAAAGTGGGAGGGTCGTCTTTCCGGTTCCGGCCGTACCGGGAGATGCCTATGGCGGAAAACAGGCTGATAATCACGGAAAGCGCAGTGGCGATAAAGGTGGCCAGGATGGAACCGATTACCGCCTTTGCCACAGGCAGGCTCACGCCACCAACGCCGTACTTGCCGCCCAGTGCCTCTGGATTGAACAAAGTCTGGAACTGGCAGGTATCCCCACCAAGGACCAAAGGTAACACACCCTCGCCTTGCCTTTTCCCGTGGGCGGGCATAGTGTTCGCGCGAGGGAATTTTCATGGTCAAACCGAATCTCAGGCAATCCATCGTCATCGGCATAGCCATCTTCATCGTCGCCTTCGGCAGCATTGCCTTCCTGTCGCTGTCCAACCTGGACCAGTTGCAGCAGGAGGTCCTGCTGGTGGAGCGGACCGACGACCTGCGCAACCTGATTCTGGAAATCAGACGCGAGGAAAAGAACTATTTCCTCTACCATAGCAGCTCCATGTTCTCCCTGAACCGGGAAAACATCAAAAAAGCCAGCGCCATCCTCGACAACCTGTCTGCGGAAATAGACCGCCCCGGAGGCCGCAAGCATGGCCTGGCACTGCAAAAAGGACTTGCGCTCTACAGCTCTCTGCTCGACCGCTACGAAGCCGACGCCGCAAACATTGTGGAAGACGGCCCCCGCGCCAGAGCCATCCGAGAGGCTGGCCAGGATCTGGTGGAACATTCCCGAGCCATTGCCGAATTCGAACGCGAGTCCATCCTCGTCATCAACAGTCGATTGCGGGTCACCCTGCTCATTGCCATGGCCGTGGGCGCTTTGGTCGTACTGGCTCTGGTCTTCTTCGTCAGCAAGAGCATCCTTGCGCCGCTTAGGCAGGTGCAGGAAGCCACCCGTCAGATAGCCCAGGGAACCTTTGCCCCCTTCCCGGTCAACAACGCCCATGATGAAATCCAGCAGGTCTACGTGGCGCTGAATTCCATGGTGGAGGAGTTGCAGAAACGGCAGATTCAGCTTGTACAGGCCCAAAAACTCTCTTCCATCGGTACACTGGCCTCCGGCATCGCCCATCAGCTGAACAATCCGCTCAACAACATCTCGACCTCGGCGCAGATTTTATCAGAAGAAACCACCGGACAGAGCGAGTTTGCCGACAAGATGATGACCAACATCGCCCAGGAGACCCTGCGGGCCAGAGACATCGTCAAAGGACTGCTGGAATTTTCCCGACACAAGGATTTCGCCCCCGCCCCCTATCCCATCAAATCCGTGCTGGAAGGGGCCGTACGTCTGGTTTCGAGCCAGACCGGACCGCGAATTTCCATCAACCTGGATGTCCCGGACCACCTCATCATGCTCGTGGACCGGCAACGCCTCCAGGAGGCCTTCATCAACCTGATCCTGAACGCCATCCAGGCCGTGGGACCGGAAGGAGGCTCCATCGACATCAAGGCCACCCGTGACGAGGAGTTTGAGGTCATCACCATCGCCGACACCGGGGAAGGCATGACCGCCGAAACACTGCAACGCGTGTTCGACCCGTTCTTCTCCACCAAGGAAGTGGGGCAGGGTACCGGACTCGGACTCTACATCGTCTACGGCATCATAGAAAAACACCAGGGGGCCATCCGAGTGGAAAGCAAACCCGGCCAGGGCACGACCTTTTCCATCCGGCTGCCCCTCATGAAAGAGGACCAAGCATGACCGCAGCCTCCATCCTCGTCGTTGAGGACGAGCGCATCGCCAGGGAAAACCTGACCCATATTCTGACCAACAGCGGCCACCACGTCACGGCCATGGCCTCGGCCGAGGAAGGCCTGCGGGAGCTGGAAGCAAGGGAGTACGATCTCGTCATCACCGACCTGATGCTCCCCGGCATGGACGGCATCGAGATGCTGGACAGGGCCAGGGCCAGACACCCCTACATCATGGTCATCGTGGTCACCGGCCACGCCACCGTTTCCAACGCGGTGGAAGCGATGCAAAAGGGAGCGCACTCCTACATCGAAAAGCCCTTCAAGCTCGATGAACTGCGGATTCAGGTGGAGCGAGCCCTGGAACAGCACGCCCTGTCCGCCGAGGTGCTGCGCCTGCGCCGCCTGCTGGACCAAGGCAAAAGCGACATTCCGCTGGTCGGCCAGAGCGAGGTCTTTGTCCAACTGAAAAAGACCGTGAAGCAGCTCGCCCAAATGAACTGCAACGTGCTCATCCAGGGCGAAACCGGCACCGGCAAGGAACTGGTGGCCCAAGGCATTCACCAGCTCAGTCCCCGCTCCGAGGAGCGGTTCATGGCCATCAACTGCGGCACATTCACGGCCGAACTGATGGATAAGGAACTCTTCGGCCATGAAAAGGAAGCCTTTACCGGGGCCAACCGGGGGCAGAAAGGCATTTTGGAAGTCGCGGACGGCGGCACGGTTTTCTTTGACGAGATCGGCGAACTGCCGCTGAACATGCAGGTCAAGCTGCTGCGGGTTTTGCAGGAGAGGACCTTCCTGCGCGTGGGTGGAACCCGGGAAATCCCGGTGGACATCCGGGTGGTTGCGGCCACCAACTGCGATCTTAGGGAAATGGTCGAACGCGGCGAGTTCCGACAGGACCTGTTCTACCGCCTGAACGTCGTCACCCTGCACGCCCCGCCCCTGCGCGAGCATCGCGAGGATATCCCCATCCTCATCGGGCATTTTCTGGAAAAACATCGGCAGCCGGGACAGACCATAACTTCCATTGCCCAGGAGACACTGGATATTCTCATGCACTACCCTTTCCCCGGCAATGCACGCGAGCTGGAAAACATCGTGGAACGGGCGCTGGCTCTGGGGCAGGGAACCGTATTCACCAAGGACCTTCTGCCTATCGAGATCAGCGAGGACCAGACTGAAGACCCGCTGCCCACACTGGAGAACCTGGAAAAGGCGCACATACGCAAGGTGCTGGCGGCATCGAGCGGCAACAAGACGCAGGCCGCGCGCATTCTCGGCATCGACCGCGTATCACTGTGGCGCAAAATCAAACGCTACGGTCTGGAATAGCCTCACAAAGAGCGATTCGGGCCGCCTCCTCCACATTTGAGACGAGGCGGATATCAACCCCCTGCACAACGTCTTCCTCCAGGCGCTCCACTCGCCCCGCACACCCCTGCGGCAAAACCACGGTGGTGATGCCCGAGGACTGGGCGGCCATGAGCTTTTCCCGCACGCCGCCCACAGGCAGGACCTCGCCCAACAGGGAGACCTCGCCGGTTACGGCCACATCCTGGCGCACGGGACGCCCCGTCAGCAGGGAAATCAACGCCAGGGTAATGGTCAGCCCGGCGGACGGCCCTTCCTTGGTTACGGCTCCGGCCGGAATGTGTACATGCAGATCGGAAGTCTCGTAAAAATCAGGATCAATGCCGTACGCTTCGGCATGGCTGCGGATGTAACTCAGGGAGGTCTGGGCCGACTCGCGTAGCACTTCGCCCAGCGATCCGGTAAGCAAAAGCTGCTTGCTGCCGCGCATCCGCGCGCTCTCCACAAAAATGATCTCGCCCCCGTTTTCGGTCCAGACCAGACTGGTGGCCAATCCAACCTTTGGTTCCGCCTGGGCGGCCGTTCGAGCAAAGGACGGCGGTCCGAGCAACTCGGCAACCATGGCTTCATCCACCGTCACACGGCTCTCGCCCTCGGCCAGCCTTCGCTTGGCCAGCTTGCGGCACAGGGCCGCCAGTTGCATCTTGAGCCCACGCAATCCCGCCTCGCGGGTATACTCATCGACAATAAAAGATAACGCCGCAGGAGTAACGGAGACATCCCCTTCCTCCAGCCCGTGCTGTTGGAGTTGGTCGGGCACCAGGTAACGCGCCGCTATCTCTTCTTTCTCCCGGCGGGTATAGCTCGAAAACTCGATGACCTCCATGCGGTCGCGCAGCGGACCGGGCAGCCGCTCCACCATGTTGGCCGTGCAGATGAACAGCGCTCCCGAAAGATCGAAAGGCAACCCCAGATAGTGATCCACGAATGCGGTATTCTGTTCGGGATCAAGCAGTTCGAGCAGGACGGAGGCCGCGTCTCCCTTGAAATCCTGAACCGCCTTGTCCACCTCGTCGAGCATGATCACCGGGTTGCGCGACCCCACCTTCTGAAGTCCCTGAATGATACGGCCCGGCATGGCGCCGACATAGGTGCGGCGGTGTCCCCGCAACTCGGCCTCATCATGCAGGCCCGCCAGGGAAAGACGAAAGAACTTGCGCCCCATGGCCTCGGCTATGGCCTGTCCGATGGACGTCTTGCCCACGCCGGGAGGCCCGGAGAAACAGAGAATGGGGCCCTTGAGATGCCTGGCACGCAGGCTTTGCCCATACAGCTCGTGAACATATTCACGAAGTTTGGTCAAATTGACAGGCTTGCCCAGATATTGATCCGCCCCCTGACGCATGGCGGCCACGGCCGTCTTGACGGTGGCATAGCCGGTTATCATGATGACCTTGGTATCCGGCCATCGCTTGCGCAGCTCCTGCAACAGGTCCATGCCGTCCATGCCGTCCATCTTGAGGTCGGAAACCACGATGTCGGCAGGCTCCCGCTCCATGGCATCCACCGCTTCCAGGCCATTGGCCACGGCCTCCACGGCGAACCCTTCGGCCTGAAAAACGATGGAGAGGTTTTCACGCGCAATGAGCTCATCATCCACCAGCAGGATGCGTCCCTGCCGCTGGCCGCGCAGATGCTTGACCGCCAGAAATTCAAGGATGCGTTCCTTCACATGGCTCAGCCCGAAATGTCGGGCGTTGAGGACCTGTTCGGCCCGGACGATATCCAGATCGTCCTTTGTCGTGGCGCTCCACGGAAGGGAAAGGATGCATTCAATATAAGAAGAGGCAATGGCGTATTCCGGCGATGCGGGGTCAACGCTCTCGATGCGCTCACACTCGACACGCGCGGCGGCAAGGATTTCCGGGGGCAGCCCGGCCTCCTCGACCTTCTCGCGCAGCATGCTCCTGGGAGCAGGAGCCGGCACGGTTTTAGGGGGTTCCGAATCTGTCTCCGAAGCCGGTTTCGATTCTTTTCCAAACCACCGCATATGCGCCTCCTGTGGGGACTGCGTATCGGCCTCACAACCGGGCCATGCCATCGCAGCTAGCTGTGTTTATTGCGTATACCATGGGGAATATGCCTTGTTAAGGGTGCATATTGCAACAATATGCACTTCTGCCATGTTCGCCCCTCTCATCCTTCCGTTTTTTTATCAAAACCAGGTTCATTTCGAAACAAAAAAAATATTTTCCCAATTATTTCAAAAAAATGTAAATTAATCTTTTGCTATTTTATTCTTGGAATAATCCTGAGTCACACTCGGAAATCCTTTTTTTTGCCTCCTATCGCAATCAGCACCGTTACAAAATGCATCACGCATTTTTGTAGATGTTCCCGGATTTGCGTAAACGCCCCCACCCTCTGGGGGACAAACGTTGCATCCTGCATCGTCTCACGGGGAAAGCATGCATAAAAAATATTACTTATCCTTTTAAATCATATAGTTAAATCATTGTTTAAAATTGGCATGTGTTTTGATTCACAAGCACTATGACGCAAGGGTGGCATCGCCATCTCCAACCTTTAACACAAGGAGCGAGACATGACCCTCTTCAGCGCATTGAGGAAAGTAGTTGATAGGCATTATGAAACGCAGGCCGCCGCAAACTGCAACACTTGCAGCACCGGAACCTGGGTTGTCTGTCACGAACAACATCTCAGAGAACAGTCAGGAGGTAATCCTATGATGAACCTGTTCAAGCGTATTGGCGGCTCCCGCCAGGTAAAGGCCCCCGTGGCCAAGCCCGCGCCCCGCGCCGTGAAGACCACGACCTGCCAGGAAGGACGGCAGTGTAAGATCTTGATTGTTTGCAAAGGCGACAACTTCTCCCGAGGCGTTGCGGACTATGCCGTCAACATCGCCAAAAAGACCCGCAGTTCGCTGGTTGCCCTCAACGTGGATGAATCCGGCCGTGACTTTGCCGGGTTTACCTCCGAGGCGAAACGCAACATCGAGTACTTCTCCTGCAAGGCGGCCGAGGCAGGCCTCGCCTTCAACCATGAGATTCAGCAGGGCAACGAGGACACCATTGTCGCCCGTATGCATGAAAAGGACCCCCAGTTCCGCTACGTAATGGATGACTCCGCTGTAGTCTGCAAGAACAGGAGCAGCATCCCGGTCTACACCCGGGCAACGCTGCACGCCAAATAAGGCGTTGCCCTAACCAAACTTGATCTCCAGGTTTCATAAGGACTTCAAATGACCCCTCAAATCATAACGGTGATGGCCGTACTGGCCTTTGCTGTCCTCCTCTTCATCTTCGAGTGGGTCCGAGTGGATGTAGTGGGCATCATCATGATGGTGCTCCTGCCTCTGCTCGGCCTGGTTACGCCCCAGCAGGCCATCAGCGGTCTGAGCAGTAATGCCGTCGTTTCCATCATCGCCGTCATCATCATCGGTGCCGGGCTGGACAAGACGGGTGTCATGAACTCAATGGCGCGTGTCATTCTCAAATTCGCCGGTAAAAGCGAATCGCGGATAATGACGCTCATTGCCGGTACCGTGGCCATCATCTCCGGCTTCATGCAGAACATCGGCGCCGCAGCGCTTTTTCTGCCCGCGGCCAAACGCATCGGCAACCAGACCGGCGTGCCGGTGGGCCGTCTGCTGATGCCCATGGGATTCTGTGCCATCATCGGCGGCTGCCTGACCCTGGTCGGTTCCAGCCCGCTCATCCTGCTCAACGACCTCATGGTCGTGGGCGGCAAAAAATATGAGGCATTCGGTCTGTTCAGCGTCACGCCCGTAGGTCTGTTGCTGGTCGCTGCCGCACTCATATACTTCATCCTGTTTGGCCGGTTCATTCTCCCGAACCGGGCCGAGGAAGAGATGGCCGGCCCCATGTCCTCCGTTCTGAGCAGCACCTACAACAACGTAGGAACCCTGTTCGAACTCTACATCCCCGAAGGATGGAGCAGCGAGGAGACCCTGAAGTCCCTGGACCTGAGGCCCATCTACTTCTGCACCCTGGTTGCCATCGCGCGCGATGGCGGCAAAACGCAAATCTTTGCCCCCACGCCTGAGGAAATCATTCAGCCCGGCGACCACATTGTGGTGGTTGGCCCGCAGGAGTTCGTGGAGCACATGGCCGAAGACATGGGTTGGGAACTCCAGCCTGAACTGGTCACCTTTGCGGAAGAGCTTTCCCCGAACAACGCGGGCATCATGGAAGGTATCCTCACCCCGCGTTCCGAACTGGTGGGCAAGACTCTGGGCGACCTGCGCGTACGCCAGCGGTTCCAGGTATCTCCCCTGGCCATCTTCCGGGGTGACAAGATCTTTGTCAGCGGCCTGAACGACATCATTATCGAATCCGGCGACGCCCTGCTGCTGCACGGTCGTTGGGAAATGTTCCACATGCTCAAGGGGTTGCCCGACCTTGTCTTCACCGAGACGGTCAAGGGTGAACTCCTGCGCACGGAAAAGGCCAAGGTAGCCCTGATGTGGCTGGCCATCTCCCTGGTCATGATCCTCGGCTTCCACGTCCAACTCTCCATCGCCCTGCTTACAGGCGCACTGGGTATGGTCTTGACCAAAGTTCTGACCATCGACGAAGCCTATCAGTCCGTGGACTGGATGACCGTGTTCCTCCTCGGCGGCCTTATTCCCCTGGGCATGGCCTTCGAAAACACAGGCGCAGCCAAGTATATCGCGGATACGATCATGGCCGCGCTCGGCTCTCCAACTCCGGTTGTTCTATTAACCGTTATAGGAATCCTGACATCATTTTTCACTTTAGTGGCTTCCAATGTGGGAGCGACGGTGTTATTGGTCCCTCTGTCCATGAATATGGCCCTCAATGCGGGTGTGGACCCACGCGTTGCCGCTCTGACTGTGGCTGTCGCAGCATCGAACACCTTCGTACTGCCCACCCACCAGGTCAACGCGTTGATCATGCGTCCGGGAGGATATCGGACCATTGACTATGTCAGGAGTGGGGCAGGCATGACCGTATTATATATGGTCGTGATGATCGCCGCACTGATGCTTTTTTATTAGCTCCAAGCAGGGCGCCGGTTCCGAACCGGCGCCTTTTTGGGAGAATGTAAGCCACCCGACTTTACTCATCGACAACCGAATACTGCATAGACTCGACGCCTCGGCACGGGACCGCAATCCTCCCCAACCGCCGCAATGAGGCGTTTTTGTCGTATTCAAGGAGACTGTGAATGAAACCGACTTTGTCCAAAACCTTCATGGAGACCTTCCTCGGAAGCGCCCCCGGATGGTACAAACTGACCATCATCGCCTTTCTTATTCTGAATCCGGTGCTGATCCTGACAGCCGGCATGTTCGTCGCAGGATGGGCCCTTATCGCCGAGTTCATCTTTACCCTGGCCATGGCCCTCAAGTGTTACCCTCTACCCGCTGGCGGTCTGCTTGCCATGGAGGCAATCCTCCTTGGCATGACCTCGCCCGAGACCGTCTACCACGAAGCTCTGAAGAACTTTGAAGTCATTCTGCTGCTGATCTTCATGGTCGCCGGTATCTACTTCATGAAGGACTTTCTGCAGTTCACCTTCACCCGCATCCTGGTGCGCATCCAGTCCAAGAAAATCATCGCCCTGCTCTTCTGTCTCGCCGGTGCTTTTCTTTCCGCGTTCCTGGATGCCCTGACCGTTACGGCCGTCATCATGGCCGTGGCCTTCGGATTCTACAATGTATACCATCGCTTTGTATCCGACAGAAAAGCCGACGATGTCCATGATCTAGCCTCCGACGATGCGGTGAAAGAAGTCAACCGCGAAGAACTGCTTCAGTTCCGCGGCTTCCTGCGTAACCTGATGATGCACGGTGCCGTAGGTACCGCACTCGGCGGTGTCTGTACCTTGGTTGGCGAGCCGCAGAACCTGCTGGTCGGCGGCGAGATGGGCTGGCACTTCATTCCGTTCTTTCTCCACGCCGCACCCGTCACCATGCCCGTGCTCGTCATTGGCCTGCTGACCTGCCTGGCCGTGGAACAGTTCCATATCTTCGGCTACGGCTACCAGCTGCCCGGCAACATCCGCTCCTTCCTGCTGGAAACAGCCATCGAAATGGAAGAAAAAGGCGGAACCAAAGCAAAGCTGAAGCTGGTCATCCAGATGATCACCGGCATTTGGCTCGTGTGCGCCCTGGCCTTCCACCTGGCTGCTGTCGGCCTCATCGGCCTGTCGGTCATCGTACTGCTGACGGCCTTCACCGGCGTCACGGAAGAGCATCAGCTGGGGCACGCTTTCATGGAGGCTCTGCCCTTTACCGCCCTGCTGGTTGTCTTCTTCTCCATCGTGGCCGTTATCCACTCCCAGGAGCTGTTCCACCCCATCATCAACTTCGTTCTGAGCCTGCACGGACAGGATCAGCTGGCGGCATACTACATTGCCAACGGTTTGCTCTCGTCCATCTCGGATAACGTCTTCGTGGCCACCGTCTACATCTCGGAAACCAAGCTGCACTTCATCCACGCCCTGGGTGCCATTCCCGGCATCGGCATGTCCGGCCAGGCCCTGATGGACAAGCTGACCGATCCGCACGTTGCCCGTGCCGATGTACTGGCCACCCTGCCTGCTGCCGCTGCCGAACAGGCGCATGCCCTCATGCACCACTTCGACAAGCTGGCCGTTGCCATCAACACCGGCACCAACATCCCGTCCGTGGCCACCCCGAACGGACAGGCAGCGTTCCTCTTTCTGCTTACCAGCGCCCTGGCACCAGTCATCCGCCTCTCCTATGGCCGGATGGTCATGCTGGCGCTGCCCTACACCATCACCATGTCGGTTACCGGCCTGTTCGCGGTCTACGCCTTCCTGTAGGCCAAAACACGGCAAGACAAAAAACAAGGGCCTTCGGACAATGTCCGAAGGCCCTTTTCTATGCCTTTTGGCCAGCTCTTACCCGGTAGAAAGCCACCAGCAGCGTACCGAGGCTTACGGCCACGATCATGCTCAGATGGCAGGCCCAGACCGCAGCCGGGCTGAGTGGCCTCAACTCGGGAAGCGGAATATTCGCCGCGCCGCTCAATTCCATCGCCCTTTCCGCAAGGGCATATAGCAACTTCTGCCCTTTATAGAGCGCAATGTTGTTACTGATGCAAAAAACAATGTATGCGGCGACAATGGCAAACGATTCACGCATCGACCGTACCGCCTTGTCGCGGCTGACGACAAAGCCGACAACAGCCAGTGTGACAACGCTGAAATACCCCCAAAGATTGTCCACCTGGTCATATTGAACCTGGCAAAGCCCAATGGCATCAAAGGCCAGTCTCACTGCTTCCACCATCCTGAACCTCCGAAACGGTTGCATTCGGCCGCGCACAGGCTGGACTTCCGAGACCTGGAAGAAAAGATATCATGTCAGTGCGTCCCCATCCGGCCGAACTGGGTTGGCGAGGTGTTCCATACGGAGCACCCTACCATTCCCAATAGCCCACAGACCATTCTTGGGGCAACAAGGATGGCGGAGAAGGAAACGCTTTTATGAAAAGAAAAAGGGCCCATCCTCTCGGACAGGCCCTTCAATGCAGATTCGTCTAAAATTTAAGGTAGGTACTGAAATCAGCAAACAGCAGACGCTTTAACTCGTCCATGTTGCCTGCATCCACCTCGGCGAAGGCAAAGGCGAATACAGGATATTCCTGATAATCAATCTCCCGCAACTCCAGCAGGTTGCTGAATACGGAACGGAATGCGCCATAGTCCACGCTCTTTATCTTCGACCTGTCCAGCGAGGAGTTTATGTCACCGATAATCATGGCATAAACCTTGTCTTTCCGCGTCTCACAGATCGACTTCCAGTCCGGAGCCATTCCTTGCATGAAATACTTATACGGATTGATCCCGTAGGCATACCAGGCAAGGTCGGTGACGCACCATCCGGCAAAACGCATGGGGTTCACCTCAATGACGCCGATGTTGCCTGCGTCGTCCACCCGTACTTCGATATGAATGGGGTAGTTCCTGAGCCCCGCACGCGTCCCTATCTTTTCCAGCAACTCGGTAAAGTGGCCGAGGTGCCGTTCTATGATCTCGGCCGAGGATATATAGCAACGGTCGCCCACGTCATCGCTTGAAGCAAAGAGGTGGCCGAATATATTGAGGATAACAGGCTTGCCGGAGCAGTCGTAATAGGCATCCACGGCAAATTCCTCACCCTCGATGCACTGCTCGATGATGAAGTTGTCCAGCTGAAGCACCTCGGCCGGATACATGGACCGGATACTCTCCACTTCATCCTGCACGGCCCGGACTGCGGACTTGAATCCTTCCCTGGACTCCACCATATGAACGCCAAGGCTGAAAAAACCCACGCAGGGCTTGAGCACACAGGGAATCGGAATGTCATTGGGATCGACAGAATCCAGGTCTTCGAAAGCAACGGTGCGGTAGGAAAAGTCCGGCCACAGATCTTTAACCAAATCCCGAAAAGCAGACTTGTCCTTGAAAATTTTTATCTTGGCGGGCAGTTCCCCATCTGCCAGATGGGTATTGATCCACTCGATGGCGTTCTCGGAATTCGAGTACACAGGCTGACAGGCATCCTTGCTGTACAGCTGTACGAATTCCTCTTCGGGACATAAATTGATCCGCCCCGCCCCTTTTTTGACAAAGGCCTCCCGAGCCACCTGGTTATCCAGAACCGGCAGATTCATCTCTGCAAGCGTCTCACGCAACAAATCGGAAACATATGGCTTTTCAAGTATGAACATCGTTACCTCTTATCTCTAATGGTACACTTTTCCCAGACACCGCCCTCTGCCTTGAGGCAAGGTGGCATCATGTTCTCTCGTCGAAACGACCTTCCTCCACTCAAGCTATTCAAAAAGGCAGCGGTAGAAATACCGGTCTGTAGTAAAATAGCAAAAAAGGGGTTACGTTTTCACACGTAACCCCTTGAAATCTGGCGGAGAAGGAGAGATTTGAACTCTCGTATGGGTTTTACGCCCATAACACGCTTAGCAGGCGTGCGCCTTCAGCCAACTCGGCCACTTCTCCAATATGTTTGCCGGACGAAATCCGTACCGACAAACGAAAAGATGCCCTACCTTTTCAACCCGTTCTTGTCAATGAATCCGGGCATTATTTCTGTTTTTTCTCGTCATCGGCCTCTCGGCGGCGCTTGCTTTTGAGCGCTTTGTACTTCTGCTCATGACGCCTTGTCTTGGCTCCACCAATGCGCTCCCGGCCCGGACCACGCTTGCCGATGCCGGAAATACCGCGGCTTTTTTCAAACTCTTTCTTCTCATGGCTGGAGCGGAAAACCACGTTTACCGGCGCTGACTTGATCCCCAGCATCTTGCGGAACTGGTTCTCCAGATAACGGGCATACGACGTCTTGACCAACGTATGGTCGTTGCAGAAAAAGACAAAGGTTGGGATGTCCTCGTCCGCCTGTGTCACATAGAAAAACTTGGCCCGGCGCCGCTTTACCACCGGCGGCTGTTGCTTTTCCAGCACGGCGGCCAGGGAGCGGTTCAGCAGCCCGGTACCAATGCGGATTTCACACTCCGCGCGCATCGCCTCCGCCATGGGCAGCAGCTTGCCGATGCCGACGCCCTTCTCGGCCGAGGTCATGACTACAGGCACATGCGGAACGATCCGCAGTTCCTGCTCAAAGGCCTCCAGGGCTTTCCTGGTCTCCCCTCTGGGAATCAGGTCCGCCTTGTTGACCACGACGATGAACGGCACGTTCTCGCGGGCCAGAAACTCAATGAGCCGCTTGTCCTGCCGTCCCACCCCAAGGGTAATGTCGATGACCAGGATGGTTATATCGGACCGCTTGGAATTCTTCAGGGCGCGAATGACGCTGATTTTTTCCAGGTGATCCTGAATATTCGCGCGTTTGCGCACACCTGCCGTATCCACAAAGGTGTAGCGCTTGCCCCCTTTCTCGAAGGTGACATCAATGCTGTCCCGGGTGGTCCCGGCCACGTCGCTGACGATAAGCCGGTCCTTGCCGATAATGGAGTTGACCAGGGAAGACTTGCCCGCATTGGGACGACCGAGCATGGTCAAACGCAGGCCGCGTTCCTCATCCTCGGCTTCTTCCTCCATGAACAGACCAAGATCGAGCACAAACCGACGAACGGCCTTGCGCACTTCCGTCAGGTTGTAGCCATGCGCGGCGGATACCGCCATCATGTCGATGCCCAGGGCATGAAAATCGGCCAGCATATTCGCTTCGAACTCGCCGCCGTCCACCTTGTTGACCAGCATGAACACCGGCTTGCCCGACTTGCGGACATACTCGGCGGCCTGCTGATCCAGCGTCGTCAGCCCTTCCTTGCCGTCCACCACAAAGATGATGGCATTGGCCTCCAGGATGGCTTCCTGCGCCTGGTCGAAAATTTCATCTTCAAAATCCTTGCTCAACTCCGGAGTTGCCTCGGATTGCAGGACCATGCCTCCGGTATCCACAAGATCAAAGCGGACATCATCCATGCGGCATTCGCCATAGATGCGATCGCGCGTCACTCCCGGCATATCGTGAGTGATGGAGCGCGATTTGCGCAACAGGCGGTTAAACAGGGTGGACTTTCCCACATTGGGGCGTCCGACAAGTGCGACAATGGGCAGCATGATTCCGGCTCCGGCGGTTGATTGTATGCGCGGCAAAAAGCCCGCGCCTCCCAGGACGGGAAGCGCGGGCTTACCGTAACTCAGGACAAAAGTCGAGTCTACCGCTCAGGCCAAGACAGCCTAATTGGTCATATCCTCTATAACACTGTTGAGCCGCATGGCCATGGAAGAGACTTCCTTGATGGCCTGGGAAGCCTCCGACATGATCTGAGACGTATCGGAGGATATCCGGCTTATCTCTTCCGTGGCCCGGTTGATCTGCTCGCTGGTGGCGGATTGTTCCTCGGCCGCAGTGGCAATGGCCCGGACCTGATCCGCCGCATTGTCCACGTAACCGACAATCTCCTTCAGCGCCCTGCCGGACTCGTTGGCCAGCTCAGTACTGCGCTCAACCGAAGCCGCGGCGATTTCCGTGGCGGCCACATTTTCCTTGGTCATTTCCTGAATCTTGCCGATGGCACCACCCACTTCCCGGGTAGCGTCCATAGTCTTTTCCGCCAGCTTGCGGACTTCGTCGGCCACCACGGCAAAACCGCGCCCGGCCTCACCGGCCCTTGCGGCCTCGATCGCGGCATTCAGTGCCAACAGGTTGGTTTGATCCGCAATATCGGTAATAACCTCGAGCACCTTGCCGATATCCGCAGCCTGGAGCCCAAGTTCTTCCATAGAGTGCTTGAGGTTGGCCGCCTGCGTCTGAACGTCGGCCACGGCTTCGATAACCTGGCCCACGACCTTTTCACCGGACTGCGCCTTGGTGCGCGCCGTATCCGCGTCTTCGGTCGCCAGTCCGGCGTTCCGAGCCACCTCCAGCACCGTGGAGTTCATCTGCTCCATGGCAACGGAAGTTTCGGAGGCACGCTCGTTCTGTTCGTTCGACCCCTCGCTGGCATGTTGAATCTGGGTAGCCAACTGCTCGGCCGCGCCGGACAGATGCTGAGATATTTCCTCCGCCTGATTGGCAGCCAGGGATATCCGGTCATTCTGCTCTTCGATCCGCTTCTGCTGTACGCGAATCTCCGTCACATCGGCAAGAATCGTCAGCGAACCCAGCAGGTTGTTATCCATATCATAAAACGGTGTGGACGCGACCTGCACGCTGACAACCTTCCCGCTGGGCAACGGGATCTCCACCTCTCCCTGGGTGGGCACCTGATCCGACAGGGCCGTGTCCGACAAGGTTTTCTGGTTGTCATCACCATAAAAGAACTTTCCGGAAAGCTGGCCGGTGTAGGCAGATGGGTCGTCGTGCTTTTCCAACAAATCGCAAATCTGCTTATTACCCCAGGATATAAGATGATCTGGACCGATTACGAGGCAAGGGAAAGTCAGTCCATTCAGCACTCCCTCGGAAAAACCGAGTTTGGTCTTCAACTCGGACACCATAATCTCAATTTGGTGCGCCAAAATCTTGAATTCAAAGTGATAGTTCCCGGCCAATCTTGTATTGAGGTCTCCCGACGCCACCCCTGTGGCAAAATCCAGAATGCCCTTGACCGGCGAGGTAATAATGCGACGAACCAGCACCACCATGACACAAATGAGGATAATAGCGGCCAACGTGCCACCCACAGCCAGCGTATTACGCTGTTCATTGGCAGCGGCAACCAGATCATCTTCATAAGCGCTAACCGCCACGATCCATTTTGTTTGCGGCTGAGTATCGAAGGTCATGACCTTCTTCCTGCCCTGCCACACATAATTGAAATCACCAGCCCCCCGCTCCAGTGCGGCTTTGGCAAAAGGTTCTTCATGGACGTCTCTCATCAGCTGGCTTTTATCCACGGCATGGGCTATGAGCCGCCCCTTTTTGTCCAACATGAAGGGGTAGCCGTTTTCCGCTACGCGAAAAGGATCGATAAACTTGCTGGTAAATTCTCCCCATTTGGGAAACAAGCCCACACCGCCAACGATATTGCCTTGGGCGTCCTTTACCACACTGGCCGCCGCAAAAATCTGGATGCCACCCCCGCTTTTGGACACAAGGATATTATCGGAAACGTACGTCGTGACCTTACCAGCAACCAAGTCCTTAACGTACTGGCGTGAACTCCGGTCGGCTCCAGCGAGGTTATTCCCCTTGTCATTCCAACCTGCCACCACCTGACCGCTGCGATCAAAAGCAAACGCGGCCCAGTACTCTGTTGTCGAATCCAGTAATTCTTTAAAAAGTACACTGGCCGCTGAGGGGTCTTCCCCCTGCAATGCCTCCACCACCGACGGTTGGGAGGCGAGCAATTGCACCATACTGCTCGATTGGTTCACATACAGGTCCAGGCTCACCAAAATCTGTTTGGTGACCGTGGTCATTGCTTCTTTTTCCTCTTCGAACACAACAGAGTTGGTATCCCGAATAATCCACAGAATTCCAGCCCCAGTACTGAGAAGAACAATCACTGCAACCAGCGCTGTGATTACAGTGTTGACACTTTTAATTTTCATACGAATTCACCAGCCCTCTTTCAGTATCAGCTTTGCATTTCCGACTTGCATATAAAAAGTGATATGAACAAGTCTGCCAACTTTTTCCAACCATACTGACAACCTGTACACCCACCATATATCAACCCCACGAAAAGAGTAAAGACCATTACTATAAACTTCTAACAACTCCGGCGCCACGGGCTGAGATGCGCAACCATCTGTCAAAACAGATAAAAAAATGCATTCTTGAACTCGACGAAAAATAAAGGGCGAGGCCGCACAAATACGACCTCGCCCTCAAAAGACTTTGGTATCGAATCCACCCTACTCAAACAGCTTACGGATGGCTTCGGTATACGGGGGATACAGGACGCCCTTTTCCGTGATGATTCCGGTAATCAATTCCGCCGGAGTGGGATCAAAGGCGAGGTTGTACACCTCCACTCCCTCGGGCGGAATACGGTGGTCACCGATATGCGTCACCTCGCGCGGGTCGCGATCCTCAATAGGGACATCGTCGCCCGTAGGTGTTTCCGGATCAATGGTGTACACCGGCGCGGCCACATAGAAAGGAATATTGAACCGCTTGGCGATGATCGCCACGCCAAAGGTGCCGATCTTGTTCACCGCGTCGCCATTGGCGGCAATGCGGTCCGCACCGACAACAACCTTGTCCACCAGCCCGCGCTTCATCAGCAGGGCGCAGGCGTTGTCGCAGGCGACCTTTACCGGAATGCCGTCCTTGTGCAGTTCATAGGCCGTCAGCCTTGCGCCCTGCAGAAAAGGACGGGTCTCATTGGCAATGACCGAAATCTTCTTGCCCTGGTCTATGGCCCCGCGAATCACGCCAAGGGCCGTGCCGTAACCGGCAGTGGCCAGCGCCCCCGCGTTGCAGTGCGTCATTACGGTATCGCCGTCGTCCATCAGCTCGCCGCCGAACTTGCCGATCAGCTCGCACATGCGGATGTCGCCGTCGTGAATTTCCTTGGCGCGCTCAAGCCAGATGGAGCACAATTCATCCAGGGAGACATCACCGGATTCCTGCCAGATGCGCCGCATCTCGCGCACGGCCCAGCGCAGGTTCACCGCCGTGGGCCGGGCATCGTGAATCTGATCCAGCTTCGCTTCCAGATTGGCCTTCCAGTCGCCTTCCATGCCCTGCACCTCGCGGCCTGCAAGATAGCAACCATAGGCCGCCGTGACGCCGATGGCGGGCGCGCCGCGCACCACCATCACCACCAGGGCGTAGCAAATATCGTCCGTGGTCTTGCATTCGTACCAGTCCTCGCGGTTAGGCAGGTACCGCTGGTCCAGCAGAATGAGCGCGTCCTTATCCGGTGAATACTGAATGTGTTCGGTCATTGGAATCCTTCCGAGCCGAAAGCGACATTTGGAAAAAGCGCTTCCAGCCCCTCGTTTATGACAATTTTTTCTGAATAAGCTGCGTGACGATACCGGGGTTGGCCTGCCCCTTGGACATACGCATGACCTGGCCCATGAAGAATCCCATCAGCTTGGTCTTGCCGCCCTTGTAGGCCTCAACCTCGGAGGGATTGTCGGCCAGCACCTTGTCCACCATGCCTTCCAGCTCGCCGGTATCGGAGACCTGCACCAGCCCCTTGGCCTTGACGTGTTCGGCGGGATCGGCACCGGACTCGCACAAGTCGCGGAACACGTCCTTTCCTATCTTCACCGAGATGGTACCGTCGTCAACCAGCTTGAGCAGGACCGCCAGCTTTTCCGGGGTCAGCTTGCACGCTTCGGCAGAGACGCCCGTTTCATGGCAATACGGCAGCAGATCACCGACCACCCAGTTGGCCGCCTTCTTGACTTCACCGGAATATGCCTTGGCCGTTGCTTCGAAATACTCGGCCACGGCCCGGTCACCGGCGATCAGGTCGGCATCATAATCCGCCAGCCCGTAGACATCCATGAAGCGAACCCGTTTGTCGTGCGGCAGTTCGGGCAGTTCGGACTTCCACTTTTCAACCCATGCCTCTTCCAGAACCAGCGGCACCAGGTCCGGGTCCGGGAAATAGCGATAATCGTGAGCCTCTTCCTTGCCGCGCATGGAGTGCGTGGTGCCCTTGTCCACATTGTAGAGCCGGGTCTCCTGAATAACGGCCTCGCCGTCCTCCACGAGGTCGATCTGACGCTCCACCTCGTATTCGATTGCCTTCTGGATGTGCTTGAAGGAGTTCAGGTTCTTCAACTCGGCGCGGGTGCCGAACTCCTCCTGACCAAAGGGACGGATGGAGACGTTGGCATCACAGCGGAAGCTGCCTTCCTCCATGTTGCCATCGCAGATACCGAGGTACAGGAGGATGGAACGCAGTTCCTTGAGGTAGGCCACGGCCTCCTCGGCGGAACGCATGTCCGGCTCGGACACTATCTCGATAAGCGGCACGCCGGTACGGTTCAGGTCCACGAAGCTGGCGTTGTCCGCAGCGGAGTGAATGTTCTTGCCCGCATCCTCTTCCATATGGATACGCGTCAATCCGATGCGTTTCTTCTCGCCGCCCACCTCGATATCGACATGACCATGCTCGCAAATGGGCAGTTCGAACTGGGATATCTGGTATCCCTTGGGCAGGTCCGGGTAGAAATAGTTCTTGCGCGCAAACACCGACTTCCGGTTGATCTCGCAATTGGTGGCCAGCCCCATCTTGGTGGCGTACTCGGCCACCTTCTCATTGAGCACGGGCAGGACGCCGGGCATACCGGAGCAAACGGCGCACACATTCTCGTTCGGGTCATTGCCGAACTTGGTGGAGCAGGAACAGAATATCTTGGTCTTCGTCTTCAGCTGGGCGTGTACCTCCAGCCCGATGACGGTTTCATAACGGGACATGGCTTCCTCCGTCCCTAGGACTTGTTTTGGTACAATTCCGGGTTCAACGCCGGGTCGTTGTACATCTTGAACTGAAAATAGACTTTGGGCTTCTTGGTCCCTTCCATATACTCGTCGAGCAACTCCAGCACCGCCCTTTCCAGGTCCTCATGCTGGCCGGTCAGGGTCAGGACCTTGTCTCCGCATGCATTACGATGACCGTCATCGACATCCTTGCGATTACATTGCTCTTTCATGTGGTATATTTTGAGGGCCTGGATGGACAACCGGTCCAGTGCCGCCCCTACCGTCTCGGTATTGTACCGCTCCGCCGCCTCGGAAGGGAGCAAAGGGGAGATCAGGTCGATGAGGCACTCATCCACACGCTCGATGAGATCGTTGCGCTGCTGGTTGAGCTTGTCGATGGCATATTTGCAATCCGCAATAACATGGGCGTCCACGTCCTTGCGACGGGCGCGGTCTTCAACATGCCACAGCTGAAAATTGGTCCAGTGCTGACGGGCAACCAGTTCCCGCAGCCCTCTTTCACCCCGCAAGTCGGCGGGTTCCCCTTCATAAACAGGCTCACCGAAGTGCCAGTCCATAACGGAGCGTTTCTGATGCGCAACGGCATCCTGTATGATTTCCTTGATCTTTTCGTAGGTAATGTCAGCCATTGATGAGTGCTTCTTTGCTTATAAGGAGATAGACGGTGGCCTCGGTCATGATGTTGCTGGCGACGGGTTCCACCTCGCGCCCCTCGCCCACGTAATAATCAAGTCGGGTACCTTGGATGGCAGAGCCCGTGTCCTGGGCCAGCCCTATTCCAGTCACTTTGCGGGTGCCAACGGCCCGGCCGTTCTGCGCCTGAGGAATCTCGGCCTCGAAGGCAAGCAGGCTGCCGAGCGGCAGAAGCCTTCGGTCTGTAGCCAGTGAGACCATCGGCGTCAATGGCTTTCCGATCGCGCCCTCGGGCGGCGAATCCTCCAGACGGAAGAAAACATAGCTTCTGTTCTCCGCCATCAGTTCAAACATCTTTTCCGGATGCCTGGAGAAATATCTATGGACGTATGTTTTGGAAAGCTTCCCCCGTGGCAGAAGTCCCTTGGAGTAGAGAATTCGCCCCAGGCTGCGGAATCTGTGGCCGTTTTTCGCTCCATAAAGCACGTTGCGGGTGGTGCCGTCCGGCAACCGGAGTCTTCCGCACCCTTCAATCTGCATGTAAAAGACATCAATGGGGTCCTTGGCCCAGGCTATCTCCAGCCCCCTGCCTTTCAGCACGCCCTTCACATCCATATCCCGCCGTTCATAATACGGCCTGACCCGTCCGTTCTCCACGCGATACACACGTTTGTGCCCACGAACCATGCCATAATGCAGATCGGACGGGACACCGTATATGGGGAAATTATAGCCGGGCCGCCGGGTCAGGCTCGCCTCGATCTCGGCGGTGTAATAGCCGGTCATAAGCGGCCGCTGCCGCATACCATACCAGACAAACCGACGGGCCAACAGCTCGGGGTGTTCATCCAGATGCGGCAATAAATCCAGGAATTCCTCCAAGCTGCGCACCACCTGTCCCCAGGTGACGGCCATGCCGGGCCGAGCCAGAGCCGGTTCGTCCTTGGGCATGTTCAGGGCATATTCCAGGCTGCGCTGCACCGGTCCGCTCAGGGCCGTCCAAGAGGAGAGCCCCTGGCTATGAATATCGAGCCGGGCCGTGGTTTCCATGCCTTCGGAAGAAGAAAGCGGAAAAAACAAATCGCACGCGGGCAAGTACCCGGGTTCGCGCACCGGGCGCAGGGTCAATCCCTTGGCCGCATTCGGGCTGCACAGGCCGACCACCCGATCCCCCTGTGGCGCGACTTCGGAGCCGACAGCCTCTCCCGGTGCCTCAACGACTTCGGGTTCGGTCTTGCTGCCAAAAAACGGTCCCCCCTTTACGCAGGCACCGAGCAATGCCAGGCCAAGGCAGAACAGAATGAGGCGCACTGTCGGCGCAGACTGAAACAACCGCTTTATTTTCATCACAATTCAAGAGCTATGCGTTGCATGAGTCAATGGCTACATCACAGAATTTGCCCACGCCGTACTCCCGGCGCCGGAAGAATTTTTCCGGATTGGGGCCGATTATCTGCAACTCGGGATGCGTCCTCTGCACATCAAGAGCGATGTGCATCTCCTTGGTGCATCCGGTGGAATAGGTGGCATCCTTGCCGGTCCACACGGGCGGCACTTTGCGGTTCATCAATTCGAAGCTCTTTTCAATATCGAAATACGTCTGAAAACGCCAGACGTTGATATAGCCGCTACGCTGAACCTTTTCCCACATGAACATCAGATCATCCGCGTCCATCCCCTCTTCGAAATGCTCGCCGGGATTGATGATGAATACTTCGTCCAGCTGCTCGCGCAAGTGATTCACAAAAGTCGTGATGACCTCAATGGCCGCCTTGGTCTGGCCCGGAACGCTGCCGATGATGCCGGAGTAGAAAATGACCGTATGGCCCCGTTCCCTGGCCTCACGCATCTGGGAGATAATCTCGTCCGCCTTGCCGGAAATATAGCGCTCACTGAACTTGTGCACCCACTCCGGCTTTGGTTTGTAATGAAGATGAAAATGGTTGGACTCGTCACGGAAAAAATTGATGATGTCGCGGGTGAATCCGTGGCTGATCTGAACCAGGCGATTATGCAGCCCCTCTCCCTTGGCCAGGATCAGGTCGCATTCCTTCCATGCCCTCGCGAAAGTGACGGAGCATCTGTAGGGATTAAACTTTTCCCGCGTGCCGTCGGAAATAACCACAAACGCATGTTTGGACATGAGTTCCAGCAGCTGATTCTTTGACAGGCGATCGTCGGCCGCAAAATAGGCACCATTGAATGCGGCGGTCAGCTCCGGCTCATTGTCCGGGTCCCAGAATGTGGGCTCCTCGAAATAGAACCCTTCCTTGAGGGCCATAACCACGCGATGGCCGAGCCGCAGCAGCGTTTTGACAACCTGAAGGTCAAAAATCAAGCCGCCGGCGCGGTTCGGTATGTAGAGAATACGCTTGGGGTCGGAGCCGTCCTTGCCCAGAAAGTCACGCACCGGTTCAAACTGGTCAGGCCTCTGCTCTATCTCGCCGTTGATGTCCGCCTCTATCAGCGCCTCTTCGGCAAAGGACTCGGGCGACCAGTTGTCCGTCAGTGTGGAGATACGCATGAGCCGCTCAATCTCCAGCATATCCAGACGGTAACGGAGATCATCAATGCGGGGACACGCATCCATCTCGCGCGGGCAGGTGTTGACCACAGTATCAAAGGTCTTGCTCTTGACCACGGCTGCAGCCCGCCGGTTGAGCGCCTTGCGAATGCCGCGATAGGGATCGTCTATTCCGCTCTGGGTCATGAAGATGGTAACGAGACGTTTGAGCAGTCGCGAAGGAATGACGATGGGAGAAGCCAGAACCATGCGGAATTTGTGGCGGGCCAACTGAAGAAAACGGCTCGCCTGCTTGCGTTCCGCACAAAAGTTGCGCGTCAGATGCACAAAGGTCTTCCACTGGTCGAGGTATTCATCGAGCAAGACCCGAGGCAGCCCGCCCTTGATCAACATTAGGAACATCCAGTCGGAGCAAGGGGCGTAGAACTCCTTTTCATCCAGATCGAGCATGAACTTGAGCTGCTCTCGCGAGCCGTTCTTGTCGGGTTCAATGGTATATTCCAGGTGATTTTCGGTCATGAAATGCAACAGCAATGCGTCCAGCGAGACATCATTCCCATAGGTAATGTCCAAAACCGAATTGAAATTCCTGTCAAAGCTCATATAAACTCCACCCTGATCTCCAGCGCGAAGGACAAACCAGCCCAAACCAGGCCGGGCATGACTCCCTCAGCCTTCGACACATTGTTCCGATGATCCGATTGGCCTTTCCATTGATATTTAAAAACTCAAAAACATTCAACGTTTTTCCAGAATGACACGCCTTGAATGCCTTATACACCAACACGTTTCTAGATTTTTTTTCATTTATACCCTAAAGTTTTTTTCACAGTCGCCGATCCTATCCATCAAGGAAGGAGTAAAATTGTGACTTTGCAATCAGCCACTGTAAGAACCATGCTGCGCACCTATGGTAAGCAGCTGACGAGCGCCAAGCGGCTCGCACGGTTCCGGCAGGCGCTGGGAACAGCACCGCCGATGGATGATGTGGCGCGCCAAGCCCGACGTCGGGAGCTGGTGGAGAAGATTGCACACGAGGTCATTGAAAATTTGATCGTCAACAGCACGAACACGCCTGTGGTTACCGCCATCCTGGAACAGCTTGAGCGGGAATTCGGGCAGAGGTACTTGTTCGAGTACCCGGTGGACGGCACCGACGTTCAAATATTACGGGAGACGCAGAGCGGACCGAACACCGTTTCGGGTTCCGAACGGAATCGGGTCATGCGGCGCCTATGGGAGATAACCCTGTCAAAGGTGGATGACACCATGCTTTGATAGGCCCGTATACTCGGGAGGTATGACATGGTTATCAAGAACATCGTTGGGGAGCTGAATCCCTACACCAACCAGAAGGTTAACAACAAGCAGAAGGCTGAAACGCTTCAGCGTGCCCAGGAATCAGGAAAGAACTCCGGCGAAAATGCTGACCGGGTCGTTCTCTCCTCCGAAGCCCGCCTGCGTGGCGCCGCGCTGCAGGGCGCGAACGAAGCGCCGGACGTCCGTCGTGAAAAGGTGGACAGGCTAAAGCAGCAGGTCAAGGACGGGACCTACAAGCCCGACCTGAAAAAGGCCGCCGCGAACATGATTCGCGACGACCTGGATTTCCTTGTCTAATACAAGAGGATATCCTCTGTAGAAGCTGTCAGCTTTGAACCGGGCGGAAGTGTGTGGGATACCCCGCTTCCGCCTGTGGTACCTGGAGACCAATCCTCGCCTGGGTGTTGATCACAATCGGCCCCTGCAAGTTGAGGGTGGTCTCTTCCGGCTTGCTCGGCGGTATGGTCACCGTCACCAGAATGGCCAACTGGCGGACATTCTCCAGTTTAAGCCTCTTCCGTTCCGGATTCTCCAGCTTTACGTCGTAGTCCTCAATGAAAGAATAAGGATCGGCCACCAGCAGTCCGAGGCCCGGATCGGTGACGCATTGCAACAGAAGGAAAGGCGAATCGTCTTCCCGGACGCTCAGCAACACGAATTCCCGCTTGTCCTCCAGACCGATGAGACCGCGAGGGAAATATATGGTGCTTTCCAGGTTGATAACCCGGTCGCCAAGCCTGGTTCTTATTTTCTTCGTTCTGTCTTTTGCCATAGCGCAGCTGCCGCGAGCAGGTCCTGCTGGCTTGTTTCCAGCGCCTGCTTGTTCTGTTCCTTAACCTTGAGATACACCTCTTCCCGATAGACAGTCATGTCCTCAGGCACATCCAGGCCGATCTTAATCTGCTTCCCCTGAACACTCAGGATCTTCAGTTTAATATTATCGCCCAGGTAAAGGCTCTCTCCCGGTCTCCGGGTCAATATCAACATATTGCCACCAAATCGGTTTTCGGCCCGAGTCCCGCTTCCCGCAGCCAATATCAGGCGACTACATCACGCGCGGTCACAAGTCCAGCGTTCACGATTTATTAAATGAATTTACTCAGATTGAGCTGCATGATGGTGGATGTTGACTGCAACACGGCCTGGTACACAAGCTGTTGCTGGGCAAGGTCCGTCATCAGCTCACTCACGTCTGCATCCTCAATGGAACTGAGCAGCGTCTTCTCATTAAGCTGCAGACCATCCAGGATGGTACTGCCGATGGTCAGCTGATTCTCCCGGCCGCCCACCTCAGCCGCGTTGTTCAACACCTGCTCCTGTGCTCTTGCCAAGTCGGCCAGGCATTGCTGCACACCAGTCTGGTTGTTGGTCTCGGTAAAAGCGACGAGGTTTCCCAGTACCTCGAAAAGATTCTTTGTTTTCTCGTCCTGTCCTTCAATGCTGACGGCCATCTTCGGCGCGCCGTTTGATGCGAAAACCCGCTCCGTGTTGGCACTGCCAACCGGGATGGAGCTGCCCTTGGCCGCAAGAACGGAATCGGGATCGGTATAGATGCCGCCGAAAATTCCCTTGCCCACGTTGTTGATGGTAATCTGCTCGTCGCCCGAAATATCGAGTTTGATATCGGCGGAACGCGGATGCACAACGAACTGAGCCCCGGGCTGGAGTTGGTTGGTACCGTTCGATACCAGGTTCAGCACGCCGCCGTTGGGCACGCTAAGTACGGCCGCATTGCTGGTGGTGTCCGCCTGGGCCACGTTGCCCGTCACCCAATTGATACCGCCATCCAGGCTGTAGGAATACTCGATGTCCTCGTTCATGGCCACGGCAGTGTCGTTATCAATACGAATGGTCACGTTGTTATGCGCAAAAGCCCCGGAGGCCGTTGCCGTGACCTGATAGTTCGGATCAAGAGGATCGACGCTTGGCGGCAGGTCCCTGTCGTCGCCTATATAGCGTGCCGTGGGGCGCACCCAGAGCCAGGTACCTTCGGAATTATTCTTATCCGTAGGGTCATTGACCTTGACCGTAGCATCGCTGTCAAAAATAACGTTGGATCCGGCACCGTCCATATTCAAGGCATACCCACCCGAACCGTTAGGAACGAGTGTTGCGCCATCCGTCCAAGTCTCACCGCCGTCAGATGAATAACGAGCGCGCAGGTTGGCATCGGAAAGATTCATATCACCACCCACGGCCGTACCGCCGCTCTGATCATAGAACTGTACCAACACCGTGGAGCTTGAGGATCCTTGGATTGAGAAATCCGTGGCGGCAAAACGGTCATCGTTGGTGGTCAGCCACATGACCTGTTCGTAGGCATTACCGTCCACCTTATGACCAGCAAAAATCGATTTGCCCTCAAATTCAGTATTGGCCAGCCCGATCATCTGTTCGAAGATGCTGCGTAGCTCAAAGCTGACCTGCTTGCGGTTGTCGGCATCCATGGTACCGGTGGCAGCTTGTTCCGCCAATTCCTTGGCCTTGGTCATAAGGGTGGAAGCCTGCAAAAGGGCCTCGTCCTGGCTGGAGATCCATCCCTTGGCCGTGGCGATATTTTCCTTATACTGGCTCAGGGATCGGATGGTATCCCGATGTCCGAGAATACGAGTCATACCGGTGGGATCGTCGCTCGGCCGATTCACCCGCTTCTGGGTCTGCGCCTTGGTATTGAGGTCTATAAGGGAGGTGAGCGACTTGTTCATGTTGCTCACGTACCTATTGAAAAGCATCTGCTGGGTGACTCGCATTTCAGGTCTCCCCTTCCTTACGCCTTAAGCGACAAAATGGTTTGCAGCATCTGGTCTGCAGTGGAAATAAGCTTGGCCGCCGCCGTGTACGAAGCCTGGTATTTGATGAGATCACTCATCTCCTCATCCAGGTTCACGCCCGAGACTTCCTGCTGCCGGTCATTGAGATCTTCCGACAATGTCTTGTAATAGCTTTTGTTAAACTTCGCCGAGCCAGCGTCAGCGCCCACATTACCGACGATATTGTTATAATACTCGAGCAGCGTTGTGTGTTGCGTCCCCCCCGTGGGCGAGGAAACGGCGACATCCTGATCGCGCAGGTTGTAGAGGGCATTTGCTGTGGTGTTGTCACCGGCATTGATCTCCCCCGCACCATTGACATGGCCCACGGCCAAGTGATCGAGATTGCTGGTAACAGCACTGTTCAACCCGATGCTGCCTGCGTCGCTCCCGGTAAAAAACGTGTTGATGCCCAAAGCCGCGTTGAGTCCGGCCGTATCCGTGCCAAAGGCAAAGGAATAACCGTCGGCCGCCTTGAGCGAGAGCTTGTTGTTGACGATCGTCGCGGTAATCATCCCATTGAAGGTCGTATTGTACGCGTCGCAAACGTCCTGCAGGGTGTTGACTTCAGGATTGAAAGCGGTACTGGCACCGAACTTGAGCGCTGCAGAGGAAGCAAGCAACCCGGTATCGTTGTTGTACACGTAGATGAACGAACTGCCGGACTGGAGCCTGTCTCCAAAAGCCAGCCCCGTGGAGTTGCTAGCCAGCGCCTTGTCCTTGTCATTCACGGAATAGGTGCCGTTCAGGTTGCTGTATGCCTTGAGCCCTGCGCCCTGGCTGTGTCGCCGGTTGGTCTCCCAGATAAGGCTTTTGGCAAAACTCTCCAGCTTATCGCGATACTTGCCGACATAGCCGTCGCGGAAGGCAAGCAGCCCGCCAAGGGTACCGCCCGTAATCCGCCTGGAATTTTCCTCTCCGTTCATGGAGAGCTGAGGGGTGACGTTCTCCTTGGTGGAGGTATTCTCCACCCAGAACACGCTCGGATGTGGACTGAGAATGAAACGGTCGCCCGCCTGGAAAGAGCCGGAGGGAAGCCCCTTGGAATTCGAGCTTGACCCAAACCAGATATCCAGCCCTTTCACTTTAACCCGCGAATCATAGTCGCGGGCGGAGAAAAGGCGTTCCTTGCCGTCCTCGTCGGTGAGCCAGCTCTTGCCACCATCCAGGGACACTTTGAACTTCGCGGCAGAAGCGCCGCTGCCGACTACTCCTGCCGAAGTCGAGCCGGAACTGGAAGCAACGAATTCAATGGTGTACTCATATTCGTCGTTTCCTTCAAAGTAGATATCGCCATCAAAATTCGTGGAACCGCCAAGATCACGGATCTTGCTGTCCATGTTGAACTCAAGGGAAAAATGGCTTGTGCCGTCAACCAGGTTTTGTCCCGCCTTGGTCATAATCGAAAACTTGCCGCCGCCGTTGTCGATGGTCGTAATGTCGATCAGCTTGGCAAGCGCACGAACCTTGCTCGCCCGTTCGTCGAACATGCCGTTGGTATTGTTCTGGCCCTCGATGTTGTGAATCTCGATCTGCTTGTTGAGGTCGGCAATGTCCTCCAGCAGCCCGTTGACTTCATCAACCTGTCCCTTGACGGCCTCGTTCACCTGTTCCTGCATCTTGCTCATGCTGGCATCCAGCTGACTCAGCACCGAAATAAGCGTCTGGGAATTGTCCACCACGGTTTCCCGTGTGCTGTAACTGTCGGGATACTGCGAGACCTTGTTCCAGGACTCGAAGTAGCTGGAAAGCGATGACGACACTCCGTACCCGCTCGACTCGTTGAGAAGCGTCTCCACGTTGCGCAGCTGCTCGTAAAGTGTCCCCCACTTTTCGCTCAGAGCCGCCTGATTCACATACAACGACTCGACCAGATTGTCGAAATGCCGGACAACGTCCTTGGCCACCACTCCGGTTCCCATCTGCCCCGGAGCGTAGTCGATGGAAATTCCTTCCTCCAATCGCACAGAACGGCGGGAATACCCCTCCGTATTGACATTGGCGATGTTCTCGCCGGTGACCTGCAACTGCACCTGCGAGGCAAACATGGCCCAACGGCCCATGTCGAGGATGGAATTGGCCCCAAAGGACATTAGAGTCTCCCGTTCAAGAGGCGTGCATCGCTACGTGCCTGGGCGAATTTGCCGGAAGCCGCGTAGGCATTGGTGTTCTTGGGCTTGATCTGGTTGTGCATGAACGTAAGCAGCTTGTTGCTCTGATCAAACAGGGCCTTTGCCATGGTGCCGTTCTTGGAAGCCTGCCTGGCACACCTCTGTTCACTCTCGTCCATCATTGCCAGCAACTTCTCAAGGGTCGTCCTTTCCTCACCCGAGATGGCGGCAAAGGTGTGCGCCACCATCTGGGCTCCCGGCACCACCTTGTCCACATGGCGCCGCAACGAAAGTCGCTCGGAGGCGATCTGACGCATGAGTTCCTGAATGGACAGCTCTATTTGGGCGACACGCTGGGGTTCCCCCTTCTGAAGGCGGGAAAATTCTTCCTCCAGCAGCGTCAAAAGCAGAAGCAACGCCTTGTTCTGACGGACCAAATTTTCCTCGACCAGCTGCAAACTCATACGCACCTCAAATTTTATTGTCTAATAAAACGAATAGTTACATCCATAATATTGAACCAGGATTCTCTACTCCTACCCGTTTTTAGCAATTTTCCTGCCAACTGATTCGAAAGAATCCTTCCCCTTTTGCCCGTATGCTCCGGCCGCCTCATTGCTTCCCAACAACCCGGACTTGATGCGTTCCGCTTCCAGGTGCCGGACCAGGGTCTCAAGCTGTGCCTTGACCTCAACATCGCTCATGGCCTGCGACGCACTCGAACCGGACTCAGGAGAAGAAGGCACCGCTTCAGACAAATCCGTCCCGGAATGGCCGCCCCAGTCCTCAAGGGTAAGGCTTTCCTGCTTTTGAGGCAGTGAAATGGGTTCCCGGCCCAGTTGCAAGGCAATGGGATCCTCGTGCAGGGGCTTGATCGGCACGCCGCCCTCCAGGGTCGAGCGGCTGGTGTTCTTGAGCTTCTCGCTCAATTGATCGTAGATCAGATCGGCCAGACCTATCCCGCCACTGGCGGACATCTTTTCGGCGAAATCACGGTCGAACATGGAGAGGTACTGCTCCTCCTGCTTGCCGTGCATCATGCCTTCCTTGGGGACCGTCTTGCGCATCTCCTGCCAGAGCTTGCTGATAAACACGGCCTCGAACTTTTCGCAGGCATCGTGCAGCTTCTTGGACTTGTCCTTGTCGCCATCTCCGCCAAGATTTTTTTTCAGACCATCCATCTGCCGCTTGAAGCGGACCATTTCGTCGGTCTGGGACTGCTGTATGGCCATCTGGCCGTCGGCACCGGAATGCAACATCTTAAATCACCTCCACTTCGGCATGCAGCGATCCCGCGGCCTTGAGAGCGCGGATGATGGATATGAGGTCGCGCGGAGCGGCACCCATGGAATTCAGTCCGTCCACCAATTCCTGCAACGTCGCTCCTTCCATCAGCATGAGCTGCTTGTTCTCCTGCATGATTTGCAGGTCGGTCTGCGGGGTAACCACAGTGGAACCATCGGAGAACGGTCCGGGCTGGCTGACGTTCTGGGACTCGCTGATGACGATCTGGAGATTGCCGTGGGCCACGGCCACCTTGCTCAGCCGTACATCCTGGCCGAGGACCACGGTGCCGGTCTTCTCATCGACAACGACCTTGGCCTTGCCGTCCGGGGAAATATCGAGATTCTCCAGGGAAGCCATGAGCGGAACCATGTTGCCGCGGAACCGCTCGGGCAGTTTGAGATCCACGGTGGAAATGTCGCGGGCCGCCGCGAACTTGCCGCCCATGGCCGCGTTGATCTTGTTGACGACCTGCATGGTGGTGCCGAAATCCCGCACCGACAAATTCAAGGTCATTTTCTCCTGGCTGTTGAACGTGAAGGGCACGGCCCGCTCCACGCTGGCACCGTTGGGAATGATGCCCACTGTAGGAATGTTCTGCTGCGCGGTGGCCGCGTTGCCCGCCACGGCAAAGCCGCCGATGGTCAACGATCCCTGAGCCACGGCGTAAACTCTGCCGTCCAGCCCCTTGAGCGGGGTAACAAGCAGGATACCGCCGAGCAGGCTCTTGGCATCACCAAGGGAAGAGACTGTGACGTCGAGCTGAGAACCGGGCTTGGCGGAAACGGGCAGCTTGGACGTAACCATGACCGCAGCCACGTTTTTTGGTTTGAGGTCGTTCGGGTTGGCCTCCACCCCCATCTTCTCCAGCATGTTGGCCATGGAACGGAGAGTAAAGGTGGACGAAGTACCGTCGCCCGTACCCGAAAGGCCGACCACCAAGCCGTATCCCACCAGATCATTGGTCCGCACGCCGCTGAAGGAGGCTATGTCCTTGAGCCGGGCGGCCGCAGCCTCTGCCGGAGCCAAAAGTCCGGCACCAAAAGCGACAAGCGCCCCGAACAACAACGTCAGCACCAGAGTCCTGATCGTTTCCGCGTTGTCGACGGTATTGTTTCTGTTCAATTGCATGGTCTCGCTCCTACCCTATGAAAATACACTTTTCGCCTTCTCTAGAAGGGATAGAAATTGTCCAGAAGTCTCGACAGCCAACCGGGCCGCTGCTTTTCCGTCAGCACGCCCTGGCCGTAAATTTCAATCTGCGCCTCGGCCAGCTTGGTCGAGGAAATGGAATTGTCGGAACTGATGTCGCGCTGGCGAATCAGACCGCGTACCACCAGGAACTGCGTTTCATGGTTGACGCGAATCCGACGCGCTCCTTCCACCTGCAGAAGATTGCCCGGCAATCTGCGCACGATCCGGGTGGCCACGGTAGCCTCAAAGGTGTTCTCCTGCTTGGTCTCGCCATTGCCCTTGAAGTCCGAGGACTGGGCAGCCCCAATATCGGCCCCGACCTTGGCACCCAACGTCTTTGCAAACGGGATATTGCCGACAAGGCCGGTTGAAGGCATTGCGGTAATACTGTTGCCGACCGTATTTTCCTTCTTGGCCGTGGTCTCGGACTTCAACTTGGTCGTAGCGGACTCCGCCACCTGAACCAGCACAATGTCGCCCACGCGGGTTGCGCGGTTGTCGTCATACAGGAACTCGGACCGGTTCACGTCGTAAAGGGAGCCTGGATTGGCCGCCGGGTTCTGCTCCTCGTAAACCGGAGGAGTCAGAATGGGCATCGGCTGTTCATCGTACCTGGATGCGCATCCCGAAAGCAGTATGACGGCTGCCACCGCTATGAAGAAATACCGTTTCATGACAGGTCTCCTATCGTTACCGGACCATGACCAGATCGTCGCCGACAACCGTAGCCATCACTTTTTTCTTGCTTTGCATATTTAGTACCTGAACCTGCTGTCCCAATGCGGCATCCTGCAGGGCTTCCACCTTCATGGTCAGCTGTATCCGCTTGCCTCGATAAACCAGTTCAACCCGCTCGCCCTTTTCGATGAGGGGCACCGATTCCAGATGGGACAGGGTGAAGGGCTGGCCGCGCCCCAAGGTCCGGACCATGCGCCAGGGGCCGCCCGTGCCGTCCCAGAGGTCGCGGCTATAGGCAATATTGACGCGCCGGAAGTTGATCTTGTCCTTGGTAACCCTATCCCCGCGGTTCAACGGCGTTGAAGCCACCGGCACGGCCTTCCAGACATTGAGAAATACACTTCCGGACTTGCTGCCGGCTCCCCTTCCCTGACGATCGACAGAACGCATCCGAATCGTATTCCGGCCGGGTTTCACGTCACCGCTGGTCTCAAGGATCAGCTTGTCCGTTACGTGATCAAAAAAGTAGTACATGGGCAGGTCCAGATCCTTCATTTCAATCTGGCCGCCAAGGCCCTTGGCCCGTGGCGTCAAAAATTCGACTACCCGCTGGCGGAGCTCATTGCCGGTAAGCACCTTGCCCCCGGTCTGCACCGTAAACTGAAGGGGCAACACCAGATGGCGGACCTGGTCCCCCATATAATGTCGCAGGACCTTGGCCAGCCGGTCACGATCAATGGTGACGGGACGGCCTGGCTTTCCCGAGGCCTTCCAAAGCTGGATCTGGGACAGGGTCTGCCAGGTGCGCGAGTCCACTCCCTTTACGGGGTCTGCAATTTCCCCGAGCAGAACGGTAGGTCCCTGGACACAGGCCTCGCTGCGCACAGCGGCGGTCCAGTTTCCGGAAGTGGCCGCACGGGTGGCGGCAACGGTCCCGGAAATGAACAGGCAGACCGCGAGGACGACCATTATGGTCAACCGGTACGATCCCATCCTTCCGTTCTCTCTGCCTGACATGAAATACTCCTTTGTTCCCAGCTATCCGCTAGCGCTTGATGTTGATGGCGGTCTGCAACATGCCGTCCGAGGTGGTGATGGCCTTGGAATTGATCTCGTAGGCGCGCTGGCCGACGATCAGGCCGACCATTTCATCCACCATTTCCACGTTGGACCCTTCCAGATAGCCCTGCGCAATGGTTCCGAAATTTTCGTCTCCCGGGGTTCCGGCAACGGCATCGCCGGAAGCTTCGGTCTCACGATAGAAGTTGCGGCCCACCGCATTGAGTCCGGCCGGGTTCTGGAACCGATAGATCTGCAAGTCCGTCTCGGCCAGGGTCTGCCCGTCCTTGTCCAGGGCGGCCATATGCCCGGTCTCGGTCACGGTGATACTGCTCGTCTCGGCCGGAACCACGAACTCCGGCTGGAGCACATGCCCACCGGGCGTCACGACCCGGCCTTCGTTGTCGATCTTGAAGCCGCCGGCACGCGTGTAGACATCGTCGCCGTTCATATCCACCTGAAAGAATCCGTCGCCTTCAACGGCCAGATCAAGCGGGTTGCCCGTGTTCTTGAAATCGCCCTGGGTGAAGAACTTGTGCACCGATACGGGCCGCACACCCATACCGATCTGCATACCGACAGGCAGGCGGCCGCCGTTCTGGGTCTGCGTACCGGCAATCTGCAGGGTCTGGTACATGAGGTCCTCGAACTCGGCGCGGCTTTTCTTGAAGCCCGTGGTGTTCACGTTGGCCAGGTTGTTGGACAAAGTATCGATATGAGTCTGCATGGCGATCATGCCTGTCGCAGCAGTCCAAAGGGAACGCATCATGGCAATCAGCCTCCTTGTTATCCTGTAAGTTTCCCCAAGCGGGTTATCATTGATCTATCCATCGTATCCGTGCCCTGGAGCATCTTGGCGTACATCTCGAAGGCACGTTGGGTCTCCAGCATTTCCACCATCTGGGTCACGACCTCGACGTTGGCTTTTTCCAGATACCCCTGCTGAACCACCAGATCCTCGGAGACATCCGCTTCGGCGGCATTGTCATCCGCCCTGTACGTGTTGCCGCCAATGCGTTTCAGCGCTCCCAAATCCTCAAAAGTGGTCAGGTCGAACGCTCCGGCAGGTTCTCCGTTGATCGAAATATTACCGCCTTCGTCTACCGAGACCTTGGCCCCGGTAGGTATGTTCAGTTCTCCGCCGTCCACCATCACGGGCAGCCCCTCCTGAGTGACGAGGGTGCCCGTGGAATCCACAAGGAAAGAACCAGCTCTCGTATAGAGAGGCCCCTCCGGCGTCTGGACCTGGAAAAAGCCCTCTCCCGACAGCGCAAAATCCAGCTGGTTGCCTGTCTTCTGGAGACTCCCCTGGGTAAAGTCCACGGCCTGCTGGGAGAGACGGGCCTTGGCCATGATCTTCGGGTCGGGGAACATGTCCTTGTCACGAATGAATCCCTTGGTGGTCACCACATAGTCGTGGGCAAACCGGGTAAAGGTATCGTGAAAGGCCATCACATCCTTTTTATAAGCCGTCGTATTCACGTTCGCCAAATTATTGGCGATCGTCGACATCCTCATTTCATTGGATAAAGACCCGAATAATGCGCTTAAACTACTATCTCGCATTGAGCCGTCCTCCTGTTCGCAGGGGTGATTGCACCTTGCGTGCCAAGCCTGCATACCCAAAAAATCCGCATCGGATATCACGGTCGTCTGTTGACATCGGATGTGGATATGTATAAATAGGCTCGGTTTCAAAGCGGGCGTAACTCAATTGGTAGAGTGTCAGCTTCCCAAGCTGAAAGTAGCGGGTTCGACCCCCGTCGCCCGCTCCAACGCCTTTCGCAGGGTTCCACACCGAACCTTGCGGGGTTCGCACAAATGGGTGAGCTCGGGCTCACCTTTTTTATTTGCAGCGGGGAGAAGACCATGCGCCGTTTTGAAGAGACGCTGGCCGAACTGATCCGGCCCGAGGTGGAATCCATGGGATTTATCCTGTGGGGCGTAACCTCGCCCTCTACGGGCCGTAAGCGTGTTATAAGGATATACGTAGACGGTCCGGACGGGATAAATATTGATCAGTGCGCCGATGTCAGCCGCCAGGTAGGGCTGATGCTTGAAGTGGAAGACATTATTCCAGGCGCCTATACCTTGGAGGTTTCCTCCCCAGGTCTGGAGCGCCGGTTCTTTTCACCGGCTCAACTACGCGACTATCTGGGTCGCACCGTTTCCGCCCAGGCCTTGGAGGTCATAGACGGACGCCGCCGTTTCCACGGTGTGCTCACCGCCTGTTTCGAAGACTCCTTTACCCTGGATGAAGACGGCGAAACGATTTCCCTTAATTGGGCGGACCTGCGAGAAGTCCGCCTGGTACACGAGTTTTAGGCCGACCCCGCGGTCGCCATAGCCATAACGAGTATTTCACCGGCCGCAAAGCGGGACCGAGCGCCGGAAGAAGCGGAGGATTTGACATGTCGGAGCTGAAAAGAGCCATCGACCAGATTAGCAAGGACAGAGGCATTGACCGGGATCTGCTCATCGATACCTTGGAAGAAGCCGTGCGCAGCGCCGTGGCGCGCAAGTATGGCGATACCATGGATATCGAGGTCTCCTTCAATGAGGAGTCCGGCGAAATCGAAGTGTTCGAATTCAAGGTCGTCGTGGAGGATGTCCACGACCCCATCAGCGAAATTTCCCTGGAAGACGCTACCGAGCACGATCCCAATGCACGAGTCGATGACGAAATGGGCTTTCCGGTCAAGGTCGAAGACCTGGGCCGCATCGCCGCCCAGTCTGCAAAGCAGGTCATCATCCAACGCATGCGTGATGCCGAACAGGAAATCATCTACGAGGAATACAAGGACCGCGTAGGCGAAATCTCCAGCGGCATCATCCAGCGACGCGACCGCACCGGCTGGATCATCAACCTGGGCCGCACCGAGGCCCTGCTGCCCAAGGACGAGCAGATTCCCAGAGAACGCTACAAGCGCGGGGATCGCGTCCAGGCTTATATCATTGATGTACTGAAGGAATCGCGCGGTCCCCAGGTCGTGGTTTCCCGCTCCCACCCGGACTATATGATCGAGCTGTTCAAGCGCGAGGTACCGGAAGTGGCCGACGGCACGGTCAAGATCATGGGTGTTGCCCGCGATGCAGGCCTGCGCGCCAAGGTGGCGGTCATGTCGCGGGAGCGCGACGTGGACCCGGTCGGTGCCTGTGTCGGCATCCGCGGCTCCCGCATCCAGAACGTCGTGCAGGAGCTCAAGGGCGAACGCATCGACATCGTCGTCTGGAGCCCGGATATCGCCATGTACGCCCAGCACGCCCTCTCCCCCGCCACCATCACCCGCATCACTGTGGATGAGGAGGAAGAGGCACTCGAAGTGGTCTGTCCCGACGATCAGCTCACCCTGGCCATCGGCCGCAAGGGGCAGAACGTCAAACTGGCCGCCAAACTGCTCGGCTGGAAGATCGACATTTTCACGGAATCCCGCTACGCGGAACTCAACGTTGCCCGAAAAGGCATGGACCAGATCGCAGCCGTGGCCGAAGTGCCCATGGAGAATTTCTTCTCCGCCGGTTTCGAATCCCTGGAATCCATTGCCCTAGCCACGGAAGAGGAACTCCTGGCTGTCAACGGACTCACCGAGTCGAAAATCGCGGACATCCGCGTAGCAATCAATATGCTCGCTCCCGACGCTCTGACTTCCGGCGAATCCACAACGGATGAACCGGAGACCACTGAGCCGGAAACGGAAATCCCCGCCCAAGGCGAGGAAACCGAGTAGGAGCGTGAAACCGCGCATGGATACGGAATTCACTGAAGAACCGATCCGCTCGTGTGTGGTATGTCGCCGCCGCTTTCCCAAGGGAGAGCTGGAGCGATATGTGTGTCCGGCCACCGTGCCGGACGACGAACCGGATGGTCCGGTTCTGGACCCGGAGAAGATTAAGCCGGGACGTGGTTACTATGTATGCGTCCAGGCCCGCTGCCGGGAGCTTTTCCCAAAGGTCATGCGAGGCCTGATGAATAAACGCAAGGGGGATTGTAAATGACGGCAAGTGTTCGGGTAGAAGACCTGGCTGCCGAGCTCGGGCTCAGCACCAAGGACATCATTCAGCATCTGCGCGAGATCGGGGTCCAGGCCAAAAGCCAGAAGACCATGGTCGATGCGGAAGATGTGGACAGCCTTAAGGCGGAACTGAAAAAAGGCGGTTCCCGTCGGGAAGTGCGTATGGTGACCGATTCGGGCGTTATCGTCCGTCGTCGGCGCAAATCTCGTGGAGGCGCGCCGCAGGAAACCGAGGCTCAGGAGGCCGAACCGGCCGTTGAGGTCGAAGAGGTCGAAACCGTGGAGGTAGCCGAAGAGCCCGTCGTGAAGACGGAAACAGCTCCCGTGGCTGCCGAGGAACCTGTTCAGGAGCCTACCCCCAAGGAGCCTGAGGAGAAGCCTGTCGTCAAGGCAAAGCCCAAGGACAAAGCACCCAAGGTACGGATCATCACCCCTGCCAAGCAGGAAGAGCCGAAAGCCGAAGAGCCTGTCCAGGAAGCCCCTGCGAAAGAAGAGCCCGCCCCCGAACCCGAGCCCGAAATCGCAGCTGAATCCGTCACTGCAGAAGCGCCCGCCGCTCCCGAACCGGTGGTAGCTGAAGAACCTGCTTCCAAGGCGGAGGAAAAACCGGCAGAACCGGCCCCCGCGCCCAAGGCCGAGAAGGCTGCGACGGAAACTTCCAAGGGGAAAAAGCCTGAAGCAGAGGCCCCCAAGGACGGAGCCGAAGCCCCTCAAAAGCCCAAGAAGAAAAAGCGGCGTGAGCCCGAGGCCCCCAAGGTCAAAATTATTTCCATGCCCGACCCGGCCGAGGTCCAGGCTCGCGAAGCCGCCAAGGCCGCAGAGCCTACCCGCCGTCCTGGCGGCAGGCCCGGCGGTGGCCAGCCCGGTGGCGGCCGTCCCGGCGGCGCCAGACCCGCAGGTGGGAGGCCCGCAGGTGGAAGACCCACCGGCGGCAGACCCGGTGGAGGACGCCCTGCTCAACAGGACCCGTCCTTTACCCCCAGTGACGTGCCGGATGGCCGCAGCAAGAAAAAGAAAGGCAAGAAGGACCGCCGCGTAGTGGAATTTTCCACTGCGCAGAAAGACGGTGCACCGGCTCGTTTCGAGGAAGAAGGCGGCTTCGGCCGCAAGGGTCGTCGCAAGAAGGGCCGGAAACCGCTTCAGCAAATGACTCGCCCGGAACAGGCCGCGCCGATGAAGGCCGCCAAGCGCAAAATCAAATTCGACGAGGCCATCCGTCTTTCCGACATGGCCCACCAGATGGGCATCAAGGCGCAGGACCTGATCAAGACCCTGTTCGGCATGGGTGTCATGGCGACCATCAACCAGTCCCTGGATCTGGACACCGCCAGCCTGCTGGCGAGCGAGTTCGGCTACGAGGTGGAAAACGTTTCCTTTGACGAAACTTCCTTCCTGGCTCCGGTGGAAGAGGACAAGCGCGAGGACCTGAAGCCGCGTCCCCCAGTGGTTACCATCATGGGCCACGTCGACCACGGCAAGACCTCCCTGCTCGACGCCATCAGGATGACCAAGGTCACCGAGGGCGAGGCAGGCGGCATCACCCAGCACATCGGCGCCTACCACGTCAACACCGACCGAGGCGAGATCGTATTCCTCGATACGCCCGGCCACGAAGCCTTTACTACCATGCGTATGCGTGGCGCCCAGGTGACGGATATCGTCATCCTGGTGGTTGCGGCGGATGACGGCGTCATGGATCAGACCCGTGAGGCCATCAGCCACTCCCGCGCCGCCGGCGTGCCCATCGTGGTCGCCGTGAACAAGATAGACAAGGAAGGGGCCAACCCGGACAACGTCAAGCGCGAGCTGGCGGAACAGGGCCTGGTTCCCGAAGAATGGGGCGGCGACACCATCTTCGCCCATGTGTCGGCCAAGATGCGCATCGGACTCGACGAACTGCTCGAAATGGTGCTCCTCCAGGCCGAGGTCATGGAGCTGAAGGCCAACCCGGACAAGGCCGCACGCGGTCATATCGTGGAAGCCAAGCTGGACAAGGGCCGCGGCCCGGTGGGCACCATGCTCATCTCCGAAGGTACCCTGCGCCAGGGCGACAGCTTCGTCTGTGGTGTCCAGTTCGGTAAGGTCCGCGCCATGTTCAATGACAAGGGCAAGAAGATCAAAGATGCCGGTCCGGCCATGCCTGTGGAAATTCAGGGCTTTGACGGTCTGCCCGAGGCCGGTGACGAACTCTTCGTGGTCGAAGAGGAAAAGGTTGCCCGCCGCATCGCCCAGTCCCGCGCCATGAAACAGCGCGAACGGATTCTCTCCGCCAAGACCAAGGTCACCCTGGAGTCCTTCCTGGCCAGCAAGCCGGACGACGAGGCCCAGACCCTGAACCTGGTCCTCAAGGCGGACGTGCAGGGTTCGTTGGAAGCCGTTACCGAGGCGCTGAACAAGCTCTCCACCGACGAGGTCAAGATCAGCGTGGTCCACGGCGGTGCCGGTGCCATCACCGAATCCGACATTCTGCTGGCAGGCGCTTCCGAGGCCATTATCCTCGGCTTCAACGTCCGTCCCACTCTCAAGGTCAAGCAGATTGCCGAGCAGGAAGGCGTCGAAGTCCGCTTCTACGACATCATCTACAAGCTGGTGAACGAAGTGAAGGACGCCATGAGCGGTATGCTCGCCCCGGACATCGAAGAGGTCTACCTCGGCCAGGCCGAAGTTCGCCAGACCTTCTCCGTGCCCAAGGTCGGCACCGTGGCAGGCTGCTTCGTTGCCGACGGCAAAATCACCCGCAACGCCCAGATTCGTCTGCTGCGCGACGGCGTGGTCATCTACACCGGTCAGGTTGCCTCCCTCCGCCGCGTCAAGGACGACGTCAAGGAAGTGGCCAAGGGCTACGAGTGCGGCATCGGCCTGGAGAAGTTCAACGACATCAAGTCCGGCGACGTTATCGAGGCCTTCATGACCAAGGAAGTGGCTCGTACCATCGACTAGACAGATAGCGATCAACGACGGGCGGCCCGTTGCCTTTCGGGCCGCCCGTCTTATTTTACAGGCTGAACCGTTATGATTCTCGGCGTTCTGACTTTGGAATTCCGTCTCCACGGCAACCGCTCCCTCAAGGGAAAGCGCAAGGTTGCCCTCAGCCTGAAACAGAAATTGCGCAACAAGTTCAATGTGTCCGTGGCGGAAGTTGATGCCATGGACGTCCATGAAAAGCTGGTTCTGGCCGTTGTCACCGTTGCCAACGAAACCCAGAGGGTGGAAAGCAGCCTGTCCAAGGCCCTGGCTATGGTCGAAGCCATCTCCCCGGCGGAACTGACCAACTGCAATACCGAAATTTTCAGCGAAAGCGACTGAGGAAACAACAATGAAAGCATCCAATTCCCGACGCGCCGTCCGCATGGGCGACCAGATTATGCGCGAGATAGGCACCCTGCTGGTGCAGGAGGCTCAGGACCCCCGCCTGCAACTGGTCACCATCTCCGGCGTGCGCATGAACGCCAACCTGCGTATCGCGGAAATTTTCTACACTGTCTCCGGAGACGACAAGCACCGGGCCGAGGTGCACGATGGACTGCTCAAGGCGACCGGCTTTCTGCGCTCCCGTCTGGGCCGTATTCTCAAGCTTCAGTTCGTGCCCGAGCTGCGTTTTGTATTCGACGAACTCCTGGAGGACATGGTCTATGGACACTCCCCTCAAAAAGATTAGTGCCATCCTCAGGGAGGAGGACGACTTCATGGTCGCCTCCCACTACAATCCGGACGGCGATGCCATTGGTTCGATGTGCGCCGTAGGTCACATACTGAAAGCTCTCGGCAAGCGATTTTTTCTCTACAACCCTTCCGGGCTGCCCAGCCGCTATGATTTCACCCCCAATCCGGCTCCAGTGCAGACCACCCTGCCGGAAACCATGCCCCGCTGGGCCATTGTTCTGGACTGCGGCTCGGCCGAGCGCATGGGCGAAACGCTGATGTCCCGCCTCGGTGAGACCAAGGCAATCAACATCGACCATCACCTCGGCAACGACGAATTCGGTGTTGAGAACTGGGTGGACACCCACCAGCCTGCCGTGGGCTGCATGACGGCCCTCCTTGCTGAAGCCCTGGATATTCCCATGGTCGGCCAACTGGCCGAGTGCATCTACCTTGCGGTCGCCACCGACACCGGTTTCTTCTCCTACGGTTCCACCACGCCGGAATCCCTGGAGCTGGCCGCCCGTCTGCTCCGCGACGGCCTGAACATTGCCGACATCAACCGAACCATTACCAAGCAGTGGTCCGAAGAGCGTATGCACCTCTGGACCGAAGTGATGAACACGGTCGAGCTTTTCCGGGATAAGCAGATCGCCGTAGCCTGCATTACCAAAGAGATGTTCAAACGCACACATACGGGCCCGGACGATACTGAAAACATCATCAATTTCATCAGGCGGCTCAAATCGGTGCGCATGGCGGCCATCCTGCGCGAGGAAGCCCCGGACACCTACAAGTTCAGCCTGCGCTCCTATGGCGAGGACAACGTCCAGGTCGTTGCCGCCGAATTCGGTGGCGGCGGACACAAGAACGCCTCAGGCGGATCCATCAACGCTCCCCTCGAAGAAGCCAAGACACGCCTTGTTGAAGCGGCAGCCACTGTACTGGAGCTCCAATAGATGGGACGCAAGCGCAAACGCAGCGAAGAGCAGTTGGACGGCGTACTCGTCCTCGACAAACCGTCGGGACCGACTTCCGCAGGCTGCCTCAACGACATCAAGCGGGAACTCCGCCAGTTCAAAATCGGCCACGCCGGCACTCTGGACCCCATGGCCCGCGGCGTGCTGCTGGTCATGCTCGGCCAGGCGACCAAGCTCGCACAGTATCTGACCGACGGGATAAAAACCTATACAGGCACGCTGAAGCTGGGAATTTCGACCGACACTCTTGATATTCAAGGCAAAATACTGCAAGAAAAGGAAGTGAAGGTCTCCGGCGCGGATGTCGAACATGATATTTTGCACTGGAAAGAGTTGACAGAGCAGGAGGTTCCTGCCTATTCGGCTGCCAAACACGAGGGCAAGCCGCTCTATGCCCTTGCCCGTGCGGGCGAGGATGTACCGGTTAAGACCAAGCCCATTGTTATTTCACATGTGGAAGTGCTGGACGTGAACATGCCCGAGGCATCGTTCAGGGTCAGTTGTTCCGCAGGCACCTACATACGCTCCCTGGTCCACAGCTTGGGGATTCGAATGGGGTGTGGTGCGGTGCTGACCAGCCTGAACCGGGAGCGCAGCGAGCCCTTTGGACTCGAACAGGCGCACCCCCTCGCGGACGTCCTTTCGCAACCTTCGTCCTTGGTGGACAAGGTAATCCCGCTTGCGGACACTCTGCCCCACTGGCCGAGATTCACGCTCACCGACGCATTGTCCGGTCTCGTCATGAACGGGGCCTGGCTGCCGGTGACCGATGAACCCGGCGGTATATTGGCAGGTACCGAAGGTGACAGAGCCATGTTGCTCGACCCGGCTGGTCGGCCCCTGGCACTGGTGGAAGCGAAGATGCAGGACGGAAGGCTCAAATGGGCCATTCTGCGAGGCCTTTGGGAACAGGGCTGAACAGGGCGTTCACGAAAAGCTAGAGATAAACCCCCAACCAGGAGGATATCGCTGTGGTTATGACGGCAGAAGACAAAAAGAAAGTTATTGAAGAGTACAAGACCTGCGAAGGTGACACCGGCTCCCCGGAAGTCCAGGTAGCCCTGCTGACTGCCCGCATCCAGTACCTGGCAGACCACTTCAAGACCCACAAGAAGGATCACCACTCCCGTACCGGTCTGCTCAAGATGGTCGGCCAGCGCCGTAAGCTGCTGAAGTACCTGCAAAACAAGGACGTTCAGCGCTACCGCGACCTTATCGCTCGCCTCGGCCTGCGCAAGTAGTTCTTTTACAACAGAGTTATTTGGGGGAGACTTCGGTCTCCCCCACCCCTTTTCTCACTTTCTGCGGCGGAGCCGTCTTTTTTCCCACTCCGCTTCTCCCTACGCGATGTTTAGTTGGCTGCGGAAGGCGTTTTTGGGACCCACGGGTTCCAATTGCCCAAAAGCTCCTCCCCAAGCCGGCTAATCCTTTCAGGGGATTACGCAGAAAGTGATTCACCTATTACATTAAAGGTAGGAAATCACATGACAATGATTCCTTTTGACGCCACCAGTGTCTCCACCAAAGTGGGCGACATCGACGTCACCATCGAAACCGGGAAATTCGCCCGCCAGGCTTCGGGTGCCGTGACTATTTCGTCCGGCAAGACCTCCGTGCTGGTCACCGCCGTGACCCAGCCCCTGGCCGAAGACCGCGGTTTCTTCCCCCTGACCTGCAACTATCAGGAAATGGCCTACGCCGCCGGTCGCGTACCGGGCAACTACTTCCGCCGCGAGGGTCGGCCCTCCGAGCATGAGACCCTGGTCTCCCGGCTCATCGACCGTCCCATCCGCCCCTTGTTCGCCAAGGGCTTCTCCGATGAAGTCCAGGTTATCGCCACCGTCCTGTCCGCCGACAAGTCCGTCAATCCGGACGTGCTGGCCCTGACCGGCGCTTCGGCCGCCTGCCACATCTCCAAGATGCCGTTCCTTGGCCCTGTCGTGGGTGCCCGTGTCGGCTATGTGGATGGCAAATTCGTGCTCTACCCGAGCTACAAGGTCGCCGAGGAACAGTCCTCCCTGAACCTTGTGTTCGCCGCCAGCCGTGATGCCATTGTCATGGTTGAGGGTGGTGCCAACTTCATCAGCGAAGACATCGTTGCCGACGCCCTGGCCTGGGGTCAGGAGCAGATCATCCCGCTCCTCGACATTCAGGACGAGCTGCGCGAGAAGGTCGGTGTCCCCAAGCTGGAAGTCGCCGCCCCCGTGCAGGACGAAGAACTGGTCGCCTTCCTCGGCGATTTCATCACCGATGACCTCAAGACGGCCCTCGCCATTCCGCAGAAGATGGAACGCTACGCCGCCAAGGATGCCGCCAAGGAAAAGGCTGTTGCCGCCGTTGCCGAGAAATTCCCGGAAGACGCCGCCAAGCTCAAGGGTGTTGGCGACGTGCTCGGCGTCATGACCAAGAAGATCGTGCGTGAGCGCATCGTCAAGGAAGGCACCCGCATCGACGGCCGCGACACCGAAACGGTCCGTTCGCTGTCCATCGAGACCGGCGTGCTGGCCCAGACCCACGGCTCCGCCCTGTTCCGTCGCGGTGAGACGGCTTCCCTGGCTGTTGCCACCCTGGGTTCCACCCGTGACGAGCAGCGCTTCGACTCCCTGCTGGGTGACGGCACCAAGCGTTTCATGCTCCACTACAACTTCCCGCCCTACTGCGTGGGTGAAGCCCGCATGTTGCGCGGCACCTCCCGCCGTGAAGTGGGCCACGGAGCCCTGGCCGAGCGTGCCATTGCTCCGGTTCTGCCGGACGCGGAGTCCTTCCCGTTCACCATCCGCGTTGTCTCCGAGATCATGGAGTCCAACGGTTCCTCCTCCATGGCCAGCGTTTGCGGCGGCACCCTGTCCCTCATGGACGCCGGTGTGCCCATCAGCGCCCCGGTGGCCGGAATCGCCATGGGCCTGTGCAAGGAAGAGGATGAATACTTCATCCTGACCGATATTCTCGGCGACGAAGACGCGCTGGGCGACATGGACTTCAAGGTGGCCGGTACCCGTGATGGTATCACCGCCATCCAGATGGACATCAAGATCGCCGGTATCCCGCAGGAAGTGCTCAAGAAGGCCCTGGCTCAGGCCAAGGCCGCCCGCACCCACATCCTCGACCACATGGCCGAGGTCATGCCCGAACCGCGCTCCGCGCTGTCCGACCTGGCCCCGCAGATGGCCGTGGTCCACATCGATCCCGAGAAGATCCGCTCCGTCATCGGACCCGGCGGCAAGAACATCAAGGCCATCACGGCAGAAACCGAAGCCGATATCGACATCGAGGATTCCGGCAAGATCTCCATCTTCGCCCCCACCCTCGCCTCCATGGAAAAGGCCAAGGAAATGGTCCTCTACTACGATCAGAAGCCGGAGCCGGGCAAGAACTACCTCGGCACCGTACGCAAGATCCTGGAAGTAGGCGCCCTGGTGGAAATCCTGCCCGGTCAGGAAGGCATGCTGCACATCTCCCAGCTCGACTTCGAGCGCGTGGAGAACGTCCAGGACGTGGTCCAGCTGGGCCAGGAAGTCTGGGTCAAGTGCATTTCCCTGGAGCCGGGCGGACGCATCCGTCTCTCCCGCAAGGCCTGGCTGATGGAAGAAGCCGGCCAGGAAGTGAATCTGGACGACTTCAAGCGCCCCGCTCCTCGTGGCGGTGACCGTGGTGATCGTGGTGACCGCCGCGATGGTGGACGTCGTGACGGCGGACGCCGCGATGGTGGACGTCGCCGCTAGAGACGCAAGCCAATAAAATAAAAATGGCCCGTCCGGACAAACTGTCCGGACGGGCTTTTTCTTTTGCCTGTTTGTTTATGCCTATCTGCTTATTGAAATGGGCAGGCTACAAGAATTCCAACAAAACAGCTAAACCAGCCTGAATACATAGTCCGAGTCAACCTGAAATCAATGCTGGAAGTTGCGCTGCATAATGTCGTCATAAATACCATTTACCTTTAGGTTATCCAGGGCTTCCTGCCAGCGATCAATGGTGGAATCCGGAATATCGCGGGAAAAAGCCAGCCAGGCTGAGGACTCGGCAAAAAGGACATTTGTCCGCTCAAATTCTTCAGGATTGAGTCCCGCCTTCTTGACCATATAGTAGTAGGTCCGTTCTCCCATCAGGACAAGATCGACACGTCCCTGAGCCAGTTTTCTGTAGCTGGAGTCGTAGCTCGGCCCCACATCCAGGTTGGTAAACCCCTTTGCCTTGAGGGCCTGGTGCGTATAGCCATCCCGACGCACGGCAATCTTGAAATCGCCACGGGCATGTTCAAGAGTCCTGGGGCTCAGATAGCTGCCCCGTTTCTTGAAAAAATAGTCTCCCTCACTGAAAACCGGCCCCACCCACTTGAATAGTTTTTCGCGTTCCGGAGTTCGGACAATGGCAAACAATCCCTGCCGCTTGCCGTGTTGAGCCTGCTCGTAGGCTCGCAGCCAAGGCATGATTACCAGAGGATTGTGATCCCCGATCTGCACTTGAATGGCCCGGACGACATCCGGCACAACGCCGAACACGCTCCCACCCACTTCATAGACAAGGGGAGGATAAACTATAGCCTGCAGCGTAATGCTTTCTTCTGCCCAGGACGGACTACATAAAAACAGGACGGCAGCCACTATCAACAAAATACGCATGAATCACCCCAAAGCGAATTGCGATTGCGCCAAGAGCAGTCAAAATAGTCAGTACTATTTTTTTAACGTATTGACGAATAAAAAAACATTTTTTTTGATTAGCTCCAAGTGCGCCGCAGGTATCAGGAAAAGAACCAGCTGGATACCGGCACAGATAAAATGAACCTTGTTCGTCCGGTCAGCGAACCAGCACTCCGGCGTAGCCTACCACCTGCTCATTGTCTCCGGTTACATCGCCGGAGTTGGCATATGCGGCCAGTTCGCCGTGCGTCGCTCCCAGCTCCAGGGCAGCAAACAGACCGACAGTCATGGGACGAACACCGCACATGGTAATCTCGTTGACTCGCACAGTTTCAAAAAGCCGGGCCGGATCAAGGGCAACAGCCGCATCCAGCGCCATGGAATCGAGCTGACGGGCATCATCGCTCGAAATGTAGTGGCTCATGTCCGAGCTGACCACAATGGATACGGGACGGGAAAAGGCCTTGAGGACCTTGCCGATGGCTTGCCCCACCCGTTTGAGTTCTTCAAAAAGATTGGAGGACACGGACAAAGGGACTATAGACGTGGACGGATCGAGCCGCGCCAGAAACGGCAGGACGACCTCCAGGGAGTGCTCCCGCACATGGGCCATGGTATTGGCGGCAATAGTGGAATCCGCCTCCAGAATGGCCGAGGCCAATTCCTCGTCGACAGGGATTTCCGCGCCGGGGATGGCCCAACTCCCTTCTGGCCACAGGGAAAAACGCGTACCGAATCCAGTATGGTTGGGGCCCAGCAACAACACTGTGGATGCCAGGTTCGCCTGAGCCAGCGTCTTGCCGCACACTCCGCCGGAATAGACATACCCGGCATGTGGAACCATGGCCAGCAGAGTCGGCGATTCGCTACGCCCCCCTCCCTGAGCTAAATATTGGTCAACCGACGCATTCAACCGCGCCGGATCACTCTCGTAAAATCGTCCGGCTACACAAGGTTCCCTCAGCATTCCCCCTCCTTCATCCTATTGGATGCCAGGCGCATACTGCTGCGCCTTTTGTTCCAGATCATAGGTTTCCAGCTCTGACTTGGCGAGCGTAGCCTGCAAGGAGTCCGGTTTTTTCTCTATGATGTCCGTCAGGAGCTGCTTCCACTCCTCCATGGCTCCGGCCTTGCGATAGATACGCGCCAGCTTGAAGCGCGTGGAAGCCCACTCCGGGTTGTCCGGCTTGACGTACTTGTCGTACTCCTTGGCCCATTTAAGGGCTTCCTCATAGCGGCCGGACCGTTCCGTCGAATAGATGGACATGAGAACCACGTCCTTGATCTTTTCAGGATCGCCCTTGGTCTGCAGAAGCAGGGACAGGGCCTCCTGGGAATAGACGAAGACCCGACGCAGGTCCTGATTCTCCATGGCGGACTTGGCCATGTAGTACATGGCATAGGCACGAAGGGAGGGATCGACATTCACGTCCTTGGCCAGCTCGGCCCAAAGCGGAAGCGCCTTTGCCTCCTCGCCGAGATTCTGCAACGACATGGCGCGGGCGTATTCCAGCTGGCGCTTTTGCTTTTCCTCCAGCTTCCAATTCTTTCCGGCCATATCGACCAGTTGGGAAATCTCATTCCAGGCCAGACCATCCAGATAAATATTCACGGCCATTCCAAGCGCCTTGTCCGAAATATCGGGCACCTGCTTGGGTTGCAGATAAGGCTTGAGCAACGCCAGCGCCTTCTCCGGCTGACCTACTTTCCAATAGCTCATGGCCACGCCAAGCTTGGTCTGATCGTTGACCTTGGTATCCTTCTTCCCGATGAAATCATACGTTTCCCAGTAGCGGACCACACGGCCATAAAGCCCTTCATCCACCATGCCGGGCACGGCCAGCGCAAACACGGCGTCGCCCAGCTTACGCGCCCGATCCGTCAGCGGGCTGTCGGGGAATTTCTCGATCAGGTCCTGGGCAGCGCTCAACGCCTCCGGGTACTGTTTGTTGAAGGCATACCACATGGCGAGCTTGAGCTGGGCGATGGGAGCAAGGGCGGAATCCGGGAAATCCTTGGCGATCTCCTGATACACTATCTCCGGTCGCTTGTTGTAGGGACGATTGAACACATTGCCCATCTGCGGCAGGGTCGGATCATCATAAATGCCCTCTTCCGCCAGACGCATTTTGGCAACCAGCCCTCCCTCGCTCCGCGGATAGTCGTGAGCGGCTTTTTCATAAATCTGCTTTGCCGCGTCCTTTTCCCCCTGATGGATATAGATGTCGCCCAAACGGGCCAGCACCACATCCGATCCCTTGGCTTCGGGGTTCAGGTTGTAGAAGGTGAAATAATGATTTTTGGCGGCTGCCCATTTCTTCAGGCGCATCTCCACACCGGCTGCCAGACGCAGGAATTCCGGATTCTGCATGTAATAATCCGGCCACCGCTTATCGATGTAGTCCACGATCTGAAAGGCCTGATCGTAAAATCCGGTCCGATCAAGGGAATCGGCCAGATAATAGGCCGCCTGCTTGACCAGTTCATGTTCGGGATAAGTCTGAATGAGATATTGGAACTGATCCGCCGCCTTCTTGTAGTCGCCCTTCCGATAATAGTATTCGCCCCAATAATAGCTGATCGAGGGAATATTGTCGTCATCCGGATACTTGTCCTGAAGCAGCTTGAAATACGCCTTCGCCTCAGGGAAGTTGCCTACCTTGAGGTTGAGCAGCCCCAGGTTGAGCAGAGCATGCGGAACGCGTGAAGATTGCAGATTGGCATTCATAGCCTCGATGTAGGCCGACGAAATGTCCTCAAAATTATCGGCAAGATCGTCCTTGTTTACCTGCCGTTTGATGTCCGCCAACGCATAGAGAGCCTCCTCGCGCATCTGGTCTTCCAGATAGGGACTCTTCAAAACTTCTTCATAAATTCCCTGAGCCTCCGGCAGGTTGCCATTGAACATCAGGGTCTGGGCCTCGTAAATCTTGTCCTTCAAATCCTGCTTGGCGGCCTGTTCGGCAAGCGTGGCGTTGTCCGCAACGGGCGCGTCCCCTGTCTCGGGAGCGGCAGCCTTCTCTCCGGTAGCCACAGATTCGGCCGGGACCTCTTCGGCAGGAGGCGAAGCCGCAGCCTGCTCACCTTGATCGCCCGTAGTCTCAGCCGAAGGTTCAACCCCGACTTTAACCGTAGCAGCCTCTTCTGCCGTGGGTTGCGGCGGAGGAGCGCCCTCCACCACAGAGGGTGGAGGTACCACGGCACCGCCAGCCTGTCCTGCCCCGGAAACTTCGGCCGTGGTGACAGGTTGGGGAACTGCCTGCGGAGATTGACCAGGCGGTGGAGTCACACCGCCGGAGACAACACCATCTGCCTGAGGTTTTGCATTCTGAACAGGCATGGGAGCGGGAGCCACCGTGGAAGACTGCACCGGCTGTGGTTCGGCAACACCCACACCACCAACCTGCCCGGCAACGGAAGAACCAGGAGGCGTCACCACACCGGAGGCAATCTGACCGGCCCCGGAGCCACCCTCCGCAGGCGGAGCTGCGACACTGCCAGCAGCCTCAGGTCCAGCCAATTCCGCAAATTTCACCTCTTCCGCCGTCTTGTTTACAGCCTTGAAGCGGAGATTGTTGCCTGAAGGCGCTACACCGCCATCGGGCGGACTGACAGGCGCAGATGCGACAGGCTGCGGCATATCGGGTACGGGCTGTGCCACCTGGGGTGCTGGCGAAGCCGAAGCAGGCCCCCCCCCCTGGCCGGGCGGTGGAGCCACCTCGGTACGAACGGAATATGGCACGGAGAAAAATGGCTTACGGTCACCATTCGCCCCCGGCTCCGGCGGCAGTTCCCCTTCCGGCGGGACTGCGGCCTGGGTATCGGCCAGCGGCTGGGCCGCCTCCCTTGCAGGCGCGGCTGGCGACGACATGGGCCGCGGAGTCGGTGTTGGAGCAGCGACCGGCTTGGGTGCGGCTGGCTTCTTTGCGGGAGTGGGCTGCCAACGCGCACCAATGGGGTCCCGGTAAATTTGCAGCAGAAACTGCGGCTTGTCCGGCGAGGCAATGCGAATAAAGCCGAATCCGTCGGTACGGGTCTTGATCTCCACGGAATTATCGCCCACCCGCACAGAGCGGACCAGCTTGCCGGGGAAATCCTTGCTGCTCGGCTTGGCCTCAGTGTTCCACACTCCGGCAGGCAAGGTGACCACAAGAGACCGCTTGCCGTTCCGGGTGACGTTAAACTTTGGCAATGAGCCGGAATCAAAAGAAAAAGTCAGCTTGTCAGTGTCGCCCAACCGCTGGACATTAACCCGCAAGGCAGCGGCCGGATGGGGCAGAAACAACCCGGCGGCAAGGGCCCATAGGAGGAGCCAGAGTGAAATTTTGGCGCTTTTCACAGTCACAACGAATGGTTATGCAATTGTCGTGCTACCGGCACTTTCGCCGCCCTCTCCTCCTCGCCTACAACATCCCCCGTTTCTTGAGTTTCTCAATAAGCGTTGTCCGCTTGATGCCTACCAGTTCGGCGGCCTTGTTCTTCACCCCGTCGGCCAGCTGCAACGCCTCATCCAGCAAACGTCCCTCGATGGCCTCCATGAAATCCTTCAGCTTGACCTTCTGGTCATCCATGTCCTTCAGGGTGGGCCAAACAAAACCGGCAGGCCGGGGCGGAGCCACATCCTCAACCCTGGTCAGCGGTTTCTCTCCGATATCTTCAAATATCTTTCCCGGAAGGTCCTCAGGCAATACTTCGGTGCCATCGCAGAGAATGGAAAGGCGTTCCATGAAATTTTCCAGCTCGCGGACATTGCCGGGCCAGGAGTATGTCAGCAGCATCTCCTTCGCCTTGTCGGAAAGGCTCAACCGCTTGCGATCCTTTCTGGTACAGTGGCAGGAGAGGAAATGTTCGGCCAGCAGGATAATATCGCTGCCCCGCTCCCTGAGCGGCGGCAACTGCAGGGGAATGACATTCAGACGGTAGAAAAGATCCTCTCGAAAGCGTCCTGCCTTGACCTCACACTCCAAATCCCGGTTGGTTGCGGCCACCACGCGGACATCCACTTTCTTGATGACCGTACCGCCCACACGCTCAATCTCTTTTTCCTGCAAGGCACGCAAAATCTTGACCTGAAGGCTCAGGTCCATCTCGCCGATTTCATCCAGAAAAATGGTCCCGCCGTCCGCCAGTTCGAAACATCCGGGCCGGGAGCGCACCGCGTGAGTAAATGCCCCCTTCTCGTGGCCGAAGAGTTCTGATTCCAGCAGTTCCTTGGGGATGGCTCCACAGTTGATGGGGACGAAGGCGGCTCCGTGCCGGAAGCTGTTGCGATGCAGGGCGCGGACCAGCAATTCCTTGCCGGTGCCGGATTCGCCCGTGACCAGTACCGTACTGTCCGTTGGGGCAACTTTGCCCAAGACCTTGAACACCTCGGCCAAAGCCGGGCTGTTGCCGATGATGCCGTCCAGGTTCAGGGCCATTGTTCCTCCGTAATCACGTGAAAATGCAATCAAAGGAGAGAGGTCTCCTCGGACTATATCTTTAAATATACATTCTCCCTGTCAAGAAACTGACAGGCTGTCAACGGAAAAGGAATTAATTATAAAAAAAATCTAGAAAAAAATTAGCGTTCCGAAAGGCGAAGCACGCCTGCTCCGGATTCATCGGGGTAAGAATAATGCGGTAACACGCTATCATACCTACTCTTTCACCAGCTCATCCAAAGCTCTATCGATCCGACGCACCCATTTATCCGGTACGGCCCGACTATACATCAAATAACGGCAGATACCCTGCTTGATATCCACCAGATGTTTGCTGACAAAACGGGCTGCCTCCAAATGATTCTTGCGCAGCAGATGGCTGAGGGATTCCGGCGCGACAACAATGTAGGAAAAGCGCTCTTCAGCCAGCATCCGAATCAACTGGTCATAGCCACCGACAACCCGGCAGGCATTGGGGGAGGCTTTTTTGATAATGGATTCGGCGACGGGGCCAAGGGAATAGCCGTCCAAAAGACCGACGCGAAGCGTTTTCTCGTTCAGCAAATCGGCAAGGCGGTCCAACCCTTCAAAACGATTCGCATTCTTTTTCAGATAAACGGCATTCAGCTGTTTATTCTTATACATACATCTGGAAAAACGATATACCCTTTCTCTCTCCGGCGTCTTGAACCAGCCGATGGACACGATGGGCCTGTCCGACTGCATGTTACTCAACACCCGCTTGGCAGGCAGACATTGCCAGGAATGAATGGGAACCTCGGCACGCTCGAAGACCCGCCGGGCAAGCCTGAGCAGCGAGCCATCCGGCTCCCCCTTGCCATTTACGAAATAATATGGAGGAAAATCCACATATTGGACTACGAGCCCTGTCCTCTCACTTTCCGCAAAACACCTCCCGCCGGACAAAAGAATACAACTCGCTATCACAAGCGAGGCCAAAAGGATTCTCGTCAGAGGGAATTGGGAAGATATCAATACAGGGCCCTTCACTTCTTCTATTTTCCACAACGTAGATCAATGAAGAATAAAAGAAAAGCCCTGTATCAGTTATTGCGAAAAGGCAGAATCAACTCCGGCGGACGATCTCCTTGGCCGGGATGAGCGCTGTTGCCGCCGCCCCCACGATATTACCGGCCACCCCGGGTCCATCCCCGGCCACAAACAGTCCGTCTACAGCGGTCTCAAGGTGTTTCCGGGTTTCCACCTGGGTGGCAAAGAATTTGATCTCCGGCGCGTAGAGCAGGGTTTCGTCATTGGCAACACCGGGCACAACCTGATTCAACTGCTCCAACCCATCCATCAGGTTGGTGACGATCCGCTCCGGCAGGGCCATGGCGATATCGCCGGGCACGGCATTCTTGAGGGTCGGTTCGATGTAGCCGCTGCCGATACGGGCCCAGGTGGACCGCCGCCCCCGCCGCAGATCGCCAAAGCGTTGCAAAATGGGCTTGCCGCCGCCGATGAGCGTTGCCAGCCGTCCTATGGACTCGCCATAGGCCTGATTATCTTCCACCGGATCGGTCAGCACGACCTTGGAAAGGAAAGCGAAATTGGTGTTGCTCGATTTCGTGTTCATCAGCGCATGGCCGTTGACGCAGACAAAGTCCTGATAGTTCTCCAGAGCCACGAACCCGCCGTAATTGGTACAGAAAGTCCGGGTCAGATCGTCATACTTATTGGTGCGCACGAAAAAGGTCGGGTCATAGATGACCGAGCAGATATCCTGCATGATCTCGTTGTGCACCTCCACCCGCACGCCCACCTCTATACCGCGCTGAGAGACGTCGATGCCGTGGTGCCGGACCACTCCGGCCACCCACTCCGCGCCCACCCGGCCGGGAGCCAGGATGACGTTCTTGGCCGTGTACTCACGCCGGTTGGAAATAGCGCCCCGCACACGGCCGTCTTTCACCACCACATCCTTGACCTCCTCGGAGGTATGAAAGGTGACGCCCTTCTCGATAATGTATTCCGCCAGAGAAGCGATATGGCCGGGCAGGTTGTCGCTGCCCAGGTGCTTTTGCTTGATAACCAGCAGATCAATGCCGTGTCGCCTCGCCTCCTTGCGGATCTCTCCGGCCTTGTCCATGTTGGTGGGGAAAACCTTGCCGTCCATGCCGAACCGGTTGAATATCTCCTCGGTCTCGTCAATGAGGGCCTTGGCCTCGGATATGCCCACAAACTGGGTAAGGTCAGTCTTGCCCAGCTTGTGGATGTAGTTGAGCTTGCCGTCGGAGAACAGCCCGGCCCCACCGATGCCGCAGAGGATATTGCAAGGGCGACACTTGATGCATTCCTGGTCCCCGGACAGAGGGCAGTTCCTCGCCAACGGCCGTTTGCCCTTGTCGATAAGCAACACGGAAAGCTTGGAGTGTTCTGAGAGATGATATGCGGCAAACAGCCCTGCCGGGCCGCCGCCCACAATAATTACGTCGAAATCGGTCTTCACTGTCTTCGGGGTCATGGTAATCTCCTGTACGCAAGTATGGCCCGTGTCGAGCCGCCCCATCAGCGGGACGCGCGCGAACGGGCCATGATAGTCCGTAAGTCAGGAAACAAGAAAGTGTCAACCGCCGGGTCAGGCGATCATGTTCAGCAGATGGCCGGTCATTTCATCGGAGGCGCGGATGGCGGCGACGTTGGCGGAGAAGGAATCGGCGCGGGAAATCATATCCACCATCTCCCTGCCAACGTCCGTGTTGGAACCCTCGACCCCATTCACCAGAGGACCGGCCGTCGTTGATTGCCGAATGTCGGCAACACGAACGCCCTGCCCTTCCGGGCCGGACTCGAACTCCACCGACGAGGCCTTGAACCCGTCGGTGTTCATGTTGGCCATATTGTTGGCCGCTACCTGCTGGTCCACTCCAATGGCGGACAGGGCGGAAATGTTGGATTCCGACATACGCTTCTCCCCCTTTGCAGAAAGGGAAATACCTGATGTCAAATTACCCGGTTTCGGCCCCAGGTGCAACCCGGCTAAAAAATGACCTTGCCGGGCCAAGCCAGAATGAAGGCGCTGCCGCCGTGAAACAGCTTGAGGGAAAGGGCCTTCAGCTCCTTGCTGATGTCCTTGTCCGCACCGATGATGAAGGCGACGTTCTCTTTTTCATTGACCTTGCTGTCCTTCAGCGAACCGCCTTGGCAGGGGCCAAGCTCGGTGAAGCCACCGGCCAGCTTGAGCACTTCCTTCTTGAATTCGAGCACGGCGGAAGAAGCGTCGCCGCCGTCCGGGAGCACAGCGGGTACAACGACAAAATGCACCATGAACGGCTGCTGTCCGGCAGCCGACGCAGGCGAGGCCATGAGGCCAAAGAGCAGCAAAAGGCCAAAGACACAGGGGACTAGACGCGACATTGTTCGCTCCTATTGTTGCCCGGCCGATTTGCCCTAATCGTTGCTTTCAATCACGGCAAAGGCCGAATGATTGTGGATGGACTCGAAGCTCTCCACCTCCACCCTGTACCAGGTGACCTGCGGATGATTTTCCAACCCATCCGCTGCGGCACGAACCACATCTTCCACAAAGGTGGGATGGGCAAAGGCCGTCTCGGTGACATACTTCTCGTCCTCCCGCTTGAGCAGGGAATAGACCGGACACGAGCCGGACCTCTCGCCTATCTCAATGAGATCCTCCAGCCAAAGAAAACCGGTGAAACGGGTGAGGATACGGACCTGGGCCCGCTGCGAGTGGGCCCCCTCCTCCGAAATGGCCTTGGAGCAGGGACAGACCGTCATGACGGGGACATCCGCCCCCAGCGTAAAGGTCAGCTTGCCGTGTTCCAGCACGCCGTCCACCCGGCAGGTATAGTCCATGACGCCGCCGGTGCCGCTCACCGGGGAACGCCGGTTCAGAAAATAGGGAAACACGAAGCTGGCATGGGCGCTGCGCGCCTCCAGGCGGCTGACGATATCACCCAGCAATGCGAGAAAGGAGTTGTAGTCCAACTCGCCGGACCAATGTTCCAGAGCCTCCAGAAAACGGCTCATGTGCGTGCCCTTGAACCTCGCGGGCAGGTCAACGGACAGGGAAACCTCGGCCACGGTATGCTGCATCCCGGCCCCTCGCTCGCGGATGACGAGCGGCACTTTGAGGCCTTTGACGCCCACCCTGTCGATGGGCATGGCGATCTCCGCCTGATGCTTCTGTACGTCTTCCATCTAAATCAAATCCTTCCCGGTAGTTGTCAGTGTCAGGTGGCCGTGTTTGACCCCTTTGGTGGAGATGAGCTTCTGGCCCAGTTCCTTGATGGTATTCGCATCCCCCTTGAGGATGATGACCTCCAGACAATTGGAATGGTCCAGATGGACATGCAGGGAGGACTGGATGACGTCATGGGAATCGTGCTGAATCTCAGTCAGTTTTTGGGAAAGCCCGGACTTGTGGTGGTCATAGACCAGGGTCAGGGTCCCGGCCAGGTCGCCTTCGGCCTGCTCCCATTCCCGCTGCACCAATGTGTTCCGGATGAGATCCCGAATGGCTTCGGAGCGGGTCTGGTAGCTGCGCTCATTGCAGAGCTGGTCGAATTTGTCCAGTAATTCAGAGTCCAGGGAAACGCCGAATCGGATAGTCTTGCCCATTATTGTCCTCCTATTCCGGGAGCCTGAGCTCCCACAGGTTCACCGTTGCGTTCTGGCCGCACAGGGCGACCTTTTCCACGGTCAGCTTTTCTGCAGAAAATCCTTGCTCGCGCACCAGGTCCCACACGGGACGCGATACCGTGCGCACCGGCTCGCCGATCCAGATTCTGCCGCCGGGTGCCAAGGCATGGCGGAAGAGCCGGATGAGCGGATCAAAAAATCGTTTTTCATAAAGGACATCCCCTCCCCACATGAAGTCGAACGCACCGGGCTTGAGTGCGGGTTGCCGCCAGTCCATGCACATCCACAGGGGCTGATCCACCTGGTTCAGGTACGCATTGTGCCGGGCAAACCGAAGGGCCTGCCACTCGTAGTCAAAGGCAACGACATGTGCCCCCACCGCTGCGGCTGCCATGCCGGTAAGCCCCAGCCCACACCCGATATCCAGGCAGGGGCGCCCCGCCAGCTCCGACCCCATCCGCCGAATCTGGCGGGCCAGGAGCACACTGGCGGGCCAGACCTCGGCCCAGTAGGGCAACCGTTCGTCCTCACCCAGGTCGTCCTCGTCCATGGCATCCCAAAGGGCCTCCATGTCCGCGGCACGGTCCAGCAACCAAATTCGTTCGGCCGCCTCCACCGTAACCCGGGAACCGGGGGTAAGCTGATCTTCCTTAATTTCGTCACTCATATACACCGAATGAAATACCCTTCGGCTGTGTTATCGTCAACATAACTGGTAATACCCTTAGCACCACTTATTCTATTTTAGTATAACTATTTGTATAGAAACAGGTGAATGCCATACGGCATTTCCTGAAATTTCCGGGGAACATCACAATCATTACGTCAAAAAAGTGACACCTTAATGCCGTTGTTTGCCACCGGCTTAAAATTCAGCGGGAAGTGTCATTTTTTTTACTATTTCCAAGATTTTTCTCCCGTGTTAAACACGGTTCTAACAATCCGCAAATTACTGCTTTACACCCTAAGGAGAGAATATGATTCCCGAAGATCTCAAGTATGCAAAATCCCACGAATGGTGCAAAATCGAAGGCGATGTCGCCACTGTCGGCATCACCCATTTTGCCCAGGAGCAGTTGGGTGATTTGACCTTTGTGGAACTGCCCGAGGTGGGCGAAATTTTCGAGGCCGGAGCAGAGATGGGTTCCGTGGAATCCGTCAAGGCAGCCAGTGAAATCTATTCCCCGGTATCCGGTGAGGTCATCAATGTGAACGGCGACCTGGAAGACGCACCGGAGAAGGTCAACGAAGACCCCTACGGCGCGGGGTGGATGCTGAAATTCAAATTATCGTCCGAGCCCGACGGCCTTTTGGACGCCGCCGCCTACACCGCACTGGTCGAATCCGAAGGCCACTAGTTCGAAACCACGGGCCGGGGCGAGAACGTTCCGGCCCTCTTCTTTTCATCACCGCCAAGCAAGGCAGGTAATCCAATGCCCTACGTTCCCCATACCGAAACAGAGGTCCGGGAAATGCTCGCGGCCATCGGCGTGGAGTCCATCGACGATCTGTTCGCCGAAATCTCCGCCGACATGCGCCCCGCAAGCTTCGACCTTCCCGAGGGACTGAGCGAAATGGAGGTTCTCTCCAAACTCGAATCCATGGCCTCCCACAATGCGACCGACCGCGTCAGCTTCCTCGGCGCAGGCTTCTATGACCACTACATCCCCGCCGCCGTGGACGCACTGACGATGCGCGGCGAGTTCTACACCGCCTATACTCCGTACCAGCCCGAGGCATCGCAGGGCACCCTGCAGGCGATCTTCGAATACCAGACCGCCGTTACCCGGCTGCTGGGCATGGAGTGCGCCAACGCCAGCGTCTACGACGGCGGCACCGCGCTCTATGAAGCAGCCATGATGGCCGTGCGCAAGACCAAGCGGCGCAAGATCGTGGTCTCCGAGGCGCTGAACCCCATCTACCGCGTCATGCTGGATTCCTACACCTCCAACCTGGATGTGGAGTTCGTCACTGTGCCGCACAAGAACGGCATGACCGACATGGAAGGCCTCAAGGCCGCAATCGACACCGACACCGCCGCCGTGCTGGTGCAGAACCCGAACTTCTTCGGCTCGGTCAACGACTTCACCGAACTCTTTGCCGCGGCCAAGGAGAAAAAGGCCGTTTCGGTCCTCTCCGCCTACCCGGTCATGGCCTCCCTGCTCAAAACGCCGGGTGCCATGGGCGCGGACGTGGCCGTGGCCGAAGGCCAGTCCCTGGGCCTGCCCCTCTCCTTCGGCGGTCCGTACCTGGGCATCATGACCTGCACCAAGGCCATGGTCCGCCAGATGCCCGGCCGCATCGTCGGCCGCACGCAGGATACCGAAGGCCGCACCGGCTACGTGCTCACCCTCCAGGCCCGCGAGCAGCACATCCGCCGCCAGAAGGCCACCTCGAACATCTGCTCCAACCAGTCGCTCTGCGCCCTGCGCGCCCTGGTCCATCTCTGCTCCCTGGGCGAGCTGGGCCTCAAACGCGCGGCACGGGTTTCCGTCGAGCGCGCCCATGTGTGCGCGGAACGGCTCACGGCCATCGACGGCGTGGAGATGCTGACCAAGGGGGCATTCGGCAACGAGTTCGCAATCACCTTGCCGGTCAACGCCTACGACGCCATCGCCAAGCTGGCGGCCCGGGGCTACATCCCCGGTTTCCCGCTGGGCCGGTACTACAAGGATCTGGAGAACGGCCTGCTGGTGGCCTGCACCGAAAAGACGAGCGAGGAGCAGATCGGCATCTTTGCCGAGATGCTCAAGGGAGCGCTGAAATGAAGACCATATTCCAAGAATCCGTCCCTGGACGCGAAGGCTGCTGGCCCTGCGAAGGCATGGCGGAAGAGGCATACATTCCCAAGGAACTGCTGCGCGACGGCGACATAGGCCTGCCCAGCGCAGGTGAGCTGGACGTGGTGCGCCACTTCACCCGGCTCTCCCAGCGCAACTACGGGGTGGACGGCAATTTCTATCCCCTGGGTTCGTGCACCATGAAGTACAACCCCAAGTTCACCGAGGTGGCGGCGGCCCTGCCCGGCTTCACCCGGCTGCACCCGGTCCTGCCCCAGCTCCAGGGCGCTGGCGGCCTGTGCCAGGGCGCGCTTGAGGTCATGTACGAGACCGAGCGCATGCTCTGCGAAATCACCGGCATGAACGCCTTCACCCTGCATCCCATGGCGGGCGCGCACGGCGAGCTGACCGGCGTCATGCTCATTGCCGCCTACCACAAGGACAAGGGCAACAAGAAGACCAAGATCATCGTTCCGGACTCCGCCCACGGCACCAACCCCGCCTCCGCCTCCATCGCCGGTTTCGATGTGGTTTCCATTCCGTCAAGCGACGGCATAGTGGACCCGGCGGCTCTGGCCGAAGTGCTGGACGACGAGGTGGCGGGCATGATGATGACCTGCCCCAATACCCTCGGCCTGTTCGAAAAGAACCTGCCCGAGATAGTCCGGATGCTGCACGAAAAGGACGCCCTGCTCTACTATGACGGCGCAAACCTGAACGCCATCATGGGCAAGATGCGCGTAGGCGACGTGGGCTTCGACGTGGTCCACCTCAACCTGCACAAGACCTTCGCCACCCCGCACGGCGGCGGCGGTCCCGGCTCCGGCCCGGTGGGCGTCTGTGAGAAACTGCTCCCCTACCTGCCCATCTCCCGCGTGGAGAAGCAGGAGGACGGCCGTTTCCGCCTCAACTACAACTACCCGAAATCCATCGGCTACGTGGCCCCGTTCTACGGCAACTTCGGCGTGGTGCTCAAGGCCTACGCCTACATGCTGCGCCTCGGCCGCACCGGCCTGATCCGCGCCACGGAGAACGCGGTCCTGTCCGCCAACTACATCCGCAAGCGTCTGGCCGACCACTACGAGGTGCCGTTCGACCGCATCTGCATGCACGAGTTCGTGGCCTCGGCCGAACCGCAGGCGGAAAAGGGCGTCCACGCCCTGGACATCGCCAAGGCACTGCTCGACAAGGGCTATCACGCCCCCACCATCTACTTCCCGCTCATCGTGCCCGAAGCTATCATGATCGAGCCCACCGAAACCGAGAACAAGGCCACCCTGGACGAGTTTATCGACGCGATGATCGAAATCGCCGAACGTGTGGACACCGATCCCGCCTCCCTGCAGGCGGCCCCGGTCACCCTGCCCGTGACCCGGCTGGACGAGACCCACGCCGCACGCGCCATGGAGCTGACTGATGACTTATGATGTCGTGGTGATCGGCGCAGGCCCCGGCGGATTTGATGCCGCTGTGGAGTGCGCCGGATACGGAATGAAAACCGCCCTGGTCGAAAAAGAGGACCTGGGCGGCACCTGCCTGAACCGAGGCTGCATCCCGACCAAATTCTGGCTCGGCGCAACCTCGGTTCTGGAAGAACTGAGCAGCCAGTCCCGGCTCAAAGTTGCCTCTGGTGAAGTGACAGTGGATTTCGCCGCCCTCCAGACCCGGATTCAGAAGCATCTGGCCGGGACCCGCAAGGCCATGGCCACCCAGCTCAAGCAGGCCGGTATCGAGCTCTTCACCGGCGAGGGGCACATGGCCGACGGCAAGGTGGTCGTAAACGGCGCGGACGGCGAGACCGTCCTGGAATACAAAAATCTGGTGGTGGCCACCGGCTCCAAGCCGACCTTCTTCCCAGGTCTGGAGCCCGACGGCGACTGCGTGCTCGACTCGACCATGTTTCTGACCCAGGAGACCATGCCCTCCTCACTCATCGTGGTGGGGGCGGGCTTCATCGGCCTTGAAATGGCCCAGGCAGCCCACCGCATGGGTGCGAAGGTCACCGTGGTGGACGCCATGGACCGCGTGGCTCCGCTGGAAGACCCCGAGGTCTCCAAGGCGCTGGCTTCGACCTTCAAGCGATGGAAGTGGGACATTCGCCTCTCCGAACGCGTGGCCGGTTGCACCACGGTGAACGGCAAGGCAGAGCTGACCCTGGACAACCGCGAAAAGATCACGGCGGACAAGATTCTCGTCGCCGTGGGACGCGGCCCGGTCACCGCCAACATCGGCCTGCGCAAGGCGGGCCTCGAACTCGAGTTCAACAAAGTCGTGGTCAACGAGTACTTGGAGGCAGCGCCCCACATCTACGCCATCGGCGATGCCAACGGCCACATTCAGCTGGCCCATGCGGCCTCCCATCAGGCCCACTATGTTGCCGCGCGCATCGCAGGCCACATGGAGGCTCCCTACGAGCCCGGCCCTGTGCCCAGCGTGCTGTACGGCGCGCCCGAGGTCATGCGCGTGGGATTGACCGAAAGCGAAGCCTTCCTTCATGACTTCGAAACCACTGCGACCTCCAAATCCATGCTGGCGGCCAACCCCATGGCCCAGGCCCACGCGGCCACCCAAGGGTTCGTCAAGGTCATCTGGTCCGCAGGCAAGGTGGTGGGCATCACCGCAGTCGGCCACGACGTGTCGCGACTGACCACCGGTGCCACCCTCATCGTCAAGGATGGATGGAGCGAAGAAGACATCCACAAGATCATGTTCGCCCACCCGTCGCTGGATGAAGCGTTGCTGGCGGCGTTGAAAAGCGAAAGGACAACGGTAAGTTAATATATGCGTATTGAAATTCCCGGCCTGGGAACCCTCGACCTGGAACACATTGTCTGCGATTACAACGGTACCATTGCGGAAAACGGGAAACTCATCCCCGGCGTTAAGGAGGCCCTGAACCGCCTGGCGGATTCAATGACCGTCCACGTCGTCACCGCCGACACGCGCGGCTCCGCAGCAAAGGAACTGGAAGGCGTGAACTGCGCCCTGACCATCATCGGACACGAGGACCAGAGCCGTGACAAATGCGACTTCGTGCGCAGTCTCGGCAGCAAAACGGTCATCGCCCTGGGCAATGGCCGCAATGATGAGGAGATGTTGCGCGAGGCATGTGTCGGCATCATACTTGTTCAGGCCGAAGGCGCATACACCCGCGCCCTGCTGGCCTCGGACATCGTCTGCCATTCCGTGCTGGACGCCATTGGCCTGTTCGAAGAACCGGTGCGGCTCGTCTCCGCCCTGAGGAACCAATGATTCTGGACATCCTGGAAAACGCCAACCGCTACGCCCACCTGCATCCGCGCCTTGCCACGGCCTTTGCCGTGCTCGGCCGGGCCGACCTGGACCACCTGCCCAACGGCAGGCTTGAACTCGATGGAGATGAGCTCTTTGCCGTGATCATGCGCATCCAGGGCAAGTCACCGGATGAGGCCAAGCTGGAAGTCCATGACCGATACATCGACCTGCACTACGTCATTGCGGGGACCGAGGAAATCGGCTGGAAGGCGCGCACCCGTCTGAACGGGCCTCCGGTTGAGACTGCCGACGACGCGGCCTTCCATGACGACGAACCGGACGTAACCACGCGGCTCACGCCCGGCACCTTTGCCATCCACTTCCCCGAAGACGCTCACCGGACAATGGTTTCACCGAGTGACATCCACAAGGTCGTGGTCAAAATCGCCCTGTAGACGGTTCCGGTAAAATTAAAACAAAAAAAAGGCGCTCCGCACAGAGCGCCTTTTTTTATTATCCATCCAATTAAACAAAACCTACAGATCAAACGGCGTCAGGCTCTCATAACCATCTTCGGTGATGACGAGGGTCTGCTCGAACTGGGCGGAAAGAGAGCCGTCCCTGGTCACGGCGGTCCAGTCGTCGTCGAGCACGCGTACCTCTTTTTTGCCGAGGTTAATCATTGGCTCTACGGTGAACACCATGCCGGGTACCAGCGGTACGTTGCCCCAGCGGGAACGGAAATGCGGGATATTGGGCAACGCGTGAAACTCGGTGCCCACGCCATGGCCCATGTACTCACGCACCACCGAGCATCCCTGCCCTTCGGCATAGGTCTGGATCGCGGAGGCGATGTCATTGACCATCTTGCCGGGCCGGGCCTGCTCCAGACCGAGGCGCAGGCTCTCCCGGGTCACATCGACGATCTTGCGCGCATCACGGGAGGGAGTGCCCACAAAGTAGGTCTGGTTGCAGTCTGCGTAATAGCCGTCGAGAATGGAGGTGATGTCGATATTTACGATATCCCCGTCCTTCAACGTATTCTCGCCGGGAATGCCGTGGCAGATAACCTCGTTGGGAGAAATGCACACACTCTTGGGAAAGCCGTTGTAGTTCAGCGGAGCCGGGATCGCCCCGTGGCTGACGGTGAACTCATGCACGGCCGTGTTGATGTCGTCGGTCCGCACACCGGGCTTGATCAGATCCTGGATGGCCTCGAAGGTCTCCAACACCAGCTTGCCGCAGCGGCGGATGCCTTCGATCTGCTCCGGGGTCTTCAGGCGGATCTTGTACTGTCTGTAGAATGTTTCAGCAAAATCGGGTTCTTTCTTTTCCAGGGTCATGCAGCATTTCTTGTACTTCTTTCCGCTGCCGCAGGGGCAGGGATCATTACGTCCTATCTTGGTATTCATCAAATCTTCCTGATATATATATTGGGCGGCTTTCTCTTCCGTCAGTGACGGTATGTTTACAAAAAGTGCGGCAATTGAAAAGCTTTCATGACGGGAAGAATTCATTTTATCGATAAAGGGAAAAAAAGAATGCCTCCGGCGGCTCAAGAATCTTTTTCAAAAGATTCTTGAGAATCTCCAAAACTTTTTATGCCGCTTCGCGGGAAGGAATAGCGCATAAAAAAGCCAGCCTCGGAATTGAGACTGGCTCATTCGTTTTAAAGCATAAAACGTTTAGACGTCGGTGAATTGTTTTTTAAGCATGATGTTCAGGATGGTCTTGTCGGTTTCGATCATGCCGTCCGTGGCCAGGGTACCCACGTTGCGCATGGTATCCTCGGAGGACTGGCCGATAATGCCGTCCGTGCTCATGACGTTGACCCCGTGCAGGGAGAAAAGCGCGGCCTGCACCGCCGTGCCAGCGGCAGTGGCGAGCTTGAGCGCGCACCCCGCCTTTGCACCGTCGCAGATGATGCCTGCGAGGTCTTCCAGCAGGTTCTTGATGGCTCCGGCAATGTGGTGGTCGTCCCCGCCGAGCAAAAAGGTGATACCCGCAGTCGCCCCGGCTCCGGCTGCCACGGAACAGCCGCAGATAGCGGAGAGCCTGCCGGTATGCGCCTTGATGTAGGCGGTGACGATATGCGAGAGGGCAATGGACTCCAACACGGTCTTGCGGTCCACGTTTTCAACGAAATCCTTCACTGCCCAGATGGGCAGAATGGCCGTCAGTCCGTGGTTACCCGACCCGGCGGAACTCATGGCCGGGAGCGGAATGCCGGACATACGCGCATCCGCCGCACCCGATGCGAGAATCCGCGCGGCCAGCATCATGTCCTTCTTTATCAGCCCCAAGCGGGAGAGGCGTTCCAACGTCTTGCCCACGCCCAGCCCCAGGCCGTATTTGAGGCCCTGCTCGGCCAGCCGCAGGTTGGTGTCCACTCCCTCCTGCAAAAAGGCGAAGTCCTCATCGTCCAACTGATCGGTCAGGGCCATAAGGTCGACAAGACTCAACCCCTTGAGCCATGCCTCCATGGCCACCAGCGGGCTTTCACCCTTTGCCCCGCCCTTGGCCAGCAGCGGACTGTCCACGTCCTCGCCGTTGAGCTTCAGAGAAACGATGTGATCGTGCAACCCCTCAATGACCGACTCGGCCACGTCGTCGCCGCGCCGGATCACGTTCTTGACATACAGGCCATGGCGATCCGCCAACAGGGTGACCTTCACCATCCCTGCCTTGCGCGCAGCTTCGGCCTGCTGCACATGCTCGGGCTTCACCGTGCGCAGCACTTCGAGCCGAAGGGCGGGGTCACCGCCGTAGGCCCCCAGGGCAGAGGCCATATCCAGGCCGCAGTGACCGCCGGTTCCGGGTATGGAAACAGCCAAAGCGTTCTTGTACACGTTGGGGTCCAGAGCGAGTTCGATGGAGTCAAACCCGTCGCCGGGCAACAGGGACATGGCGGCGGCCGCGCCCAGCGCGATGGCCACGGGCTCGGTACAGCCCAGGGCCGGCGCCACCTGTAGTTTCAGAACGTCCTTGACCGTAAACGACATTAGTGCCTCACTTTGCTTTTGGGACAGGTCTCGCTCAGGTAGCAGACCTCACACCCGCCAGTGTAGGGATATGGGGTCAGCACTGCATATTTGCGGTTGACCGTGCCCTCTTCATTCCAGGTAAGCCCCAGTTCCTCGAAGGCACCGAGCACGCCCTCGCCCGGCCGGGGCAGCGGCGCACACTGACCGTCGGCCAACTCGGGAACGAATCCCTGAGCCGCGCTCATGACCATGGTGATGGCCATGGCGTGAAAAAGCAATCCGCTGGTCGGGGAATCCTGCCAGATGCCTTCAATGGTATTCTCGGCATCCTCATCCAGAAAGAGCAACAGGAACTTGCCCTCGCCCTCGGGATTGACCAACTCGTATGCCTTGAGGCTCTCTACCGCCCATTTGTCCCAGAACGGTTCGAACTCCTCCATCATATCCTGATTTATACGTGTCTCCCCAGCGACTTCCATAAAGTACATGATGTCGAATTCCGGCATCGGTTCCAGGGGATTTATTTCATATTTGGCCATGCGTGTTCTCCTGCTAGCTGTGATTCGGAAGATGTGGATACCTGTTTTCCGCCCTGCGCTCAAGTGGAACGCACGCATTGCCAAGCCCGTCCCGATCTGGTTACTATGCACTTGCGGCAAAAGATTTTCGGGCCAACCACCCCGCCCCTACACTCATTCCCGGAGAACCGATGCCCGACAAAAAAATTCATATCCTGCTCGAACGCCTCATGCAGCCGAGCATCAAGAACCTGTTCCTGGCCATTTTCATCGGCATCCTCGCCGGTTATGGAGCCGTCCTCTTCAAGTACGTCCTCAAGCTTTCGCAGTGGGTGTTCTACCAACACACCGAAGACGTGCTGTTTTTTGCGGACCAGATTCCGCTCTGGATGAAAATCGTCATGCCCATGGTCGGAGGGCTCGTCGTCGGCCTCGTGGTCAGCTTCTTTGCCAGCGAGGCAAAAGGGCACGGCGTCCCTGAGGTCATCCAGGCCATCGCCATGCGCGGCGGGCGCATCCGCAAGCGCGTGGCCGCGGCCAAAATTTTCGCATCGGCCGTCACCATCGGCTCCGGCGGGTCGGTTGGCCGCGAAGGCCCCATGGTCCAGATCGGCGCGTCCATCGGTTCGTCCATAGGCCAGGTGTTCCGCGTGCCGCGCGGCCACATGCGGACCATGGTCGGCTGCGGCGCGGCGGCTGGCATTGCCGCCACCTTCAACGCGCCCATAGCGGGAGTGCTCTTTGCCCTGGAGATAATCATAGGCGATTTCGGACTGATGCAATTCTCGCCCGTGGTTCTTTCCTCGGTCATGGCCACTACCATTTCCCGATACTATTTCGGCGACTTCCCCTATTTCTCAATCCCCCAGTACTCCATCATCTCCCACTGGGAATTCTGCCTCTACCCGCTGCTTGGCATCTTCACCGGTCTGGTGGCGCTGGCCTTCACCAAGACGCTGTACAAATTCGAGGACTGGTTCGAGGCCATTCCGATCCCGGACTGGATCAAACCGGCCATCGGCGGCGGCCTGCTCGGCTGCACCTTCGCCGTTTTCCCGGAAGTGTTCGGCGTCGGCTATGGCGCCATGAACCGCGCCCTGGCCAACGAGATGGTTCTGCCCCTGCTCTTTGCCCTGATCTTCCTCAAGATTCTGGCCTCTTCCTTCACCCTCGGCTCCGGCGGTTCGGGCGGTATTTTCGCCCCGTCGCTGTTCATGGGCTGCATGGCGGGCGGTGCCTTCGGCGTGGTCGCCCACACCCTGTTCCCGGACCTGACGGCCACACCCGGCGCATACGCCCTGGTGGGCATGGGCGGACTGGTGGCAGGCACCACCTACGCGCCCATCACTGCCATCCTCATTATCTTCGAGATGTCGGGCACCTACTCCATCATCCTGCCGCTCATGCTGACCTGCATCACAGCAACGGTCATGAACTCGACCATATCCCGCGCCTCTATCTACACCACCAAGCTGCTCAAACGCGGCATCGATATCCAGTCCGGCCGGGGCGGGCACCTACTGCGCAACCTGCTGGTCAAGGAGGCCATGACGAGCCAAGTTGTATCCATCCCCGAGGCCGCGCCGCTTTCGCGCATCATCTGGACCTTCAAGAACGAAAACGCCCCCTATCTGCATGTGGTGGACAAGGACGGCAACCTGACCGGCATCATCTCCTTCCGCGATATCCGGACCGTCCTGGCGGAGCCGGATCTTCAGGATCTGGTCATTGCCTACGACCTGGGCACACGCGATCCCGTCACGGTCACCACGGACGACACGCTGGAGGCTGCCCTCGCCCGGCTGCACAAGAGCGGCGTTTCGCAATTGCCGGTTCTCTCCAGCGGCTCAAGGCGGACCCTGGTGGGGACCCTGACCGAGTCGGACATCAACGCCGCCTACGAATCAGCCGCCATACGCGACGAAATCATGGCCGGAAACTGACCTGTTTCCTCGGTTGTCGGCCGGGATACATTATGCTAAATGCGTGCCCTCAAACCGCGCAATTGCGCCAAGCGAGCCAAGCATGAACGATATCCGCATTTCCACCACCCTGTCTCTGGACGAAAAACAGCCCGAAGACGCCTACATCGACTTCAACCTATCGGTGGATGGGCAGTATCTGCATGAAATCAATGTCTACGTGGACCCGGTGGCCCTGGTGAACTCGGTTTCGCTGACAGGGGAATTCTTCATCTATACCTGCGACTGCGGCAACCCGGCGTGCCTGGGCATCGACGACGGCGTGCAGGTCTCCCACACCACGGATACCGTCAAATGGCGGCTCTCCAACCCCATCTCCTGGCCACCGGATGAACCCAAGCCGGACTGGAGTCACGAGGCGGAATTCATCTTCAGCCGGGAGAATTACGAGGAGCAGATTTCCACAGCACTGGAGCACGCCAAGCGGCTGGCCAAGGGCTACCGGACAAAAGGAATGCTCTGGGTAGGTCCCGACCTCAGCATAGAGGGGTTACTGGCTCTTGAAATGCCGCAATACGGAGGATACTTCGCGTCGGAGCCCGAAGGCCGGGCCATGCAATAGCCGCACGGCCTTCCCGGCTTAGGCCTTGTTAACAAAATAAATATGAGCCATAATCGCCTTAAAGGAGGCGACGATGGAACGCTTGTACTGTCTCAGCAATGAAGAGTTTGACTTGGTTGAAAACCTGATCAAAGAGGAGAAAAAGAAACAAGGAAGACCTCATAAAATAAGTGATCGCAATGCATTAGAGGCGGCACTCTATGTCATGCGTCAAGGATGTACGTGGCGTGCGCTTCCTAAAGAGTTTGGCCACTGGCTCGCGGTCTACATGAGGTACAAACGGTGGACCGAAAGAGGCCTTTGGTGGAAAATACTTCGTAAACTGCAAGATCTTAAACGCATCAAAATTGAAGTTGTCATGATCGACTCTAGCTGCATCCGAGCCCATCGCCACGCAGCAGGGGCAAGAAAAAAAGAGGCCCACAAGCGCTAGGCAGGTCGCATGGAGGCCACAGCAGCAAGATACATATTTTATGCAATAAATCTGGAGACCTGTTAGGGCTAAAGACGACGCCGGGACAAGCTAGCGATTACAAGGAAGCCTACAATCTGGCCTCGGCTAAAGAAATTGAAGGAGCAAAAGTATTTCTTGCAGACAAAGGGTATGACAGCAGGAGAATGCGTGACCTCGTTTCCGCCAGAGGGATGGAGGCTGTTATTCCGCCAAGAGCGATCCAGAAAGTGCAGTACAGCTACGATAAAACCAAATACAAAATGCGCAATAGGGTCGAAAGACTTATTGGTAAATATAAAGAAAACAGAAGAATAGCGACTAGATTTGATAAGCTGACTATGATGTATGAGGGGTTCATACTTCTTGCAGCTATCAAGGATACATTGAAACGAATATTTTGTTAACAAGGCCTAAGAAGGCTGGACTTACGTATGATCTTCAACGCCCGCTTTACGCGGGCGCTTTCCATTCCATAAGCAACTCAGGGTGCCCCGTGCCATCGTCCATACCTCGGCGCGCCACCACAAAGCCGTGCTTGCGATAAAATTCCAGAGCGGGTCCATTCTCCTCGTAGACGGAAAGCTCTATCCGCTCCCTGAGCGACTTGGCCTGAGCCAGCAAAAAACCGCCCAGCCCGCACCGCTGGCAATCCGGGCGCACAAACACGGCAGCCAGCCTGTCTCCAACCAGGGAACAGAATCCGGCCACCCCTTCCGCATCCTCCACCACCCAGTTTTCGGCCTGGGGCAGGTAGAGGTCGCGCATGGCCGAGCGATTGGCATCCCAATACCCGGCATCTATGAAATCATGCGCCGAGACGGATGCGGCATGCCAGATATCCACCATGGCATCCAGGTCGCTAACACCGGCCTTTCTTATACTGGTCCGAGAGATATCGATAGAATTCATTCAACCTCAAAAATACGCCAAGCCCTGAGGCGGCGTCTTGTCTTCGAAAAACAGTTCCACCCGTTCCCTGTCCCGGCCGCTGATCTTCAGCTCCGAAACATTCAGGCCCCCTCCCGCGCCGCCATACGTCTTGACAGCCCGGTCAATAAAATCCGCATCCACAAATGCGGCTCTGACCGTGACGACCGGTCCTTCCCAGGACACGGTAAGCGGCAATATAGGGTCACGCTCCGGCGCTCGGGTAATGAGGTTGCCGGTCCTGACCAAGGCCTCAACCACCTGATGGGGAAACATGCCGCCCAGACGGGCCAACTTTTCGGCAAAGGCAGGCATGACGGCCAGATAGTAGTATTGATCAATCTTGCAGGCCACGGACCGGCCCGGCAAATTGAGCATCCACGGTTCCTCGGCAAAGCCCTTGCCCAGTCCCTGCTGCAACCGTTCGACCCGCTCCGTAAAATCCGTCAGCGCCATGGCTCCTCCCTCGGCCGGTCCCAGTCAGGGGCCAGCCCGACTCGTCTCCCAAAGAAAAGGCCCCAAACGGGGCCTTTCATCTATTTCGGGTTGTAGTACTTTTCCATGTACTTCTGGTGCAATATCTTGTCGATTTCCTTGCGGAGCGCCTCGGTCTTTTCCGCCCCCACCTTGGGCTCCAGCTGCTTGAGCTTTTCTGGAAGGATCGTATCGCAGTAGGCGGCGCGTCCATACGTATTCAGATTGACCTGCTCATCGTGGTCAACGGAAAAACAGGCAATGACTTTTGTCGCGTAGTAATTCTTGTAGGCGGCGGCGAGATCGCCGCTTTTCTCCGCACAACTGCCTTCCAGATAGTAGGCCAGGCCGAGATCCAAAAGCCGCTGGGGATTCTGGATAGTGCTTTCCAAGTAAGGTTGGGCCTCGGCGCACTTGCCGTCCTTGACCAGAGAATGCCCGATAGCGACATCCGACTTGCTCATGGCACCACAGGCAGCCAGGACCAGGGAAAAACCCAGTAAGAGGGCACACGTCAGCAGATTTTTCATTATTTTACCTCGTAAATATGCACGTACAGTCCAGTCAGTATTTATTCATTTAACCGAAGAACCAGGGCAAGTCCAGAGACCTAGATGGAAATGACCAACGGAACGACCACCGGATCACGCCCCAGGACCTTTCGGAAAAATCGACGCAGGGCGGAACGGATGCGTTCCTTCAGTTTGGTGGTCTCACCGGGCATGATGTTTTCATGCACGTCGAGCACAATGCATTTGGCGTCGTCCAACAGGTGGCTGTACTGCTGCTCAAAGACGAATCCCTTGGACATGATGTCCGGGCCCATGGAGATTTCGCCCGACGCCTCGTCAACCACCAGAACCACGATGACCATGCCCTCTCCGGCGAGCAGATGGCGTTCCTTGAGCACGCTCTGGCCCACGTCGCCCACACCCTTGCCGTCCACCAGAATCCTCTCGGCGGAAAAGTGCGGCTCCATCCTGAAGGTACCGTCATCAAAGAAGGTCACGGGCTGCCCGTTTTCTATGAGCAGCGCACATTCGTCCTCCACCCCGCACTCCACGGCCAGCCGCCGGTGCTTGACCAGATGCCGGTACTCGCCGTGCACGGGGATGAAATATTCAGGACGCACCGTCTCCAGCATCAGGGTCAGTTCCCCTGCATGGGCGTGGCCCGATGCGTGGATTCCGTGCATCTTCTCGTAGAGTACTTCGGCTCCTAGACGGTAGAGGTTGTTGATGACCCGTGTGATGGCCCGGACATTGCCCGGAATAAACCGCGAGGAGAGGATGAACAGGTCCTCCGGCTTGACCGTGAGCTGCTTGTGCTCCCCCATGGCCATGCGCGAAAGCGCGGCCAGCGGTTCCCCCTGCGAACCGGTAACCAGCACCACCAGTTCGGAGTCGCCATACTCGTCCAGCCGGTCCAGTTCGATGAATGTCCCTTTGGGGATTTTGAGGTGCCCCATCTCGCGGGCAAGCTCTATGTTCCGCTGCATGCTCCGGCCCGAGACAGCCACTTTGCGGCCCTCGGCGTCGGCCAGATCAAAGACCTCCTGGATGCGCTGGATATGGCTGGAGAACAGGGAGACCAGGATGCGCCCCTTGGCGTTATTGAAAATCTCGCGCATGCTGACCTTGATCTCCCGCTCGGTCATGGCAAACCCTTCCCGCTCCACGTTGGTGGAGTCGGAAAGCATGAGCCGGACGCCCTTTTCCGAAAACTTGCGGAAGGCCCCCAAGTCGGTCGAATGACCGCCAAGCGGGTTGCGGTCGATCTTGAAATCGCCGGTATGAACGATACGGCCCACCGGTGTCTCAATGCCCAGCCCGAATCCTTCTATGATGGAGTGGCAGACCGGGAAGAAATTGAAGGTGAAATCGCCCAGCAGCAGCCGATCATAAGGACGCACGGGCCGCAGGTCCGCCCAGCGGTCCAGGTCGTGCTCCTTGAGCTTTCCCTCCACCAGAGCAAGGGTGAACTCGCTGCCGTAGACCGGCACGTCCAAGTTCTGGAGCAGCCAGGGCAGCGCGCCGATATGGTCCTCATGGCCATGGGTCAGCACAATGCCGCTGAGCAGCTGTTTGTTGCGGATCACGTAGTCGAAACAGGGAATGACCACATCCACGCCGAAATGATAGTCCTCCGGGAACATCAGCCCGCAGTCCACCAGACACATGGTCCGCTCCGTGCGGTAGGCCATGCAGTTCATGCCGATCTCGCCGAGACCTCCCAGCGGATAAAGACTGACGTAAGGTTCACCCATCTAGGCGTCCTTTGCCAGGAGTTCCCTGTACGCGGAGCTCATCATCTCGCGCAGGTCGTCCTTGAATTTCTCACGCTCCTTGAGGGTATAGCGGGAGGGATCGATAATGGGCAGCGCCTTGAACCGGACCACGGGACGATTGTCGATGATGAAATCGCCCTTGCCCATGACTTTGCCGGTATTGGTAATGACAAAGGGAACCACGGGCAGGCCGCACTTGAGGGCCAGGATCATGGCACCGATCTTGAATTCCATGAGGTCTTCAAGATGTGTATTGCGCGTGCCTTCCGGGAAAATGACCGGAGAAATTCCTTCCTTGGCGAACTCCACGGCCTCGTTCAGCGAAGCCATGGCCGCCCGGCGGTTGTCCCGATCAATGCAGATATGTCCGGCATGGGCCAGCGCCTTGCCGTAAATCGGGATCTCGAACAGGGATTTCTTGGCCACAAAACGAATGCGGTTGGCCTTCAGGACCTTGAACAGAACCGGGATATCGAGATTGGACTGGTGGTTGCCGATGAACACGTAGTGTCCGCCCGGCTTGATCTCCCCCATGTCTACATCAAGGCTGACGCCGGAAAGGGACACGGCAGCCGCGCCCCACTTGAGGCCCCAGCGGTCATATTCCTCCGGGGTACATTCGTCCTTGTTCACCCTGAGCATCTTCAGGCTGTACCAAATGGTTACCGGAATGAGCAGGATGATGAAAAAAAACCGTTTAAACATGAAAATTCCCTGTTGTTGTATTCGAATTGAGTAAACCAATTCTTGCCGCGAAACAACCCGATTGTGGAATATACCCCCCGCCAGCATAGTGAAATTGCAAAAAAAAAGGGCGACGAGTATCCCCGCCGCCCCATGTACGTTCTCTTGAGCAGGCTAACTCGCCTCTTCCACCTTCTTGTGGGCGGCAATGACCTTTTCCGCTTCCTGCGGCGGGCATTCCTCGTAGGAGGCGAACTCCATGAAGAAGGTGCCCTGACCAGCGGTCATGGAATTGAGGTCCGGCGCGTACTTGAGCATCTCCGCCATGGGTACGTGTGCCCGCACCTCGGTCAGTCCCGCCGTGGAGTCGGAGCCGAGCACCTTGCCCCGGCGGGAGGAGAGGTCGCCGATGACGTCGCCCATGTAGGCGTCGGGCACGGCCACGGTGACCAGCATGATCGGTTCGAGCAGCGCCAGCTTGCCCGCTTCGCACGCCTTCTTGAAGGCCAGGGAACCGGCCACTTTGAAGGCCATTTCCGAGGAGTCCACGGAATGGTAGCTGCCGTCGTACAGGGTCACCTTGAAGTCGATGACCGGGAATCCGGCAAGCACGCCTCGCGCGGCGGCCTCCTGAATGCCCTTGTCCACCGCAGGGATGAACTGGCGCGGAATGGAACCGCCGACGATGGCATCAACGAACTCGTAGCCTTCGCCGGAGCCCTTGGGCTCGACGTGAATCCAGCAGTCACCGAACTGGCCACGACCGCCGGACTGTTTCTTGTGGCGGCCCTGCACCTCGCGGGCACCTGCCTTGAAGGTTTCGCGATACGGCACCTTGGGCGTCTTGAGCACGATATCGGTCTTGTAGCGGCGCCTGGCCTTGTCCACGGAGACCTCAATGTGGTTCTGTCCCATGCCGGAGAGCAGGATATCGCCGGTCTCCTCGTCACGGGAGAGGGTCAGGGTGATGTCCTCTTCCAGCAGTTTGGCCACGGCGGAGTAGACCTTGTCCTCTTCACCCTTCTCCTTGGGAGCCAAGGCGAAGGTGATGAGCTGCGGCGAGATTGCCGGTTTCTCCAGCTTGAATTCACCACTTTCCACCAGAGTGCTGCCGGTGGGCGTATTCTTGAGCTTGGCCAGGGTCACGATGGAACCCGGGCCCATGGCGCCTGGGGCCTTTGCCTGCTCCTTGCCGTTCATGAGCAGCAACTGGCCCACACGTTCCTTCTCGCCGTTACTGGCATTGACGAGTTGGGAATCGGGCTTGAGTTCGCCGGAAAGGACGCGGACCACGGTCAGCTGCCCGGCAAAAGGATCGGCCATGGTCTTGAAGACGAAACAGGCCAGGGGCTCGTCCGGAGAGCTTGCACGCTCTTCGTCCTCGCCCTGCCACGGTTTGTGATCCAGCGGGCTGGGCAACAGGTTCTGAACCGTGTCCAGAATCATCTGACCGCCCTGGTTGTTCAACGCCGAGGCGATGACAACGGGCACCAGCTCGCCGGAGGCGACACCGGCCTGCAATCCCTGAATGAGCTGTTCGGGCGTCAGTTCGCCCTCTTCAAAATACTTCTCCATAAGCTCTTCATCGGACTCGGCCACGTTCTCAATCATGGCTTCGCGAATGGCCTCCACCTCGTCCGCGATGTCCGCAGGGATATCACCCTCCGTCACTTCGCCATCCTCGGCAAACAGCAGTGCCTTGTTGGCGAGCATGTCCACCACGCCCTTGAAGTCTTCCTTGGAACCTATGGGATAATAGAGCAACGCGGGGCGGGCTCCGAGAGCCTCGGAGATGCCTTCGAAGGCGAGGTCGAAATCGGCCCGGTCACGGTCCATCTTGTTGATGACCACTATGGCGGGTAGTTCCATTTCCTTGACCTTGGACCATATCTTGCGGGTCAGCGGCTTGACGCCGTCCACAGCATCAATGACCAGCACTGCGGCGTCCGCTGCGGTCAGGGGATAGGAGAGGTCTCCGGCGAAGTTGGAATCACCGGGAGTATCGATCAGAAAATGGTCGTTCTTTTTCCACTTATAGCTGGCCAGCCCCGGCTGCGTGGAACCGCGGCGCTTTATTTCCTCAGGCTCATAATCAAGGACGGTGCTCCCCTCCTCGACCTTACCGAGACGGTTGATGACGCCGGTCTTGAAAAGCAGCATTTCCGCAACGCTGGTCTTGCCGCTTCCGCCGTGACCGACGAGGGCGTACGTCCTCTGGTTTTTCAGGTCAGCCATTGTCTACTCCAGTCTATTTATGGGTTTTAAAGCATGATTTCGGGGCCCTCCGATCCCGAAGGATCATGCGCACTTGGTTTTTCACAGGATTAGACCTATAGGAAGAGCAACGCGAGATTGTCAAGGGGGGTAAGCCACAAACATCGGCGTCTCAACCCGCCGCAATTATTACGAAAATGTCGTAAAATCGGGCAAACTTGACAATAAATCAAATAAATACAGAATATTACAACGTTACAAACTTACTCCCGCATGGAGATCACTTTGTCGAATTTCTCTGAACTGCGCCCCCTGTCCGCGGACTCGATCCGTACCGGCGGCCCCCACCTCTTTTGGACGGCCGATCCGACGCAATCACTCATTGATTCCCTGCGCTCCGCGGGGCAGACCGCCCCTGTCCTGGTGCGCGAGACCGAGAACGGACCGGAACTGGTGGCCGGGCACGCCCGCCTCACTGCCCTTCGCGCCCTCGGTCTTCCCGTTCTGGCCTTGGTTGTGGAGGCTCCGTCAAACCTGGACGCCGGACGGCTCTATCTGGCGGACAACGCCGCAAGACCGCTCACCGACGCCATGCGACTCGCCGCCCTGAGCTTTTTTGCCGACCGAATGGACCGCAGTTCCGTCACATCCGATATCCTGCCCCTTCTGAACGTCCGTTCCGGTTCCAAGGATGCCAAGCTGCTCACGGCCTGGCTCGACCTGCCCGAGCCCTGGCTCACCCACCTCGCCGAAGGACGCGTCCCTCTGGCCGCCGGGGAAATCCTCGGCCGCATGACACCGGGCGACCGCGACGCGGCAGCGCCGGTCTTCGCCACCCTCGGCTGGTCCAGGTCCAATGCGGTCAACATGCTCACATGGTTGTTCGAGGCCGGAAAGATGACCGGTAAATCCCTGACCGACCTACTGGCCGAGTCCGGCATGGCGGACATCCACACCCAAGGCCTTTCCCCCAAGGATGCCATGGCAAAGCTCGTCGCCCTGGCCCGGCAGGTGCGCTACCCCGCCCTGTCCGCCCTGCAAAACGAATTCGAGACCACCGCGCGCGAGCTGGCTTCCGGGACGGCGTGGCGCGTGCTTCAACCCAACAATTTCGAGACGGGCGGTGCCGAACTCACGATTCAGGTCAAGACTCCGGCACAGCTTGAAAAGGCCGTAAAAGACCTGAATGCCATGGCCGCAAAGCCAGGCTGGGAAACTCTCTGGGACCAGGGCGGCCGCCGTGACTGATCCGATTCAGCTCCCCCATCACCTGCGGCGCATCGGCCGCGTTTTCGTGGATGAATCCATGGTCGATTCCCCGCTGGCCCAGCGCGTGAGCTCCCGTCTTGCGGGCACCACCCATGCCGACATTCCCTGGATCACTGTGCCCGAGGGCCAGGACCGCGTGGAGTGTACCGGGCGAGAGGAGCAGGCGCTCTACCTCAAGGAATACAAGGGGCGATTTCTCCGCTTCTGTCCCGGCACCCGCGCCTATCACTGCTGCGGCTACCGCATCATTCACATCGGCGAAAACTGCCCCATGGCCTGCTCTTATTGCATTCTCCAGGCCTATTTTCAGGACCGCGTGCTCAAGGTCTGGGCCAACCAGAACGACCTGTTCGGCGAACTGGCGGAAGGGTTCGGCGCGGACCGGAACGCCCGTTTCCGGGTGGGGACCGGCGAGTTCACCGACTCCCTGGCCCTGGAGCATCTGACCGGGTACAGCAAGGACTTGGTGGCCTTCCTCAACGACTACGACAACGTCGTGCTGGAGCTCAAATCCAAGGTGGTGGACCTCTCTTGGATGGATGCGGCCAAACGCACGGACCGAATTCTCCCGGCCTGGTCACTCAATGCCCCGGCCATCAACCAGGGACAGGAATTCGATGTGTCCACACTGGAGGAGCGGCTGACGGCAGCCCGCACCTGCGCGGAGGCCGGATTCCGGGTCTGTCTGCACTTCGACCCCATCATTCACTTTCCAGGCTGGCGCGCAGGGTATGCCGAGATCATCGACCGCATCTTCGACTTCGTGAAGCCCGAGCAAATCGCCTACATGTCACTCGGCTCGTTCCGCTGTATGCCGCAGCTCACGCCCATCATTGCCGACAACTTTCCCGACGCGAATTACATATACAATGAGTTTGTGCCGGGCCTGGACGGCAAGGCGCGCCTGCTCCGTCCCCTGCGTTTGGAGCAGTTCTCGTTCATGGTGGACCGACTGCGCAAGCACGGCATGGATGAACAGCTCTACTTCTGCATGGAGTCAACCGAAGTCTGGAACGAAGTCTTCGGCTACGCTCCGGCCGACTTCGGCGGACTGAACAAGCGGCTCATGGCCAGAGCGTTCAACGAATAAGCCAAAAGGGAAGGCAATCAAGGCGGAAGGAACTACGAACCTAATGCTTTTTCCCCTGCTTTCCGATACGAATGCACCATGCAACGAGAGCAATACATCCCTACCGAGCGCTTTGAAGAGCTGGACCGTGTAGACTTGGACACCACCTTCGAAATTCTCGAAATATATTGCCGCACACTGCTGCCGGACCTGGAGGCCTGCCTCGTCTTCCTTCTGCGCATTCTGCGCGATCCCGACGCGGAGAAGCACCCCAAGACCGCTACATGGCTCCCCCGACTGGTGCGAAAAGCCGCAGCCCTAGGTCCATTGGACCGGCAGGCACTGGGGCTGGCCCACAAACTGACAGGCGATCCCGCTATAGGCAACCAGCTCAATCGTTTGGAACAATTCCGGGAAGACGTTACCCGCATGACCATTTACGGTTCAGGATGCAGCCCCAAGAGCCTGGAACGGAACCGACGCAAAATGCTGCCCCAGCTGGAACGGCAACCCGGCAATGTGCCCATAGCCGATCTCCTCCTGCTCCTGGATTTTTACCAGGGCGTGGAGCATGGCGCATGGCTTGAAAAGTTTTCCGTACCGGAGTTCTTCCGCGAGGCATGGACCCGGCGCCTTTTTCTGCATCTGGCAGGATTGGGGGCAGCGGAACCGGCTCTGGCCCTGTGGCCCGAGATTGCCCAGGGCCCGGTCTGCGAAGTTCACCTGAACTTTGCCGCCGCACAATATGCCCTGCTTGGCGACCGGGACAACGCCATCGCCCTGTACCGCCATTCCCTGGCTTTAGACCCAGACCAGGGACCGATTACACTCCGTCTCGCTGAACTGGAAAACCCCACGATCCCGGATGCGTCCCTGACTGAACGCCATGACGTAACCATCGGCATCTACTCGTGGAACAAGGCCGACGACCTGGAGATGACCTTGCGCAGACTGGCCGAAACCAACATCGGCCGTGCCAGGTTACGTGTGCTTCTCAACGGATGTACGGACCGAAGTGCCGAAGTGTGCGACGCGGCCCGCGCCCTGTTCCCCGATAATGATTTCAAGGTGATTACCCTTCCTGTCAACGTAGGGGCACCTGCCGCGCGCAACTGGCTCGGCTCCCTGCCAGAGGTACGGAATTCCGAATTCCTGGCCTACCTCGACGACGACGTAGAGTTACCGAACGACTGGCTGGCTCATTATCTTTCGGTCATGGGTCGGTTCCCCGAGACATCGGCAGTGGGTTGCAAAATAGTACACAGCCATGACCCACGGCGAATCCAATACCTCCATCGCCGCTTCACCCTGGCCCAGCCGGGCATAATAAAACTCACGGACACCAATCAGGTCGGGCAGATGGACTGCGGCATGTACGACTACACCTGTCTGACCGAAACGGTGATGGGCTGCTGCCACCTGCTGCGCATGGCCCACATGCCGGAAGGACCGAAGTTCGACCTGCGCTACTCCCCCTCCCAGATGGACGACATCGCCCACGACCTGGACCTGCGTTTGGCTGGCGGAGAGGTTCGATATTGCGGGTTGGTACGTTGCATCCATCACCAGAATTCCGGTTCCTTTGTTGCGCGGGAACTCACCGCCGCCCAATACGGGCAACTTATGGGCAACGAAACCAAGTTCTATTTCATATTCAAGGACCGGATAGAGGGGATACGGGAGTGCATGAAGGACGCCCGACTTGCCTGATATTACGGCCGAGCATCCGGCACTTGCCAAACTCGATAAAATGCGCTAAATACCCCGCGACTTCAAAAACACACATCCCGCCCATAACTCCGGGTGGTTCGCGATGGCGCGGACTCCTTTTTATACTGCGGGATGGACGAAAAACCCAGGAGATTAGCATGGCTTACGTTACTATGAAGGAGATGCTGGAGACCGGCGTCCACTTCGGCCACCAGACCCGCCGTTGGAACCCCAAAATGCGCCCCTTCATCTTCGGCGCCCGCAACGGCATTCACATCATGGACCTGCAGCAGACCGTCAAGATGTTTGCCACCGCCCATGACTTCATCGTTGATTCCGTCGCCCGCGGCGGCAAGATCCTGTTCATCGGCACCAAGCGCCAGGCGCAGGAAGCCGTAACCCAGGAAGCCGAGCGCGCCGGCATGTTCTACGTCACCCACCGTTGGATGGGCGGCACCCTGACCAACTTCCAGACCATCAAGAAGTCCATCGACCGCCTCAAGACCCTTGAGCAGATGTTCGAGGACGGTTCCATCTCCCGCTACACCAAAAAGGAAGCCGTGGGCATGAACCGCGAGGTCAAGAAGCTGAATCTGGCTCTCGGCGGCATCAAGGACATGGTCGAGCCGCCCAAGGCCGCCTTCATCATCGATCCCAAGCGCGAACACATCGCCGTTCTGGAATGCCGCAAGCTCGGTATCCCCGTTGTCGCCGTGGTTGACTCCAACTGCGACCCCGACCTGGTTGACTACATCATCCCCGGCAACGACGACGCCATTCGCGCCATCAAGCTGTTTGCCACCCACATGGCCGATGCCTGCCTGGAAGGCGCCGCCATGCAGAAGGACTACGCTGCCAAGGCCAAGGAAGACCCCAAGGCTGAAGCTGCTGTCGAGACCAAGGCCGCCCAGAATGTGGAGGCCGAAGCCACTGCCGAGGAGAAATAATAATGGCTATCACCGCATCTCAGGTTAAGGATCTGCGCGAAAAGACCGGCGCAGGCATGATGGATTGCAAGAAAGCCCTGGTGGAGTCCGACGGCGACGAGGAAAAGGCCATCCTGTTCCTTCGCGAGAAGGGTCTGGCCAAGGCTGCCAAGAAGGCCGGCCGCGCCACCAGCGAAGGCCTGGTTACCCCCTTCATCTCCGCCGACGGCAAGACCGCCGTTATCTCCGAGCTGCTGTGCGAGACCGACTTCGTTGCCAAGGGTGACGACTTCCAGTCCTTCGCCAAGGCTCTTTCCGAGAAGATCGCCGGTCTGGACGTGACCTCCGGTGCTGCCGAAGATCTGCCCGCCGACGTCGCCGACGTTACCGGACTCATCGCCAAGCTCGGCGAGAACATGGGTGTAGGCCGCTTCGCCAAGGTTGTTACCGACGGTGCCATCGGCATCTACGTACACTCCAACAACAAGCTCGGCGTCATCGTCGAACTGACCGGCACCGACGACGCGGAAATGGCCAAGGACGTTGCCATGCACGTTGCCGCCATGAACCCGACCTGCATCTCCCCGGACGAACTGCCCCAGGACATCCTGGAGCGGGAAAAGGAACTTTACAAGAAGCAGGCCATGGACGAGGGCAAGCCCGAAGCCATCGCCGAGAAGATCGTCACCGGTCGTCTCCACAAGTTCTATAAGGAAGTCTGCCTGCTGGAGCAGCCCTTCATCAAGGAAGACAAGAAGTCCATCAAGGACATCATCGGCAAAGCGAAGATCGCTTCGTTCCACCGACTCGCTCTCGGCGAGGGCGGGGGCACGGACGAAGACGCCGAAGCCGAAGGCTAGAAAAAAAGTAAAACGGGCCGCACGGCCCGTTTTTTTTGTCTAAAAAAAATGATATCGCCAATGGGCGAGTCGGGAACACAAGGGAACCACGAGGAGAACATGGGAAATAAGCGGTATAATCGAGTGTTGCTCAAACTCAGCGGCGAAGCACTCGCCGGAGACCAGAAGTTCGGCATCGAGCCGTCGGCCATAGGCCAGTTTGCAAAGGAAATCGCCGAGGTGGCGGCCACCGGATTGCAGCTTGCCCTGGTCATCGGCGGAGGCAACATCTTCCGCGGCATGGCTGCCAGCGCCAAGGGCATGGACCGAGCCCAAGGCGACTACATGGGAATGTTGGCCACGGTGATGAACGCCCTGGCCGTTCAGGACGCGCTGGAAAAGAACGGATGCGACACCCGCGTCATGACCGCCATCTCCATGGCGGAAGTGGCTGAGCCCTATATCCGCCGCCGGGCGCTCCGACACATGGACAAGGGCCGCGTGGTCATCTGCGCCGCCGGAACCGGCAATCCGTATTTCACCACCGACTCCGCGGCAGCCCTGCGTGCCCTTGAGCTCAAGTGCGACGCCATCTTCAAGGCCACCAAGGTGGACGGCGTCTACGACAAGGACCCCGCCAAGTTCTCCGACGCGGTCAAATACGAGACCGTAACCTACATGGAGTCCCTGGAAAAACGGCTCGGAGTCATGGACTCCACCGCCATCTCCATGGCCCGCGACAACAACCTGCCGATCGTCGTCTTCAACCTTCACCAGGAAGGCAACATCCGCAGAGCGGCCAACGGCGAAACCATCGGTACGATAGTGCAAGGAGGAAAATAGCATGCAAGCCCTGCTCAATGACGGCAAAAAACGTATGGCCGGAGCCCTCTCCGCCCTGAATAAGGACTTTGCGAAACTACGCACAGGACGGGCGTCCACGACGCTGGTGGATGATATCTCCGTAGATTACTACGGTACCCCCACCCCCATTAATCAGCTGGCCTCCGTTTCCATTCCCGATTCCCGGACCATTACCATCCAGCCCTGGGACAAAGGTGCCTTCGGTGCCGTGGAAAAGGCCATCATAGCTTCCGACCTCGGCCTTAACCCGGTCAACGACGGCAAGATCATCCGCATCGTCATCCCGCCCCTCACCGAGGAGCGCCGCAAGGAACTGGTCAAGGTCGCCAAGAAATACACCGAGGACTGCAAAATCGCCGTGCGCAACATTCGCCGCGACCTGAACGACTCCCTCAAGAAGATGGAGAAGGACAAGGAGATCAGCGAGGACGAGCGCAAGAAGGGCGAGGCCGACGTGCAGAAGCTCACCGACGACCACGTCAAGCTGAGCGACGACACCATGGCTGCCAAGGAACAAGAGATCCTCGAAATCTAAGGAACCATCTTTGGAAAATATGCATATCCCCGCCCATATTGCCATCATCATGGATGGCAATGGACGGTGGGCGAAACAGCGTGGGCTGCCCCGGACCGAAGGCCACAGGGTCGGGACCGAGACAGCCCGCGCCGTCGTTACCCACTGCCGCGAACTGGGTGTCCGCCACCTGACGCTCTACACTTTCTCCAAGGAGAACTGGTCCCGTCCCAAGGATGAGGTCAAAACGCTCTTCAGCCTGCTGACCAGTTTTCTGACTAGGGAAGAAAAGAGCCTCAAGGAACAATCCATCCGACTCAAGGTGCTGGGCGACGTGGATGGAATGCCCCTGGCCGTACGCCAGGTGCTGAAACACGTCATGCGCCAGACCGCGAACTGCACGGCCATGACCCTGAACCTCGCCCTGAACTATTCCGGGCGCGAGGAAATCCTGCGAGCCGTCCGCGCTCTTGCAAAAAAAGGACTTCAGGGCGACGAAATTACCGAAGAGGCCTTTGCCGAGGAGCTTTGGACAGCGGGCCAGCCCGATCCCGATCTCATCATCCGCACCAGCGGCGAACTCCGGCTTTCCAATTACCTGCTCTTCCAGTGCGCCTACTCGGAATTCTACTTTACGGACACCTACTGGCCCGATTTCTCGTCCGAAGAATTGGAAAAGGCCATTCAGTCACTCAATGCGCGCCAGCGCCGTTTCGGCAAGACGGGCGAGCAGATAGCATAACCCTTAGGAAGAGCATCGGGACTGTCGCCGAAGTGTCCTTTTCGAAACAGCAAGAAAAACATGCATGGGCCGCAACGCGGGACCGCCACCACTGCGATACGATCAAACAACATTATCGCAACAAATCCGGTTGCTCCCGCCTTGCAAATAGCGTAAACGGTTGTCAATAATGCAAGAGCGGATTTGAACCGTCCGCCGCCGAAAGCACATATGGATATCGCCCTTCATAAAAAACGGATCGTCACCAGCGCGGCGCTTGCGCTTATCCCTATCCTGGCCCTGCTTTTCCAGGGGTGGGTGCTGTTCACCGCGCTTGCCCTGTTCTCGGTCTTTACACTCTGGGAATTCTACGACCTTTTCAAATCCGACAAGGGCATGAAGACCCTCAAAAGCCTGGGGGCGGCCTTCACCTTCCTGCTCCTCGGGGCCTATACCACAGACCGGATGGACTATCCGTCCATCATCTTTCTCATCGCTTTCTGGACCAGTGCACTGACCTTTCTCGTCCGCTTCAGCAAGGACGTGACCGCCTCCTTCCGGCATACCATGATATTCCTGTCCGGGCTGGTCTACATTCCGCTCAACTTCCATTTTCTGCTCGATTTCAACCGCCTGGACTGCATCCTGGTCCTTGTGGCCGCTGCTGTTTCGGACACGGCAGCCTTTTACGCCGGTACCCTGTGGGGCAAACGCAAGATATGGCCCCAAATCAGCCCGAAAAAATCCTGGATGGGCAGCATGGGCGGTCTGACTGCCTGCATGGCCCTCACTCTGATCATCGGTGCCATTTTCGGCAACGGCTCGCCCGCCTGGCAATGGCTGCTCCTGGGTGCCGCGATGAACGTGGCGGCGCAGATGGGGGACTTTTTCGAATCCGCCCTCAAGCGATCCATGAACGTCAAGGATTCCGGCCATATTCTTCCCGGCCACGGCGGCCTGCTCGACCGGGTGGACTCCCTGCTTCTGGTCATTCCGGTGTACGGCCTGATTCGTCTGGCCCACCCGTTCTTCGAATAGCAGCAGGTCCAACGTGAAAAGCTACATTTCAGCCTGGCCGCAATCCGCTTCCCTGCCGGAGTTTCCCCGTTCACTCGCCATTCTCGGTTCCACCGGCTCCATCGGCGTATCTGCACTGAAAGTCGTCGCCAAACACCCTGAGCTGTTTACCGTCACCGCCCTGGCCGGTGGACGCAACGCCGCCCGTCTAGCCGAACAATGCGAGCGTTTTCGCCCCCGCTACGTCGCGGTATTGGACGACGCTGTCCGAAACGATTTTCTGTCGCGCTTGCCCGAAGGCTATCATCCAGAAGTTCTGACCGGTCCCGAGGGATATACCACGCTCGCCTCACTGAACGAGGCGTCCCTTATCCTTTCCGCCATTGTCGGCGCAGCCGGGTTCGCCCCCACCTTTGCCGCCGCGCAGGCAGGCAAGATGATCGCCCTGGCCAACAAGGAATCCCTGGTGCTGGGCGGCCACGTCATTCGGGCGGCCTGCCGCAAGTCCGGGGCCGTCATTCTTCCGGTTGACTCCGAGCACAACGCCCTTTTCCAGGGGCTGTGCGGACACGGAGAAAAGGACGAAGAAATTTCCCGGCTCATTCTGACGGCTTCGGGCGGCCCCTTTCGCGGCAAGGACCGCGCCTTCCTCTCCACAGTGACCAAGGCACAGGCCCTGGCGCATCCCAACTGGAGCATGGGCGCCAAGATATCCGTCGATTCAGCCACCCTTATGAACAAGGGACTGGAAATCATCGAGGCCTGCCACCTGTATGGCCTGCCGGTCAGCCAAGTTGACGCGGTGGTTCATCCCCAGTCCATCGTCCATTCCCTGGTGGAATATGTGGACGGATCGCAGCTGGCCCACATGGGCACGCCGGACATGCAGGTGCCCATCGCGCACTGTCTGTGCTTCCCCCACAGGGTAACCGTGGATGTAAAGCGGCTCAACCTTGCGCAGATCGGCACCCTGACCTTTGAACCGCCGGCCCCTGAAGCGTTCCCCTGCCTGCGGCTGGCCCGTGAGGCATTCGACGCCGGGCCGAGCCACGCCAACGTGCTCAATGCGGCCAATGAAGTGGCCGTTGCCGCGTTCCTGGAGGAGCGTATAGGCTATCTGGACATCCCTGCCGTCATCGAGGCGGCTCTTGACCGACATGCCTCTGTGGACGTATCCACCCCGGAGGCCATCCTGGAACTCGACAGCGAAGTCCGCGCCGAAGTCCAGGCCTCACTTTAGCAGCCCTACTGCGCCCAAGCAGCGTGGGCCGAAGAGGAACATATGCTGATAAGCGCCATTGCCATAGTCCTGGTCCTGGGAGGACTGATCTTTTTCCATGAACTGGGGCACTTCTCCGTAGCCCGAATCTTCGGCATGGGCGTTAAGGCCTTTTCCCTGGGCTTTGGTCCGAAACTCTTCGGATTTGTTTCCGGCAGGACGGAATACAAGATCTCGGCCATCCCCCTTGGCGGCTACGTATCCCTGGCCGGTGAGGCTGGAGAAGGCGACGAGGACGACGAGGGCTTTCCCGAGAACCAACTTTTCTTTCGCCGCCCAGCATGGCAGCGCATGTGCGTGGTGGCCGCCGGACCCATTTTCAATTTCCTGCTCGCCTTCCTCATTTACTGGTTCATGGCCCTGGCTCAGGGCGAAGGCATCCTGCTCCCCGTTGCGGGCGGCGTGATGGCCGAAAGTCCTGCCGCGGCAGCTGGCATAAAGACCGGGGACCGAGTCCTGTCTATCGACGGCAAGCCCATCGATTCCTGGACCGACATGGTCCTGACCATCCGCGACTCGGCCAACAAGGAACTCGCCCTGCAGGTTGACCGCCAGGGTAAAACTCTCAGCCTGCACGTTACGCCGCACATCAAGACCTTCAAAAATATTTATGGCGAAGAGGAAACCGTCCCCGTTGTGGGCGTGATGCAGGGCAACGAACTGGTCTATCGGCCTGTGCAGGGCTCAACCATTATCTTTGCCCTGGAGACAACCTGGTACCGCTCCAAGATGGTGGTCAAAGGCTTCCTCTCGATTATCGAGCGGCTCGTCCCGGCCAAATCCATCGGTGGCCCGATCATGATCGCCCAGCTTATTCATCAGGGTGCGCAGCACGGCATCTTCGATGTCCTGGCCTTGGCCGCCTTCATCTCCATCAATCTGGCAATCCTCAACTTGCTGCCCATCCCTGTGCTGGACGGCGGGCACATACTCTTCAATGCCCTGGAAATGATCTTCAGACGACCGCTCAACGAAAAATGGAAGGCCGTGGCCATGCGCATCGGCCTGCTCTTCCTCCTTTCGCTCATGGCGCTGGCAATTTTCAATGACTTCTCGCGACTGCTCTCATAAGCCGAGCGGCCTTACCCTGGCCATGGCCGGGTGCGAGGACCGCCTGCAACTGGTGCTGGGAACGCCCGGCCCGGGCGACGCGCAGCTGCTCGCCTCACGGGAGTGGACCGTTCCCGGACAATCCGTTCGATTCCTGCTTCCCGGCCTGGACGAAACCCTCCGGGGATTCGGAACGGGCATGGAAGCCGTGGAGCGCATTGCCTGCGTGCGCGGCCCAGGCAGTTTCACAGGCCTCCGACTAATTCTGGCCGCAGCCGAAGGACTGGCCGCCGGACAGGGCCTCCCACTGGCCGGTATCGAGTACCTCCCCCTGCTGGCACAAGGCCCATCCCCCATCGAAGACCTGCTCCACGTCGTCACCTATGCCCGGCGCGAACTGGTCTATGTCCAATCTTTCGATGCGGAAAAAAGAACTCCCCTTGCACCGGTAACCGCTCTTTCACTCAGTGAGGTTCCCGCCCATTTTGCCGAAACAGGAACGTCGGCCCTCCTCCTGGGTTCCGGGCTGCGCAAGAATCCCGACTTTTTTGCGGAACTGGTAGCCGACAATCCCCAATACACCATGCTCCCGCCCCGATTCGACGCCCCCTCGCCTCAGCTGCTTCTTGACGCAGCCTGCCGGGCAACGTTTTCGGACGAGTCCATTGAGCCCATCTATGTCCGCCCCTCGGACGCGGAAGAAAACTTGCCGAACATCGCCCGCAAGCGCGGCCTTGATCCAGATGAGGCCAAACGGCGGCTCGAAGAACTGCAACGGAACTGAGCCATGGACGTCAGCCCCATCCTCCTCGAAGTCTTCAAAAACCGTTTTTCTTCCATAGCCGAGGAAATGGGCGTCACCCTGACCCAGACCGCCTTTTCGCCCAACATCAAGGAACGTCGGGACCTTTCCTGCGCCGTATTCGACACGCACGGCGACATGATAGCCCAGGCCGCGCACATTCCGGTGCATCTGGGGTCCATGCCCCTCTCCGTCCAGGCAGCCATGAAAGCGGCCAAGGCCGACGGCGGATTCGCCGAGGGCGACATGGTAATGCTCAATGATCCCTTCCGAGGCGGCACCCACCTGCCCGACATCACCATCGTGGCACCGGTCTTCGCTAAGGGCCGATCCACTCCGGCCTTTTATGTGGCCAACCGGGCGCACCATGCGGATGTGGGAGGCATGGCGGCAGGGTCCATGCCCCTGTCCACCTCTCTTTTCCAGGAGGGGCTGATAATCCCACCAGTTCGAATTATCCGCAAAGGAGACGTTGATACGCAGCTCCTCCGGCTCATCCTGGCCAACGAGCGCACCCCGGCGGAACGCGAGGGAGACTTTGCAGCGCAGTTCAATGCCAACCGGACCGGCGTGCGCCGCCTGGGTGAGTGCATTGAAAAGTTCGGGCTGGAGAGCTGCGCCACATACGCGGCCGCGCTCATGGACTATGCGGAACGCATCACCCGGCGGACCATCGGGGATATCCCGGATGGGACATACGCCTTTGAGGATTTTCTGGATGACGACGGGCTGGGCACCACCGACATCCCCATTCGCCTGGAACTGACCGTTAAGGGCGACACGGCGAATCTGGATTTCAGCCAAAGCGGTGGCCAGGTGGCGGGCAGCGTCAATGCGGTTCGGGCCATTACCCTTTCCGCCGTACTCTATGTATTGCGTGCCCTGGCCAAAACCGACATCCCGGCCAATGCGGGCTGCCTGCGGCCCGTGACGGTCATTACCCGCCCCGGCTCGGTGGTGGATGCCAAGTTTCCCGCAGCCGTGGCCGGAGGCAATGTGGAGACCTCCCAACGCATTGTCGACGTCATTCTGGGAGCTCTGGCCCAGGCGCTGCCGGATCGCATCCCCGCGGCCAGCCAGGGCACCATGAACAACATCACCATAGGCGGCCCCACCGGCCGTGACGGTAACCCGTTCGCCTACTATGAGACACTGGCCGGAGGCATGGGCGCTTCCCCGAACGCGCCCGGCGAGTCCGCCGTCCATTCCCACATGACCAACACCCTGAACACGCCGGTGGAGGCGCTGGAATACGCCTACCCATTCCGAATGCGGGAATATGCCATACGGCGAGGAACGGGCGGCAAGGGGCAATACCCCGGTGGCGACGGCCTCACGCGAGAAATAGAGATGCTGGCTGATGCCGAAATCACGGTTTTATCGGAACGCCGCACCCGCACGCCCTATGGTCTGAAGCAAGGGGGAAACGGCGAATCAGGATGCAATACCCTCATACGGGAAGGCTCACCTTCCGAGTTGCCCGGCAAATTTCATGTCACGGCCCGCAAGGGGGACCGCATCCGCATGAAGACCCCGGGCGGCGGCGGGTACGGCAGCGAAAAAGAGTAGCGGAAGAGCTATTCAATCATACAGAAAAGACAGGATGGAACCGCCTCTGGCGGGTAATGATCCATATCCCTCCGGCGTCTCAGGAACCCTTTGAAAAGGGTTCCTGAGAATCTCCGAAACTTTTTGGTGCCGCTATAGCGGAAAGAGAAAGGGAAAAATGCCTCCCGGAACCGTCGAGAACTGTGTGACCGATGTTTCGACGGCTCCGGGAGAACATGTGGGGGCTTAAGGGGTGAGCCGGTCGGCGGTCTGCTCGATCTGACGACCCAGGGGCGTTTGGAGGGAGATTTCACGCTCCACCTTGGTAATGCCCTTAAGGACGGTGGAGTGTTTCCGGTTCAACCGGTCTCCAATATCCTTCAGCGACAGGCCCGTGTGTTTGCGGGCCAGGTAGAATGCGGTGTTGCGGGCCAGGACGATCTGCCGTTTCCGGCTCCTGGACTTCAACTCTTCCTCGGACAGCGCATAGCTCTTGCAGACGAATTCGAGAATATTGCCGAAATCCGGGTTTCTGTGCCGGATGGCATAATTGTCGAGCACGTCCCAGGCCAAATCCATGGTGACGGCACGGTTGAGCAGACGGGCCTTGAGGACCAGATTGCTCAATGCGCTCTCCAACTGGCGAATATCCGAAGTGATCCGCTCCGCCAGGAGCTCGGACACCTCTATCGGCACGTCCACCTGAAGGGTACGGGCTTTTTCGGCCAGAATGCGGCGGCGGGTTTCCATGTCAGGACGGTCGATATGGGCCAGAAATCCGGAGCAGAACCGGGAGATCAGATGATCGTCAATCCGGGAAAATTCACGCGGCATGAAGGAACTGGTCATGACCACTTTGCAGCCACGCTCGCGCAGGGCCGTGAGGGTACATAACAACTCTTCCTGCATTCGCTCCTTTCCCTGAAAGAAATGGACATCTTCCAGCAGAAGGACATCTATGCCTTCGCGGAACTGGGACTTGAAGCGATCGATTTCACGCGCCTTGAGGGCCAGTACCATACGGGTGGCAAAATCCTCGGCGGATAGACAGGCAACACGCAGGCTGTTGCGGTTGGCAGTCTTGCACAAGGCATTGCCGACCGAATGAAGCAGGTGCGTCTTGCCCAGGCCGGGGCCCGAACTGAGAAAGAGGTGATCTGAAGAAAAGGCGCTGTTGCAAAGAGATTTGCTGGCGGCACAAGCCAGTTCATTGGAAGGGCCGACGACGAAGTCGTCGAAGGAAAAACGCCAGTTGCTGACGTTGAGCGGCCGGATGGGATTAACAATGGGCAGGCCGAGCTGCTCCCCTCTTGCCGGCTCTCGGCTGGTTACACGTTTGGCCCGAACAGTGGGCATGCTCTTTTTTTCCTGGTTGGCTTTGACCGTAATGCGCGGCTGAGCGCCCATCACTTCACTTGCGGCTTCGCCGATCACCTGCATAAGGCGATCGCGAACCCAGTTGGCGACAAACTCGTTGGGGGCGGTCAGGGTCAGCCTGCCGCCGTCCACACGGCCGTCGAGCGGTTTAATCCATACCTGGTAGAGACCGGGATTGAGGCTTTTTTCTAATGAGGTGAGAATTTGGTTCCAGGCAGTTTTCATCATGCAGAGTGGATTAGTTGATAGAGTGGAAAGAGACAATTCTTGAATTTCAACCGTGCCAACAAAGCGAGAGCGAGGTTATCTACAGCTAGGCTCTTTTGTAACACATTAAAAAAACAGTATATTTTAGAATAGCACGGCACTACGCCTTTTTCACGGCATTCCCTGTGAAACGAAAGCGTGACAAGGCTTCCCGGCGATTCGACATTGTCCAGCCCCCTACTTATAAACATTGTGGAAAAAAGTTTTCAACAGCCAACTCAACTCTATTCGATAAATATCTCATGTTCAGACAATATTCCTCTCATATAGATTATTTTTTCTACCGGGCGAGTGACAATTTTGACAACACGAATGTGACCATATCAAGATAACAGCTCAATTTTACTGAACTATTTAGTTTAAGAATCATTACCATAAAAAAAATTGGCAAATATGATTCCGGTATTGACATCCGGGACGCCCAGACAGGTCAAGGGTTCCCGGATGTTCTTGTTTTGAACACCGGGAACTCATTAAAAAAACGGGATAAAGATGATTGCTACGAAAATATCAAGTTTCCTCAATAGGGTACTTGAAATGGGATATTATCCCGGGCTGGGGGAAAATAATCAGGCAGGCATTTCCCGGGTTGGGTACTTGCCACACGCAAATTTCGGCGATTCCGGACAATAACCGAGCTGTTCGCAGCGAGCACCGCCATTGGCGAAAATGGCAGGGAGTTTGTCCTTGCAGATATCGAGCATGGCGTTTGCCATGGCGCGGATTTCCCACTGCGCCCTGTTACAGCAGCGTAAATGGAAAAAATGATTCAGGCTGCGGCAGTTCATGGTCATGACGATCTTGGTCTCCCCCGCTTGGGGCAGCACAAACCGGGCATCTTCATTGGCCTTGGCCTTGCGCCCATGGTCCACCAGGATATCGCGCAGGTCGGTATAGGCGGACTGGACCTCGGCCATGAACCGCTCAAACCGTTCCCTGGCTTCCGGAATTTTGGCAATGGCCGGGGGCAGGATGTATTCCATGTCACTCTCCGTCACATACCGCTGACTTTGCTGCGAGTATGAGGCGATCCTGTGCCGCACGATCTGATGGGAACAGGCGCGGGAGATGCCCTCGACGGCAAAGGTCATGGAAACGTGCTCCACCGGACTGTCGTGACCGGATTCCATGGTCTTACTCACGAAATCCGCCTGAACCTGCGGGTCGATCTCGCCACTGAGCAGCTTGGGCCACATGTCGGCCACGAACCCGGCATGGTAACACTGGCGAAAGGCTGCATAAATAAGTGAAAGGGCATCGGGGGTCATGGAAAGGAATTCGACCCTGAGTTTCTTCTCCGGCATGAGTGTGAGACTCCACGTTGGTTATGGTTGACGGGACTCATTCCTTACCGCAAAGCCGGATAACTGTCATCCGACAGCCCCGGCCCGGGCGTGCGCTGCGAGCGTTGCGGCCTTAGTAGGCGATCTTCTCCAGGGCATCCTCGACAACGGATTCAGGAGTTCCGCCAGCCTGCAGAATAAAATGAAGCACCTCATAGAACACCGGTTCCATGAGCGCCAGTCTGGCCGAACATTCCCGCCAGAGCGCTTCGCGGTCTTCCACTCCGTCCCGCTCGGCAACTCGGGCCGAGAGCGTATTGGAATCGGCCATCAGGTAAAACACCTTGCCGGATCCATGCACACGAGAACGAACCGACGGGTCTTCAACCAATCCATCATTCAGCACGATGATGGTTCCACTCCCGGAAAGCGTTTCCGCCGCATCGGCGGCATTCCCCGGCACAACCACCGGCGCGCCGGTGCGTTCAGCCAGAGCCTTGGCCAGGGCCATCCGCCCGCTGCCGGACAAACCGACAAGCACAACATTGCCGGTATCGCGCCAGACGTCGGCGTAATCCTCCCGCCGCTCTCCCTTGCCATGGGACCGGGTCGCGCCGGAATCCTCTACCCGGACCTCTTCATTGATGAAATATTTATCCATACCGTCTCCTTAAATACATTTTTTTATCTTGCACCCCAAAAGGTATCAAGTAGGATAGGGGCGTTGCAAACTCTATTGGAAGCCACATGCCTCAAGAACTGATACATTTCAAGATCGCGGAACTGACCGCCGACCGACTTGCGAACACCGGATTCGCAGGCTGTCTTGCATCCCGACGCCCTGCCCTGCTGCTCGGCGCCATCTTCCATGACGCCCTCTTCTACGTCCGCAGCCGGGGCGCGGCTCCCCTGGAGGCCCTTGCCCACCGCTTTCACGGCGTGCATGGGGAGGATTGTCTGGACCTGCTGCGATTTCAGGCACACCACGCCTTTTCCGCCACGGACAAGGATTTGGCCGCCGCCGTCTTTGTCGGCCTGTCAGCCCATCTGTATGCCGATGCCACGCTCCATCCCATGGTATGGCACTTTACGGGCGACTATTACGCACCATCCCCCAAGGCCGGGACAATGGCCCGCCAGCGCCACCGGGCCATCGAAGGCCTTATGGACCGCGCCGCCTGCCCCGAAATGTTCGGCTCCCCGGCCTACCATATCGGCAGGCTCCTGAAGGAATGTCCCCGACTGGTGCCCGACGGTATTCCGCTCACGGCGCTTGCCGAACAGGCCGGAATGACGGAGACGGGGACGGAGGCCGCCCTCCGGCAGGCGCTGATCCTCTTCGCCCGAATCCAGCGGGCGTGCGCCGCCCAACTGCCGTCGCGCATCTTCAATATGTTGCGCCCCGTGCTGCCGGATGCGGCCCGCGAACTGGAAGCGCTGTTCCACGCTCCGCAACGGCTGCGCCAGATCGGCTTTCTGCACGGTTCCATAGCCTATCACCACCCGGTCACGGGAGAACCGGCCACACTGGCCCTGAACGACGCAATGGACCGGGCGGCCGCACAAGCTGCGGATTGCTGCCGCCAATTCGAAGGCGCCATCTTTGACGGCAAGCCGGTGACAATGGACACCGCTCCTTCAATGGAAACCGGCCTGACCGGTGTACCGGCTGACACCATGCGCCACTTCGCGGAGCCGCCATTTCCCGATCTTTCCTGAAAAAATTGCATAACCAGGTTGCCCCAAAACCATAAATCCTCTATATTGTTTTATATCATTATAAGGAGTTCACATGAAAAAATACGTAGTTATCGGCGGCGGCGTCATTGTGGTAGTGGCCATCGTCATGATCATACTGGCGGTCAAGAACCTGGGGACCATCATCAAGACGGCTACCGAAACCTATGGCCCGAAGATTACCAAGACCGATGTCAAACTCGGCTCGGCCGACATCTCCATCCTCTCCGGTTCCGGCACACTCAAGGATTTCATGCTGGGCAACCCCAAAGGCTTCACCATGCCCGAGGCGTTGAGCTGCGGCACTATCCGGGTCAAGGTTGATACCAGCTCCCTGACCTCGGATACCATCGTCATCAAGGAAATCTACGTTGATGGCCCGGTGGTCAGTTATGAGCAAAAAGGGTCCACGGACAACTTCCAGACCATCCTGAACAACATCAAGAAAACCGTGGCCAGCGACGAGAAGGCGACAAAATCCTCTTCCAAGGAGGAGGCAAAGACCGAAACCGGCGCGGAGAAAAAGATCATTATCGAAGACTTCGTGGTCAAAAACGGAAAGATCAATCTGGGCGGTTCCCTGCTCAGCGCCTTTGGCGACAAGGGAATGGGCATCGACCTGCCGGATATCCACCTGACAGATATCGGCAAGGACAAGCAGACGTCTCCGGCCGAAGCATTCTCCATCATCCTGAAGGAGATGACGGGCGACGTGGGTGGCGCCGTCACCGACATGGGCAAGCAGCTCAAGGAGCAGATGGGCAAGGCCGTGGATGGCGTGACCAACAAGGCAGGCAGTGCCCTTAAGGGACTGTTCGGCGGTTCGGAGTAACCCTCCAACCAATCACTCGGGACCAACGGGCCGCGTTTCCACTACGGGAAGCGCGGCCCGTCCATTACTATTAGTATATAGTCTCTTGCAGGGACCACCCGGAATACAGTAGGGAGAACCATGCCCACCCCCATAGCCTACACAGCAGAAGCAGTCCCAGAAACAGGGCGCCTGGAAGACGTACGCATCCACATCGAGGGAAAGACTTGGCATTTGTGGGGGCGCAGGGGAATGGTCCGGGAACAGGCCCTCGCCGACTCGGTGGAAGAAGGCACTCTGCCGGTGCTGCTGGGGGCAGGCCTTGGGCATGCCCTGGGACGGCTGATCGACAAGGGATTTCCCGTTGCGATTGTGGACCGGGAAAGGCCGCTTGATTCGGTCACCAACATCCGTGCTGAATTCGAGGGGCGAGACGGCATTCTCTGGCTTGATGCCGACAATCCAGAAACAGTAATGGAACGGCTCAAAACCTGGCGCAAGGAACATGGCAACTCCCCTTTTGCACCGCTCCCCCTTTCCCTCTACCTTCGGTTGAATCCCGACCTTTACGGCGTGCTGTCGCAACAACTGAAAAGCGCAGAAACATTTCAGAAACAGATCCGCTATCCCAAATTTAAGACCAAGGCCCCCCGCGTCCTGTTCTTTGACTCAGACTATTTCCTGTGCCGGGAAATCCGTGCGGGTCTTGAATCCAATGAAGCGGAAACCCGTGTTCTACCTCTTCCCAAGGGCAAGACGGTCTCCGGGCAGTTCATTGAGGAACTGCTAAAGGCCGTTGTCGAATTCCGGCCCGATTTCGTACTCACCGTCAACCATCTGGGAATGGACCGCCAGGGACGACTGGCCGGACTCCTGGACGAAGTCGGCGTGCCCCTTGCTTCCTGGTTCGTGGACAATCCCCACCTGATCCTGCACGAATACGATCACCCCGGCGCGGACAATACGGTCCTCTTCACCTTTGATGCAGGCAACCTCGACATCCTGCGGGCCAAGGGGTTCGAGAACGTCCACTACCTTCCGCTCGCCACTGACCCGAAGCGCTTTCGGGTAAACAGTGGCACCGAGGGTGCGCCCAAGACATGGAGCACCGATGTTTCCTTTGTGGGCAACTCGATGACAAAACCCGTGGCCGAGACTCTGGCCCTGGCCGAACTGCCCTCAAAATTACGTGGGGAGTATCAGGCCGCCGCCCATCGGTTCGGCGCATCGGGAGCATTGTCGGCGACGGACTTTCTCAATTCGAATGAACCCGAATGGGCACGGTTGCACGGTAGCCTATCCTCGACAGAGAGACGGCTCGCCCTGGAGTCCCTGCTTACCTGGGAGGCCACCCGGCAATACCGGCTGGAATGCGTTCGGCAAACCCTTCCCTTCAACCCCATCATCGTGGGCGACGAAGGCTGGAAGACGGAACTTGGCGATGCAACCGGCTGGCACCACTTACCCCGACTCGACTACTATGCGGACCTGCCCCGCTTCTATCCCTGCTCCAAAATCAATTTCAACTGCACCAGCCGCCAGATGATCGGCGCGGTCAACCAGCGGGTCTTCGATGTTCCCGCCTGCGGCGGCTTCCTGCTCACCGATTACCGCGAGCAGATGGAAGACCTCTTCGACCTGAAGAGCGAGGCCGTAACCTATCATTGTGCCGAAGAAATTCCCGACCTGATAGGATCTCTGCTTGGCGACAATCAGCGCCGCCGCCGTATAGCCGAAGCCGCACGCCGCCGAATCCTGGCCGAGCACACCTACAACCAACGGGTGGCCACCCTGCTCGCCGTCATGCGCCAGACATTCACCCGCGTACAGTAGCCCCGCTCCCGCCTATCCTCTCAGCTCCCCACCATACCGGCATAAAACGCCGGGACGCCTTCTCTGCTTCCTCTCTGTTTTATAAAGAAAAAGCTCATTCCATTTTCTTAATAAAAAAATTGTTCACCCAACCTAAAGTTTTCTCAGGTTCGGACGATGAAATGGGCAACACACGAGATAAAAGCCTGGACAATTCAAAGCCGGGCAGCATCTCAGGCATGGAAGCCGAACCAATTTCAAGGAGGAAATTATGTCCCTGGTTATCAACAACAACCTTATGGCAATGAACGCTGCCCGCAACTTGGGCACCCACTTCGGAGCCTTGGAAACTTCTACCCGCCGCCTGTCGTCCGGTCTGCGTATTTCTCAGGCATCGGATGACGCCGCCGGCCTGGCCGTTCGCGAGCTCATGCGCTCCGACGTCAAGTCCCTGCAGCAGGGTATTCGTAACGCCAACGACGCCATCTCCCTCATTCAGACGGCTGACGGAGCACTCGGCGTAATCGATGAAAAGCTGATTCGTATGAAGGAACTGGCCATGCAGGCCTCCACGGGTACCTACAACTCCGACCAGCGTCTGATCATCGACTCCGAGTATCAGGCCATGGCTTCGGAAATCACCCGTATCGCCAGCTCGACCGACTTCAACGGCATCTACCTGCTCAACGGCAACCTCTCCGGCGCTACACACTCCGGTGCAGGCCTCAAGTCCACCGGCAAGCTGAAGGTCCACTTCGGTACCGGTAACGACTGCGCCGAAGACTACTACTACATCCAAATCGACAACTCCACGGCGTCGGCTCTGGGCGTAGGCTTTGGTGCAACCACAACCGCCGGTCGCACGATCTCGACTCAGGCGTTGGCCCAGAAGGCTCTGGATTCCTTGCAGAAGGCCATCGTCTCCAAGGATAAGATCCGCGCCAACCTGGGTGCTCTCCAGAACCGCCTGGAAAACACCGTGTCGGTTCTCGAAGTGCAGGCCGAAAACGTTCAGGCCGCGGAATCCCGTATTTCCGACGTCGACGTTGCGACCGAGATGACCAAGTTCGTCTCCAACCAGATCAAGACCCAGGCTGCGGTCTCGATGCTGTCCCAGGCGAACTCCCTGCCGAGAATGGCCCTGTCCCTCATCGGCGGCTAACGGTAAGAAAAAGTCGCACCACCAGTGCGCATGCGGCCGGGTCCCTGTGCGGGGCCCGGCCTTACTTTTCGAAAACAGCCAGGTCGGAGGCGTGGCACTAGGCTTGCAGGGCTGATGGCAGAAAAAACTGATGGGGAAATTCTTTCCGCATAGGAATAGCCATGGCAGAGTATACTTCTGGAGCGATCAATTTTGCGGGGCTTGGCAACGGCACCGACTTCAACCAGCTCATTGACGGCCTCATCAAGGTCGAGCAGGGTCGGGTCACTCGTCTTGAGGACTGGAAGTCCTCGTGGTCAAAAAAGAGGGAGCAGTTCGATACACTGAACTCTCAGCTTCTGACCCTCAAGACCACGCTGGAAGGGTTTGACACGATCAACGAATTCATGACCAAGACGGCTTCCAGCGTCAACACAAGCTATCTGGTAGCAACGGCCAACAGCGAGGCCCAGGAAACCACGCACGCGGTTGAAATCGGTCAGCTGGCAACTACGGATACACACATCACGGCATCCGGTGTCGGCACACTCCTCACTTCCATCATCACGTCCAACGCCAACTTCACGTTTACCTATGCAGGTAAAACCCACACCATCAGCAATATTTCCGCAGGAACGTCGCTGCAGGGTTTCGTCAATATCATAAACAATCACGCCGAAAGCCGGGGGCTGATTCGGGCCTCGACCATCTTCGACGGTTCGGTCTACCACCTGCAACTCAACGGGATGGATCAGGGAGCTGACAATCAGCTTGTCATAGCCGATTCGGCCGGTTTTCTGTTCCAGTCATCGGACTTTAACGAGAGCCAGAACGCGGTCAATTCGATGATCAAGGTTAACGGCTTTCCACCCGAAACTTACAAATGGATCGAACGCCCCACCAATGTCATAAAGGATGTCATCGAAGGGGTCACACTGGACCTCAAGGATACAACCATCGGAGCAACCGTTCAGGTCACTATTTCCACCAATACGGATGATATAAAGAAAAACATTGAAAAGTTCGTCAACGCTGTCAATGCGGTCCGCAGCCAGCTTCAGGCCATTACCGATGTTGATGACGACGGGAAGGGATCCATTCTCACCGGCAACTACGGTGTGGACATGATTTCCCAGAATCTCAAAAACATAACTGCCGATATGGGGCAGGGGTTCGTAAACTGGGACCCAAAGACTTCTAAAGGCGATAGATTTGCCGCCCTCTCCCAAATCGGAATCGGCACGGATGCGGAGAGCGGTTCCAAGACATACGGATTGCTCAAAATAGACTACGAGGGACTCGACGAGGCGCTGGATAAAGACCCGGAGGCCGTGGCTCGGCTCATGTCCGCCAAGAATGAAGGCGAAAGCACAACGCCGGACTTCACCTATCTTTCTCAGGTTGAAGGAACCACCCAACCTGGAACATATAACGTTGAGGTCGTAAGCGACGGCACCAAAATTCTCAGTGCTACCATCAACGGAGAAGAGGCGAAGGTCTCGGGCTGGGAGATAACAGCTAAAACGGGGGATGCGCTCGGCCTCGCTTTCCGGTTGGATAATTCCGCAGTGGGTACACACAAAGGAGTCATTTCCGTCCGGATGGGTAAAACAGGTGAAATGGTCAACGAGCTAAAAGACCTGACCAAACCCTACAACGAACTCACCTATGAAGGTGGTCCACTGGCGGTCTTGAAAGAAAACTACAAGACCATCATGGACAATATCGACGATAAAATCGCCTTTGAAAAAAAACGCATCGACACGATGGAAAAGAATCTGAAGCTCAAGTATGCGCGGCTGGACGCTCTCCTCGGACAGTACCAACTCCGGCAGGGGCAGCTCGATTCAGCCATTACTCAGATGTCGTCGTCATAACAGCGCATACCAGGAGGTTAACGAATGGCCAATCCCGCACGGGCCTATCTCGCCACACAGGTGGAAACGACTTCGCAGGGACAACTGCTGATCATGCTCTACGAGGCAGCGATCAAGTTTCTCAAGCGGGCCAAGATAGAGATAGGAAACAAAGATTACGCCAAAAAGGGCATCTACATTTCCAAGGCCATGGCCATCATCCATGAGCTGACGGAAAGCCTGAACAAGGAGAAAGGCGGCGACATCACGCCCTCGCTCCTGTCCCTCTATCAGTTTTGCACCACGCATCTGATCCAGGCAAACATCCGGTTGGATACCAAACGGATCGACGACGTCATTCAGATTCTCGACGGCATCAGTTCGGCCTATGCCCAGGTCGTGGAGCAGCAGGAAGGCCCCAGTGCATCTTCCACTCTTTCGGCCAAGACAAATGCGGTCCAGTCTGCTCCGTCGGCCCAGAGGGCCACGACACAGACGACCGCACCGAAACCTGGCAATAGATATGGACTTTCAGGCCTCTCCGGTCTGTCGGGAATGGGACGAGGCGCCCATTCTACAACAGCAGCCGCACCGACGGCTCCCGCCCAACAGAAGGAAGGCCCCGTGGCGGAAGCCGCTGCCCCTGCGGATGTCTCGTCTTCACCGGAACCGCCTCAGGAAATGCCCTCTTCGGCGCAGCCGCAGGCTCCTGTTCAGCCTCCGACACCACAGCTTACAAAACCCAAAATGCGCAAGGCCTTCAACGCCGCGAAGTTCAGAGCGGCCAACGCATACAGCAACAATTCGTAATCAAAACCGGTCCGGCAGAACGTCGGACCGGTTTTCTTTTCCAGCTCCGGACCAGCCGGAGTTTACAAGACAAAACGCTTGTGTCACTTTCCGGCCATGTCCGAATCCCCCATACGAGTCCTGCATATTGCCAAATCCCTGGGATGTGGCGGCACCGAAAAGGTCATGCAGCTGCTCGTCTCTCACCTGGATAAAACCCGATTCCATCCTGCCGTATACAGTCCGCAGGATGGCGTCCGTGCCGCCCAGATTCGTTCCATGGGGGTGGAAACATACGTCGGCGGGGAACTACTGACGGCACTGAAACGATTCCGTCCTTCCATCGTCCACCTGCACCGCGCGGGCTGGCCGGAGCCGGAGCTGCTCACCCCCGTGAAACGGGCCGATATCCCGGCCGTGGTTGAAACCAACGTCTTCGGACGACATGACCCCAGCCCCCAGGCCCGGATAATCGACCGCACGCTGTTCGTCTCCCGCTTCTGCCTGGAACGCTTCGAGCGGGATACCGGCATCCATGAGTCGGACCGATACGGTTTTCTGTACAATCCTGTGGACACGGACTTTTTCGCCAATGCAGCCAGAGTCGACAGGGATTTCACCCTACCGTCCATCGGCCGTATATCCCGTGCGGACCCCGGCAAATGGTCGCAACTTGCGCTCGATATTCTGCCCATCCTGGCGCGCGAGGTGCCGGGCTTTCACTGCCACATTCTGGGCGGCATTCCGGCGGCGCATGAATTCGTTAGCACTCACGATTTGAAATCCTCCGTCATATTTCATGATCCTGTTGGCACGGATGCCGAAATCGCCGCATTCCTGGATCAGGTCTCACTCCTGGCCCACGCCAACGACACGGGCGAATCCTTCGGCCTGGTCATTGCGGAAGCCATGGCCTGCGGCCTACCTGTAGTCACGCACCCCGCTTCCGGCAACCGGGACAACGCCCAGCTGGAGCTCGTGGACAATGGCGTAACCGGCCTTGTAGCCAACTCCGCAACGGAATACGCCGCCGCGGTCAAACATTTGCTGACCCATCCCGACGAAGCCCGAAGCATGGGACAGGCTGGACGCGAAAAAGCCGTACGTCTGTTCCGCGTCCAGACCATTGTCCGCCAACTTGAATCCATCTACATCGAATTACTTCGCAAAAAAGGAATAGCCGTATGAGCCGCACCCTGATCCCCCACTACACCGACGCGGTCCTGGAATTTGAAATGAACGACGGCCTTGCCCCGTCCGCATCCCAGCCCGCTTCAAGCAGCGATGAAGTGGTAAATTTCACCACGCGTACCCTCAAGCTTTTTGCCAAAAGCGGCGGTTCCGTGCTGATTCTGTTCGGTCTGGGGTCCGGGGCACATGCCCTGGCTCTGGCCGAGTCTTTGCCGGAAACAGCCCGGCTCGTGGTTTGCGAGACCGACGCCGACACGGCCCGAGTTTTTTTGAAAGACCATCCAGAATGGAAGGAGCCGGACGGTCGGACGCATGTGGCGGCGGACAGTTCCGCCTGGGCCCTGCTTTATCTGCTCGCGCTCTCCGGTGCCAATGCCGAAAATAGCTCAACGGCCATCTGCCCGGAACTGACGAACGAGGATCGGGACCGATACCGTGCCCTGCAACGCCGCTTTCATCAGGCTCGGCCCCATCTTGCCCTGAACAGCTCCTACCTGAGCCATGTGGCCGTGCAGGCCCCGGACCTGAGTGTCGGCGTGATCCTCAGCCCGAAAGAACCTGAGCTGAATCGCTTCTTTGCCCAATTCCCGGACTGGATACGAGAGGTCGTGGTGGTGTGGGATGCCGAGACAGTGCCGGACCGGCAGTTTTCCTGCGCGGCTCCGCTGCGCCATCTGGCCAACCCCATGCAGGACTTCGCGAGCCAGAGAAACAAAATGCTTGATGCGTGTGAGGGAGAATGGGTGCTCTACCTGGACGGCGATGAACTGTTCAGCGAGGATGTCTGGTCCCTCTTCACCGCCCTGCTGCTCATAAAAAGATTGACCGGATGCTATTTCCCGCGCATGACCCTGTACCCGGATGATACCCGCTGCAAGGTGGGATTCGGCCTGTGGCCCGACCTCCAGCTCCGCCTCTTCCGGCGCGAGCCATCCGTCCGTTTTGAGCGGCCGGTGCACGAGCGGCTCACCGGAGTCGAAGGCCGGGTGGCCCTGGCCATGGACGCGCCAATCCTGCATTATAGCCGTATCAACAAATCCCCGGAAGCGCTGGGAGAAAAACTGAAACGGTTCGATGCCGCCGCAGCGGGCCGGATCGTCCACCGACTCAACCAGGATTATCCGAGCCTGGAAAGAAGCCGTTTCCCCGAGGCAGCCTTCATCTCAGGAGCCTTGCAGGTACTCCTTCTCGAAGAAAACCCGTCCTGAATCTGATTGCACCATTTGCGCAACACTTGATTACGACGTACATATCGGATAGGCACACATCTCGATAACTCCGTATCCTTCAAGGATTGACGATGCAAATAATCTGTCCAGAATGCCAGTTCGCCCGCGAGGTGGACGAGACCAAGATCCCTCCTCGGTCGCAGGTTGCCACCTGCCCGAAATGTCATACTAAATTCAAATTCCGCGAATTGCCGGAAGAGGACGTCCCTTCGGATCAAAATGCCGAGCAACCGGTTACCCGCCAGCCCAGGCCGGAAACCGTCTCCGACAGTGACAAGGACTCCCAATCCTCCGCCCCCAGACATGGGTCCCCGCAGAATTCGGAAAAGCGCCCCGCTGCCCAACGGCCGGTCCGCCGTCCGGATCCGCAAAATGATGAGGAATCCGCATTTCCCAATCTGCCTGCCCCGGAAGAAACCTCGAACGAGGGGCTTTGGGACCGGCTGGACCGCATGGCTCCCCCGGAAAAAAACATTCCGTCATCGCGGAATACTTCGCCGACCCCTCCTTCCGCTCCCCAAGATCAGGAGCCCATTCCGGGATGGACAGGCGAATTCAACGACGACTTTCCCGATCCCATGATCGCGGACGACAAGAACGATAAGGAGCAGGACAACGGGATGCAGGTTCCCCCGCCCTTCGAGCAATTGGATCGTTACGGCTTTTTTTATGGTCTGTTTCTGACCATCAAGCTGATCCTGCTCTCCCCCCGTCTGTTCTTTACGGTCATGCCGGTAGGCGGCGGACTGGCCAAGCCGCTGACTTTCACCATCCTGGTGACCATGATCCAGAGCTTTGCCCAGTATATCTGGGGGATCGCGGGACTATCCGCATCTGTTTCCGGCGAAAACGCCGCCGTGTCCGGCATGAGCACAACCATGACGGCTCTGGCCATGCTGCTGCTCCTCCCGGCGCTCATTACCGTAGCCCAGTTCGTGCTCACAGGCATTTATCACGTCCTGCTCATAGCCATGAAGGCCGACAACAAGGGATTCGAAGGCACATTCCGCGCCCTGGTCTATTCCAATGCCCCCATTGTTCTGGGCATATTCCCCATACCAAACCAGACCATCGACTTTGTCTGGATGACCATTGTTGCGGTATGGGGCTTGGTGCTGACTATAGTCGGGCTCAAATGCATACACCGGACCTCCTATTCCAAGGTCATCCCCGTGGCCATCATCCCGTTGCTGCTGGGAATGATAGCGTACTTGTCCCTCCTGCACATGCAGGTGGCGACCATTTAGCGGAGACGCCATGTTCGAGTGGTTGAAGAAGCAAAAGGATACCTGGCAAGCGAAGCGAAAGCTCGCTCGCCAGATAAATCCACGCCAGTTCAAGCAAATGGCCGAGGAGATTCGCGACCTGGCCTTGCTGGCGGCGCAACTCAGCCCGGACGGCAAGGATATCAGACAGCTCATCCGCAACATAATTACTGAAATGGACCGCCTTTCCGAGATGGTGGACAAGCCGGAATTCCGCAAGCTCTCTATCGGCAAACGTCTGCTGCTCCGCCAGGGACTTCTGGAATCACGCGAACAGCTCATGGAATCCATAGAGTCCGCCCCCGCCCCGACCCAGACCATGCAATAAGGCTCGGCACAGTACTTGCTTTTTCTCCGGCACGTACTCCGAGGCTGTCGCCGCAGTGGCGGTCATCATCGGAGGAATTTAACATTCAGCCGGTGAACGCCATGAAAAAAGCCTTACTTCTTGCCATGTTGCTGGTTACTGCCGCCTGCGCAAACGTGGACCTGTCCTTGACGGACCAGACCAAGGTCTACACCGATTCTCCTGTCAGGAAATCGTCGCTCCAAGTCGCAGTCCATCCCAAAGGCCGCCAGTTTCGCCCGTTGACCGCCTATTTTTTCCCCTTTGTCATCCAGCAGCCCAGTAGCGACTACGAGAATCTTTCAGGCGCCTTTGCCGAGATATTCCGCAATGCCTGGATGGAGGACGAACTCTTTCCCATCATGGAATTCCAGCCCGGCACCCGATACGAGGGACTGGACATGGCCCTTGAAACCGCAAGAAGACGCGGGGCCGACCTGCTCCTTATCGGACAGGTGCCCTATTTCTTCGCAGGCAACACGCTGGATGATTCGGCGATCACCATCCGCATGGATATCTACGCAACAGGAAGCGGCGACCTTGTCTGGTCCATGCTCCAGTCCGGCCGTATCGAGGAAAGACAACCCGACGACTTCATCTATTTCCGGCACGAGTACCGGATGACACATGGTGCCTTCAACAAGATCATCCGATCCATAGCAAGGGATATGGCCGTTCCCCTCAAGGCATGGCTTCCGGACCCGAAGTCGAACTACAGCTTTGCAAACAATGCCGCCGAAGTAAAAACGGCATTGGCTCCGCAGGAGCCCCAGGAGGCAGCGGCCTCCGCCCAAAACAAAGACAGCGCCATGCCAGAGGAGCAGAACCTGCCCAGGGAAGACGCCACTCCTTCTGACGCCAAGGAGACGGATACCACGCGGCCTCAGATCAACGGGGTTAATCTGGACATCCAGTTCGACTTCAACAAGGCAACTATCCGGCCCGACTCCCTCCACTTGGTGGACGCGATAGGCGAAGCCCTGAACACCCCGGAGCTCAAAGGCAAAAAAATCATCATTGCCGGCCACACGGACAACAAGGGCGACCCGAAATACAACCTGAACCTCTCGAAAAGGCGCGCCGACGCGGTCAAGGATTACCTGGTCCGTACCTGGGATATAGCTCCCGAACTGATCGAAACGGCAGGCTACGGAGAGACTTCTCCCATAGCTGAAGGTACGACCGACGCAGACCATCAGCGTAATCGCCGGGTGGAAATTCGTCTTGCCGAATAACCTCCCTTGACTTTTTGAGAATTATTCTTATCCTTTCTTCAGGAAAAACAGAGGGCCCCTTTCGGGCCCTTTTTCATCTTTTACACCTGCCCCTTTGTGTGATACGCCAAAGGCCTTCATCACCCAAGAGAGGAACCATACATGATAGGCATTTCCAAATTGTACTGCGGTGCCGTGGAGCCGTCCGATGCGCTCCGTTACGGACGCGAGTCCGGCCAGCTGCCGTCCCACCTGCTGCAATTCTCCAAAGACAAGAAGCCCGTTGTGGTCTGGAACATGACCCAGCGGTGCAACCTTAAATGCGTGCATTGCTACGCCCACGCCATTGATCCGAAGGACCATGTGGACCCCATATCCACGGATCAGGCCAAAGTGATGATCGACGATCTCGCCCAATTCGGCGCGCCGGTCATGCTCTTCTCCGGCGGCGAGCCGCTGGTGCGTGAGGATCTGGTGGACCTGGCCAAGTATGCCACCACCAAGGGGATGCGCGCGGTCATTTCCACCAACGGCACGCTCATTACCAAGAGCAAGGCCAAGGAGCTCAAGGAAGTCGGCCTGTCCTACGTGGGCATCTCCATGGACGGTGCCGAAGCGGTCCACGACAAGTTCCGCGGCGTCAAGGGTGCCTACAAGCAGGCCCTGAAAGGCGTTGAGAACTGTATGGCCGAAGGCCTGAAGGTCGGCCTGCGCTTCACCATCAACAAGCGTAACGCCCAGGAAATCCCCCACCTCTTCGACGTCCTTGAAGAGATGGAAGTTCCCCGCATCTGTTTCTACCACTTGGTTTACTCCGGCCGGGGCTCCCAGCTGGTCAAGGAAGACCTCGACCATGCCGAGACCCGCGCCACCGTGGACCTGATCATGGACCGCACCCGCGCGCTCTTCGACAAGGGCAAGCCCAAGGAAGTCCTGACCGTGGACAACCACGCCGACGGTCCCTACGTCTACTTCCGCATGCTCAAGGAAGACCCCAAGCGTGCCGCCGAAGTGCTCGAACTGCTCAAGATGAACGAGGGCAACTCCTCGGGCCGTGGCATCGGCTGCATATCCTGGGACGGCAAGGTTCATGCCGACCAGTTCATGCGCCACCACACTTTCGGCAATGTGCTGGAGCGCCCCTTCTCCGAGATCTGGAGCGACCCGAACATCGAGCTGCTGCACAAGCTCAAGGACAAGCGTCCCCACGTTAAGGGCCGCTGCGCCTCCTGTCGCTTCCTGAACATCTGCGGCGGCAACTTCCGCGCCCGTGCCGAGGCCGTCTACGACGACTTCTGGGCTCCGGACCCCGCCTGCTACCTCACCGACGAAGAAATAAGCGGCGAACTGCTGTAAGCGGAGTTCGCCTCCGGCGGCCGAGGGAAGGGGAGAGGCAAACCCTTTGAAAAGGGTTCTTCCTCTCCCCTTCCCCCGGACCCCCATCCTCTCTTCTTTCCTATTTTTTTTATTTCGCTTCGCGGGTTGTGCACAGAAACAAAGTCGGTGCACTTGATTGGCGGGCGGCGAGAAATGGGATACAGAAATTTCAAACGCAACGCTTCTTACTCGGGAGAATGAAATGATTCCTACTGATTTTCATCGTGGACGCAGGCTTCGCACCAGCGCCGCCATGCGCGAGCTGGTGCGCGAGAACGAGGTGCGCCCGCAGGATTTGATAATGCCTTACTTCGTGGTCGAGACCGACGACGCCTCCTTCCGCAAGGAAATCTCGTCCATGCCCGGCCAATACCAGTTCTCCCTGGATGAACTGGAAAAGCAGGTCGCCCGTGCCGTCGATAACGGACTTCGCTCCTGCATCCTCTTCGGCATTCCCGCAGCCAAGGACGAACTGGGCAGCGGTGCCTACGACGACAACGGCATTGTGCAAAAGGCATTTCGCCGCCTGAAAGACCGCTTTCCCGGTCTGCTGCTCATAGCCGACACCTGCCTGTGCGAGTACACCTCCCACGGTCACTGCGGTATGGTGCGCAACGAGGAGATCCTGAACGATCCGAGTCTGGAACTGCTGGCCAAGACGGCTGTTTCCCAGGCCCGATCCGGGGCCGACGTCATCGCCCCGTCTGACATGATGGACGGCCGCGTAGCCGCCATACGCGACGCTCTGGACGAAGCGGGCTTCATCAACACGCCCATCATGAGCTATGCCGTGAAGTACGCTTCCTCCTTCTACGGTCCCTTCCGCGACGCTGCCGAAGGCGCGCCCAAGTTCGGCGACCGCAAGACCTATCAGATGGACCCCGCCAACGGCCGGGAAGCCCTCATCGAGGCCGCCGCCGACCTCTCCGAAGGCGCGGACATGCTCATCGTCAAGCCTGGTATGCCTTATCTCGATCTCGTCCGTCAGGTGCGTGACAACTTCGAGTGTCCGGTCTGCGCATATCAGGTCAGCGGCGAATACTCGCTGATCAAGGCCGCCGCAGGCAATGGCTGGGTCAACGAGGACGCCGTAGTGGACGAATCCCTGGTTGGCTTCAAGCGCGCAGGGGCAGACATGATCATCACCTATTTCACCGAAGACGTTCTGGCGAGGTTGAAGGCATAATGCATCCGCACAAAGGCTGCCCGCCCGAAGGGCATCCCGGGGGTCACCCCGGACACGGCAAGGCACACCCCGGCGCGGAGAACGCACCGAAGCGCTTTCTGGACGACGGCGTCACGCCCATCTGTCGGCTCATCGCCTGGGAAGTGACCCGCTCCTGCAACCTGGCGTGCAAGCACTGTCGGGCCGAAGCGCATCCCGAACCCTACGAGGGCGAGCTGTCCACGGCCGAGGCCAAGGCGCTCATCGACACCTTCCCGGACGTCGGTTCCCCCATCATTATCTTCACCGGCGGCGAGCCGATGATGCGCCACGACGTGTACGAACTCATCGCCTACGCCAAGGCCAAGGGCCTCCGCTGCGTCATGGCACCCAACGGCACGCTCATCACGCCCGAGACCGCCAAAAAAATGAAGGCGGCGGGCATCGAACGCTGCTCCATCTCCATCGACGCTCCCGAAGCCGTCCAGCACGACGAGTTCCGGGGCGAGGTCGGTGCCTTCGATGCTTCCATGCGGGGCATCCAGTACCTCAAGGACGAGGGCATCGAATTCCAGATCAACACCACGGTCACCAAGCACAACCTCCACCTGTTCAAGGATATCTTCAATCTGTGTGAGGAGATCGGCGCGTCCGCATGGCACATCTTCCTGCTCGTGCCCACCGGCCGGGCCGTGGAGCTGGGCGCGGAGATCATCACCGCCGAAGAATACGAGGACGTGCTCAACTGGTTCTACGATTTCCAAAAGACCACGGACATGCAGCTCAAGGCGACCTGCGCGCCGCACTACCACCGCATCCTGCGTCAGCGGGCCAAGGAAGAGGGCATCCCGGTCAACTTCGAGAACTTCGGCCTGGACGCCGTCAGCCGGGGTTGCCTGGGTGGCATCGGATTCTGTTTCATCTCCCATCGCGGGCAGGTTCAGCCCTGCGGTTATCTGGAGCTGGACTGCGGCAACGTGCGCGAGATTCCCTTCCCGGAAATCTGGAAGCAATCGCCGCAATTCCTCAACCTGCGCAATGCCGATGTTTATGACGGCAAGTGTGGATACTGTGAATACGAAAAGGTCTGTGGCGGCTGCCGGGCACGTGCCCAGACCATGAACGGCCACTACCTCAAGGAAGAGCCGCTCTGCTCGTATCAGCCCAAGAAAAAAGCAAAGGCGTAAGACGCCTCCGGCGGCTGGGGGAAGGGGAGAGGGAAACCCTTTAAAAAGGGTTCTCCCTCTCCCCTTCCCCCAGACCCCCATCCTCTTTCCTTTCCTAAACTTTTTATTTCGCTTCGCGGGGTGGGTAGGTTATAAAGGAAACAGGGGCTGTTATGCAGTACCCGCGAAGCGCACTAAAAAGTTTTTGAGATTCTTAAGAACATTTTTCAAAAAGTTCTTAAGCCGCCGGAGGCATCCCCCAGATGGACAATTACGACAAACAGATTCTCGACATCATCCAGTCACATTTTCCGCTCACCTCGCGTCCCTATGAGGAGGTCGGCAAGCAGATAGGACTCTCGGAAACCGAGGTACTCACCCGCGTGCGTGCCCTGAAGGAATCCGGGCTGATCCGACGCATGGGAGCGAATTTCAATTCCCACACCCTCGGCTGGCAATCCACGCTGTGCGCGGCGTCCGTCCCCGAGGACAAGCTGGACAAATTCGTGGCCGAGGTGAACAAACACGACGGCGTGACCCACAACTATCTGCGGGAAAACGAATTCAACGTCTGGTTCGCGCTCATTGCCCCGGACATGGATGCGGTGGAGGAAATTCTGGCCTCCATCACCGCAGCGACCGGTATCAAAATTCTCAATCTGCCGGCGGAAAAGCTGTTCAAGATCAAGGTCGATTTCAAGATGGACAAGTGATCCGGCAAGACTCGCCGGAGGGAGGGGCACCGTGAATCGATTCTTCAAGGCCGTGGTAATCGGAACCGCCGCAGGCATTTTGGACGCCATTGCCTTGGTCCTGACGCAATCCGTCTGGCAGTCGAGCCTGGCCGCACTGCTCCACTGGATGTGCCTGGGCATCCTGATCACCTACATTCGCCTGCCCTTCACCGGCTGGTTTTCCGGAATTCTCGTCGCGCTGATGACAGGTGTGCCGCTCGCCATTCTGTCCACGGCCACGGAAACCGGCGGAGCCGGACACTTCATTTTCACCTCCATCATCCTGGGCGGCCTGCTCGGCCTCATTGCCGAAAAGCTCATCGTCAACCAGCTGACCCGATAGCGCCGCCCTTGCGCGACGGTCCGGCCTCGGGTAGGGTGTGCGCACCAAAATTTCCACCAGCGGAGCAAACCGATGATTCTATCCCCCTCCATGCTTTCCTCTGATTTCGCCAATATGGAATCCGAGCTGAAAGCCCTGAAGGCTGCCGACATAAAGTGGGTCCACCTCGACGTCATGGACGGCATGTTCGTGCCCAACATCACCTTCGGTCCCCCGATCATCAAGGCGATGCGCAAAAAGTCGGACCTGTTTTTCGACTGCCACCTGATGATCAATGATCCGGGCCGCTACATTGAGGATTTTGCCGACGCCGGAGCCGACCTGATCTGTGTCCACGCCGAGGCGTGCACCCACCTGGAACGTGTCTGCGCCCAGATAGCCGAGACCGGTGCCAAGCCTGCCGTTGCCCTCAACCCGCACACGCCGGTGGAGGTCGTCCGCCACCTCATTCCGCAGCTGTACATGGTACTGATCATGTCCGTGAATCCCGGATTCGGCGGCCAGAAGTTCATCCCCTTCTGCCTGGACAAAGTGCGGGAACTCAAAGCGCTCATCGACCGGGCCGGGGCTGATACCCTGATCCAGATCGATGGCGGCGTCACAGCCGAAAACGCGGGCGAGCTGACCCGTGCGGGCGTGGACGTGCTGGTCTCCGGCTCCGCCTTCTTCGGCCACCCGCCATATGCGGAGCGGCACAAAGTATTCCAGCAAGCCTGCAATTAACCTTTTTCTTAAATAAATGACCGGGAACCGCGCAAGCGGTTCCCGGCTTTCGAGCATACACCATGGCCGTCGTCTCCCTGCGGGACATCACCGTCAATTTTACCGGCACCAGCGTGCTGGAAAACGTCTCCCTCCAGATTGAACCCGGGGAGCGAGTCTGCCTTGTCGGCCGAAACGGCGAGGGCAAATCCACCCTGCTCTCGGTCATCAAGGGCAGTCTGCAACCGGACACCGGCTCCGTGGACTATGCCAAGGGTACCTGCGTGGCCCTGCTGCCCCAGGAGGTTCCCCAGGATCTCGGCGGCATGGTATACGACGTGGCCGCAAAGGGACTCGGCGAAATCGGTCGCAACCTCGCCGCCTATCACAATGCGGCCAAGGCCTTGGGCGAGGCCGCGGGCGATGAAGCCACGCTGGTAAAAAAATTGGAAAAGGCCCAGAACGCCTTGGAGACATCCGGCGGTTGGCCCCACCATCAGCGTGTGGAAACCGTGCTCTCCCACCTCAAGCTGAACGGCGATGAACCGTTCGCCACGCTCTCCGGCGGTACCAAACGCCGGGTGCTGCTGGCCCGCGCCCTGGTCGCCGAACCGGACCTGCTCATTCTGGACGAGCCCACCAACCATCTGGACATCGAATCCATCAACTGGCTGGAGGATTTCCTGCTCCGCCAGCGCGGCGCCCTGCTTTTCGTCACCCACGACCGTGCCTTTCTGCGCCGCATCGCCACTCGCATAGTGGAGCTGGACCGGGGCAACCTGCACAGCTGGTCCTGCGACTACGATACCTATCTGGAACGCAAGGATGCGGATCTGGAAGCCGAGGCCAAGCAGAACCACAACTTCGACCGCAAGCTGGCCGAGGAAGAGGCCTGGATTCGCCGGGGCATCAAGGCCCGACGGACCCGCAACATGGGCCGCGTGCGCGACCTGCGCAAGATGCGCGATGAACGGAAGGCCCGACGTGAACGGACCGGCTCCGCACGGATGGTCATCCAGGAGGCCGACCGCACCGGCAAGCTGGTGGCCGAGGCCAAGAACCTTTGCTTCGGCTATGGCGATACCGTACTCATCGACAATTTTTCCACCACCATCATGCGCGGGGACAAAGTCGGCCTGATCGGCCCCAATGGCGCGGGCAAGACCACCCTGCTGCACCTGCTGCTGGGCGAAACCAAGCCGCAATCCGGTTCGGTGCGGCTCGGCGTCAATCTTCAGGTCTCCTACTACGACCAGTTGCGCGAACAGCTGCACGAAGATCGGTCCGCCCGCTGGAACATAGCCGACGGCAACGATTTTGTGGACATCAACGGCTACCGCCGCCATGTATTGAGCCACCTCAAGAACTTTCTCTTCACCCCGGAGCGCGCTGCGGTGCCTGTTTCCGTGCTCTCCGGCGGCGAGCGCAACCGCTTGCTGCTGGCCCGGCTGTTCACCCGGCCTTCGAACGTTCTGGTCATGGACGAACCGACCAACGATCTGGATGCCGAGACCTTGGAACTGCTGGAAGAGGTGCTCATGGATTACCCGGGCACCCTGCTGCTGGTCAGTCACGACCGCGCCTTCCTGAATAATGTGGTGGACTCGACCATTGCCTTTGAAGGCAACGGACACGTGGCGGAATATGTAGGCGGCTACGATGACTGGCTTCGCCAGCGGCCCGAAACACCGCCCCCTTCGGCAGGGACCTGCGCCCCTCCGGCGGAAGGACCGAAACCGGCTCCCGCCAAAAAGGAAAAGACCAAACTCAGCTACAAGGAAAAATACGAACTGACGCAAAAGCGGGATCGTTTGGCCCTGCTGCCCGCGCAGATCGAAACTTTCGAAAAGGAACTGGATCAACTTGGGATCAAAATGAGTGATCCCGAGTACTTCAAACAATCCCCACAGACCATGGCCGACGACCAGTCCAGGCTGGAAGCGCTGGAAAGCGAGCTGGAGGCCATCTACACGGAGTGGGAAGAACTCGAAACCGCCCTTGAAGGCGTTACACTGGACTGATCTGATGACAAACTTAACCATCCGCATGGTCGATCCCGACGACCTGACAGCTTGCCACACCATCGAATCCCTCAGCTTTCCTGCCTCGGAGGCCGCCCAGGCATCCTCGCTGGAAAAACGCATAACCAACTATCCCGAGGGCTTCCTGGTCGCCGAGATGGACGGCCGTGTGATCGGACAGGTCAACAGCGGCTCCACCAGCAAGGACGACATCACGGACGAGGAGTTCAAACAGCTCATCGGCCATGACCCAGAGGGCGGCAACATCGTCATTTTTTCCCTCTCCGTACATCCCGACTTCCGCAAACTGGGCGTCGGCGGCAAGCTGCTCGACCAGTTCGTGGACCACGCCCGCGAGATGGGCAAGAACAAGGTGCTCCTGCTGTGCAAGGAAGACCTCGTCAACTACTACGCCGGTCACGGTTTTTCCGACAGCGGCGTATCCGCCTCCACCCACGGCGGCGCCGTGTGGCATGAAATGGCACTGACGCTGTAAACTAGAAGAAAGAAGGCCTCCAGCATGCTGGGGGCCTTCTTTATTCCATATTGCCTTGACGAGAATATCCCTCCCCGCCAAAAGAATCATCTTTCTTGCATCCCCCCTGCCATTACAATTGCAGAGAAGCCTATCACTCTCAAATAGGAAGATGTCCTACGGCACCGCGTACAGCACGGTTTCCCCAATTCCACCGGGTTCGTAATGCCGCAGATAAAAACGGTAGCCCGCATACATCTCCTCTGCCATTGTTAGCAGCCGGTGTATGTCCTCTGGCTTGTGGTAAACACAAAGAGCCAACTTGGGATGATAACGACAGACGGTCTCTGTGGCACCTTCCAGAGCTTCTTGTTCGGCCCCCTCAATATCCATCTTGATCATATCTACCCGTTCCAAATCATGTTCGGCCATAAAATCATCAATACGAATACCCGGCACAGGATCCCCTGAGTCTCCAACCCGCGAACTGGAAGAGTCAGCCTCCATGTAAAGCGTTTCGGTCTTATTCCAGGCAGCATTGAAACACGGAGTCACGTTGGCGCAACCAAAACGGTTCAGATTTTGTTGCAAAATTGGGAACAGGCCAGACAAGGCCTCAAAGGAATAAACGTGACCGGTTTCTCCGACTAGACGTGAAAACATTACTGCCGTATCGCCAAGGAAGGCTCCCAAATCAAGGATGGTGTCGCCGGGTTCCGGCATACAGATGTCTCTCAACACATATTGGCCAAGCTTGAAGGGTTTACAAAATTTTTCTTCTTCGGGACCAATAGTCAAATCTCCAACTCCAGGAGCGGGAGGAGGTGGGAATATGCTCTGCCAGCGAGGAACCAAGGGAAGCGACAGACGCATTTTCAGTCGCCACAGAAAGACCTCGCGGGACTCATCATCCGCCAATTTGTCATAAGCGACCTCATATGGCTCCGGATCATTAATGATGGGCCAAAATTCCTGAGACAGCTTCCCCCAGGGAAAAGCCTCCAGCCGTTGGACGGATTTATATGCCCTGCTGTCCAGGACAGATGCCAACCGTTTGATCAACGAACCGTGAGTCCGGTCCGCCCACGCCCACAGGCCACTCTTACGGCTCTTGCCCGCCAGACTAGAACAATGGGTCTCTACTGAGGCTTCTACTTCCTTGAGCAAATCCCGTATGTGCATTCCAACCTCGCGGATAGCATTTTAAAAATATCGTTAAGATTATTAACCGTTAATTGAACTTCTCTATATGTGTCAACACATGCAAAACCATCCCCTTAACATTTCAAGACCAGCCTGACACAACTAACGACGTATGAAGGGAGCAACTGAAAAGCCCCGACGGAGACTCTCCGCCGGGGCTTTGTTTTTTCATTTCAGCTGCAATTAGCTCAGCCAATCGTCCCCTTCCTCTATGGGGGCGAACCCTCTACGCATGGTGTTCTCGCAGACCAGACGCGGGTCCAGGAACTGGAGCAGGTAGTCCGGGCCGCCGGACTTGGACCCCACGCCGGACATCTTGAAGCCGCCGAAGGCGTGGCGTTCGACCATGGCGCCCACCGAGGGCTTGTTCAGGTAGAGGTTGCCCACGCGAAACTCTCGGGAAGCCCGCTCCAGATTGGCCGGAGATCGGGAATAGATGGAGCCGGTCAGGGCGAACCGGGTGGAATTGACCATGTCCAGGGCCTCGCCGATATCCCCGGCGCGCATCACGGCGAGCACCGGCCCGAATACCTCCTCCTGGGCAATACGGTGTTCCGGCGTGATGTCGCCCACGATGGTCAGAGGCACGTAGCAACCCGTCTCCTTGACGGCGTCGTCCACCTCGCGCTTGACCAGCACGGTTCCCTCGCGCTCGGCTATCTCCACATAATGGAGCACGTTCTTCTGGGCTGCACGGTCGGCAACCGGCCCCATGTAATTAGCCGGGTCCTCGGCCGGGCCGAGCTTGATGGACTTGGCGGCCTCGGTCAACCGGCCGACAAAACGGTCATAAATGGAATCAAGCACGATGACGCGGGAGCAGGCAGAGCACTTCTGCCCCTGGAACCCGAAGGCGGAATAAAGAACACCAAGCACGGCCTCGTCCAGGTCGGCATCGTCGTCGATGATGATGGCGTTCTTGCCGCCCATCTCGGCAATGACCCGCTTGCACTGCTGCTGGCCGGGCTGGACAACGGCCGCCCGTTCCTGGATGCGCAGGCCGACCTCCATGGAACCGGTAAAGGCGATGACCGACACGTCCGGATGTTCCACCAGATGATCGCCGATGACCGATCCACGTCCGGGGCAGTAGTTGAATACGCCGTCCGGCAGCCCTGCCGCCTTCCACATGTCCACCAGACCATGGCCGACGCAGGAAGAAATGCCCGAAGGTTTGTAGACCACCGGGCAGCCGCAGACGATGGCTGCGGAGACCATACCCACGGAGATGGCCAGCGGGAAGTTCCACGGCGCGATGACGGCGGCCACGCCCTTGCCCTGATAAAAAAGATGGCTCATTTCTCCTGGTGCGTGCCCCATGCGGCGCGGGGTACCCAGACGAATCATCTCGCGGGCATAATATTCCAGGAAATCTATGGCCTCCCCCACATCGGCATGGGCCTGATCCCACTGCTTGCCCACTTCCAGGACCTGCAAGGCCGCCACCTCGTGGGCGTTATCCTTGAGGTACTGCGAGGCCTTGAGCAATACTCCTGCCCGCTCCTCGGGCGCAACGTCGCGCCATGTAAGGTAGGCCTCGGATGCGGCATCCACGGCCCTGTCCACCTCTTCGGTACCGGCCTGACAGACGGAACCGAGGATCTCATCGGGTTTGGCCGGGTTGTAGGAGTCGAGGGTATCCTCGGTCTCCATATCTCTACCATTGATGAAGAGCGGTATTTTACGCCCGGCTTGGGAACGCAGTTTGGCTATGGCCGCCGGATAGGCGTTGCGTTCCGACTCGATGGTGAAATCAACCAGAGGGAAATTCTCGAAACGAGGTAACCCGGATTCGGATTCCGACACGGGAACCGGACAGGCTTCCTCAAGCTGGCGGCGCAAGGTTTCCTTGGGATTCTCCAGCAGCTTGTCCATGTCCGCCTCATCGGCAAAGGTCTGCTTGAGAAATGATTCGTTGGCCGTGTTCTCCAACAGTCGACGAACCAGATAGGCCATGCCGGGCAACAGATCACCATAGGGGCAATAGAGGCGCACGCGCTTGGCCACATTCTTGAGCCCCTTGCGAACCGGTTCGGCCATGCCGTAGAGCACCTGAAACTCGTAGCGGTCCTCGGGCACATTCAGAGCCTGGGCGTTCTCCATGACCGCCGAGATGGTGCGGATGTTGTGCGAGGCACAGGCGAAGTGGCAGATATCATGATTTTCCAGGATGTAGCGGGCCACACGCTCATGCGCCATGTCCGATTCCGGTTTTTTGGTCCATACGGGCATAGGCCAGCCGTTCTGCTTGGCCAGCACGGTCTCGTAGTCCCAGTAGGCCCCCTTGACCAACCGAATGGAGATGGGAAGATTGACCTCACGGGCCCAGGCGATCAGGGAGCGGACGTCGTCATCAACGGACCGCAGGTAGGCCTGAAAAACGATGCCCAGATGGGGATAATCCGGGTATGTGGTCCTCAGCCGCTTGTAGAGCTCGACCGTGGCTTCCTTGTATTTGAGCTGCTCCATGTCGATGCACATGAAGCCGCCCATGGCCATGACCTTCCGATAAATGGGCTCGATGCGCTCGAACATGCCGTCCACGGTCCCTTCCACATCCACAGCCTTGGACTGGGAATAGAAGGCTGACGGTTTGACTGCGACGTTCACCTTGGGCGTGTGCCCCCAGTCCTTGTCGCCATCCGCGTCGCCCAGCGGCTTCCACTTGTCCAGTTCCTTGTGGATGGCCTCCAGTACGTCCATGTATCCATCCAGATAGGCCTGCGACTCCACGGCCGAGACCGTGGCCTCGCCCAGCAGGTCGAGCACGAAGGCGAATCCGTCCTTGCGCAACTTCTTGATGCCCTTTACCGCCTCCTTGGCCTCCTGCCCGATGATGAACTGGCGGGCCATGGACTCGATATTGGAACGGATGGTCCGGTTGAGCACCTTGGCGACAAGCCCACCGCCCAGCTTGGTCTTGGTGGCTCCCCACTTGAGCACTTCCGGGACATTGGCGTCCTCGCCCGCAAAATATTCCTCGATGTGACGGGAAAGGGACTCCGAGGTATTCAGGTAGGGCAGAACGTCCACAAACCGAAACAACTGGACCTTGAAATCCTCGTTCTTCATGGACCAGTCCATTACCTTGCCGGTCCACCAGCCTTTGTTGAAAATAGAAGGAGATTCACCGGAAATGGACGTAAAAAACTCCCTGCCCCGGGCAATGATACGCGGGTCCAGGGAGGAAATATCAGTGGTCATTTGGAACTCCTTGAATTACTGTGCTAATCGTTATCATCGTCCAGCGGAATGACGCGCGATTCCTTCACCGTTGTCAGAACGATGGTGGAATTGGTCTCGCGCACCGCATCGATGGTGCCGAACTTTGCCAGTGTGGCCTGTAGGGCCTCGGTGTCCTCAACTCGGACTTTGACAAGATAGGAATCGCGCCCGGCGGTATAGTGCACCTCCAGCACTTCGGGAAAGGCGGCCAGCCGCTGCCCGGCCTCGACAGCGCCCACGCCCTCCTCCACCCTGATGGAGGTGAAGGCGGTCAGCCCGCAGCCGAGCTGCTTGTGGTCCACGATACACTCGTACCCCTTGATGATGCCCGCCTTGCGCAGCTTGCGGACGCGCTCCAGCACGGCAGACGGGGCCTTGCCTACCATCCGGGCAATTTCCGCATTGGAGACCTTGCCATCATTCTGAAGTATATTCAGAATTTTGAGATCAAGATTGTCAATTTTTCTGTTATTCATACTTTAAACAAATATTATTCTTATCCAATCTTGTCAAGTAGGGTTCGGTATCGGAAATAAGTATGTCGCAACTCTTTTCATTTACCGAGAGCTTATATATCTTCATTAATTGATCCGCCCGACGAAACAGAACCTTCATCCCAATGGATACCAGCGTGTCGCAACTCAATCAGCCCAACGAACTAGCCGACGCAGCCGTTGCCGCCAATACGCGGTCCGGCGTACTGACGCTTGCTCTTTCGGGCAACCTGGACGCTCCGGGAACAACGAAGATATGGGATGAATCCGTCCGCCTTGCCGGTGCAGGAACCAGTCGACAGGTGGAAGCGGACCTGGCCCGCGTGGCGTATCTGGACGGCGCGGGCGTGGCCCTCCTCGTCAAGCTGCGCGATACCGTGGCCGCACGCGGCGGCATACTCTCCCTGACCAATATGGATGAACGGTTTGCCCATCTCGTGGAACTGGCCTGGACCACCGAATTTCCCCCGAATGAAATTCGGCAGCAGGAAAAGCGCGGCCTGACCGAGAATGTCGGCAAAAGCACGAGCGAACTCCTCATCGGCCTGCATGAAATGGTCAGCTTCGTGGGCGAGGCATCGGCCATGATTCTCTTGGCCCTGCGCCACCCTTCCAAGGTCAGATGGAAGGACGTCATCCTCTCCTGCGTCAGCGTCGGCGTGGACTCACTCTTCATCATCACCCTCATCGGTTTTCTGATGGGCCTGATCATGTCCTTCCAGTCGGCCGTTACGCTGGAGCGCTTCGGTGGAGAAATTTTCATTCCCAACATGCTCGGGGTGGTCATGTTCCGGGAGATGGGGCCGCTGGTTACGGCCATTTTGCTGGCAGCGCGCTCCGGCTCCGCCTTTGCAGCCGAGATAGGCACCATGAAGATCAACGAGGAACTGGACGCCCTGACAACCATGGGCCTCTCCCCCATGCGCTTCCTCGTCGTTCCCAAGCTGCTCTCGGCGCTGGTCATGATCCCGATAATGACCATGTTCTTCAACCTCGCCTCGCTGGTGGGCGGCGCACTGGTCATGCTCTCGCTGGGATTTCCGTTGGTCACTTTCACGTCTCGCGTCTTCGTCTACCTGACCTATGCGGGATTCTGGGGCGGGATTCTCAAGGCGGTTGTCTTCGCCATACTGGTGGCGGGCGTGGGATGCCTGCGCGGTATGCAGACAAAAACCGGCGCGAGCGCCGTGGGCCTCTCCACCACCAGCGCTGTGGTTTCCGGCATCGTGGCCATCGCCTTTGCCGACGGCCTGTTCGCCGTGGCTTTCTATTACCTGGGACTTTAGCCATGAAACAGCGCACCCCAGCCATATCCGTCCGCAATCTCACCTGCGGCTACAATGAGACAGTCATACTCAAGGACATCACCTTTGACGTCATGGAAGGTGAGATTTTCATTATTCTCGGCGGTTCCGGATGCGGCAAATCCACCCTGCTCAAGAATATGATCGGCCTCTATCAGCCAATGGCCGGACAGGTGCTGTTCGGCAAGGAGGACCTGGCCGCGGCATCGCAGAATGAGCGTATTGCCCTGACCCGCCGCTTCGGCGTCATGTATCAGATGGGCGCGCTCTTCGGCTCCATGTCCATCCTGCAAAACGTCATGCTGCCGCTGGAAGAATTTACGGAGCTTCCCGCCGAAGCCGTGGAGATGATCGCCAGGGACAAACTCGCCATGGTCAGCCTGGAACACTCGCTGCACAAGATGCCAGCAGAACTCTCCGGCGGCATGAAGAAACGGGCGGCCATCGCCAGAGCCATGGCCCTGGACCCGACAATACTTTTTCTGGATGAACCGGGGGCCGGGCTGGACCCCATATCCTCGGCCGAACTTGACGAACTGATCCTCAACCTGTCACGAACATTGGGTATCACCTTCGTCATCGTCACCCATGAGCTGGAGTCCATCTACGCCATTGCGGACCGGGTGATCATGCTGGACAAGGACGTGAAGCAGATAGTGGCCGAGGGCGATCCCAAGGAACTTCGGGACACCTCGGACAACCCATTCGTCCGGCAATTTTTCCACCGTCTCCCGTCCATAGAGGACGTGAACACAAAACGAACCGCCACGGAACAAGGATAGGCGATGATACGGAAAAACGACTACTTCAGACTGGGTGCCTTCATTCTCCTCGGCACCGGCATGATCGTGGCGGTCATCATCATTCTCGGCGCGGGCCGATATTTCGAGACCACCTATCAGGTGGAGACCTACTTCGACGAATCGGTCAACGGCCTGGAGGTCGGATCACCGGTCAAACTCCGGGGAGTCCGGGTCGGACGCGTCGCTGCCATCGGATTTGCCAACAACATTTACAAAAAGGCCAGGGAACAGCAGCACCATTATGTGTATGTGCTGTGCGACATCAATCCGGACATGTTCGGTAATCTGGACAAAGACGAGTTCAAGGCCCTCATTGCCCGGGATATAGAAAACGGCCTGCGGGTCCGTCCCACCACACTGGGCCTCACCGGCCAGTTGTTCCTGAATCTGGTCTTCGACAAAACGGCACCATCCAGCAGCCTGAAAATGGACTGGACGCCCCGTGACATCTACATTCCGTCCGAACAAAGCACGCTGAGCCGCATTGAAGGCGCCGTGACCGCCATCAGTGAAACGCTGGGCAGCCTGAACAAGGAAGATATCACCAGCATCATCAAGGACGTGAAGTCCATCGTCAGCGCGATCAGTGAGTTCATGCACACCAAGGATGGTCAGGAGGCGGGCAAACGGATGATTAGCCTGCTGACCGAGGCAAGGAATCTCCTGGCGAGGGCCAACAAGATCCTGGACGACCCCGCTGCGGAACGCATCCTGCCCGAAACGGCCAGGACCATCGCCGCGCTGGGCGACATTGCCACACAGTCCAAGGACGACATCATTTCCTCGGCGGCGGAGGCGCACCAGGCTCTCGGCAGCTTCAAGCGGGCATCGGACGCCATGGCAAAGCTTCTGTCCGATCCGCGCATGGATAAGGCCATGGCCAACATCGCGCCCACTCTGGAGAACGTGGCCAAGGCCTCCCAGGACCTGACCGCTTCGGTCAAGAAGGTCCACTCCCTGGTCAACCGCCTGAATGGCGTGGTGGCCAGCGAAGAGGCGAACATCCACACCATCCTGGAAGACACGCGCGAGGTGATGCAGAACCTCAAGGAACTGAGCGGCGATGCCAAACGCTATCCATCCGGCATTTTCTTCGGAAAACCGCCGAGCAAATCCGCTCCCGACACCCACTAACGCGGGAATACAGATATGAAACGAACTCTGAACCTTATCCTGATCATGGCACTGGCCATTGCGGCCACGGCCTGCGTCAAACTCGGCGGCAAGCCGCTGGACAAGACATACTATCGCATCCACCCGGCCCGAACGGAAACGGCCCGGACGAACTCCGGCATCATCCTCAAATTGCGGCGGATGACCGTTTCGGACCTCTACAACATGCGAGAGCTGGTCTACCAGATGTCCGACGGGCGCATCGAATCGGATTACTACAACACCTTTTTCGTCGCTCCGGGCAACATGCTGACCTCGGAACTGCGCACCTGGCTCGACGGTTCCGGATTGTTCAAGGACATTATAGAACCGGGCAGCATGGTCATCCCGGACCTGACCCTGGAAGGAACGGTCAACACCCTATACGGTGACTATTCCCAAAGCACTCCGGCTGCGGTGGTCGGTATGCAGTTCTTCCTGGTCGATGAGTCCACCGCCACAAACGAAATCATCTTTTCCAAAGACTACCGACGGCGCGTCCCCCTGATCCAGCCCGACCCCACGGCGCTGGTTCAGGCCATGACCAAGGCTGTCGGGTCCATTTTCACCGAACTTGAAGAAGACCTGGCCAAGGTTCCGGCCATGGCAAAAAAATAGATGGCAAAAAAAAGAAATACGACTCTCTACCGACCGGAAGAATTTGATGAACGCGAGGACCGCCCCAGCAAGTCGCAGATGAAACGGGACATGACCGCACTGCAGAAGTTGGGCGAGGATCTGGCGGCGCTCGGCGAAACCGCCGTGCGGGAAGCCGAACTGACGCCGGAGACGGTGGAAGCCCTGCTCCTCATCAAGAAACTGACGAAACACGAAGCGCGCCGCCGACACTTGCAATACGTGGGCAAGCTCATGCGCGGCTGCGACACCACCCGCGCCCGCGAGATTGTGGAGGAAGCGAGCAGGGGGCGCTCGGTAAGGGATGCTGAGTTCCACCGTCTGGAACGGCTGCGCGAGCGGCTGGTGAATGGCGACGACGACCTGCTCCAGACGCTCTTTGACACCAACCCGGAGCAGGGACAAAGGTTGCGGCAGTTCACGCTGGGAGCGAGGCGGGAAAAGGCTGCCGGCAAACCGTCCAAGGACGGCCGCGCCCTGTTCCGCCTTCTGCGGGACCTCTCTTTTCCGGAAGAAAATTGACCCTGCGCCCTTGACGGGGGCGACTGGGGATATATGTGTAATTTTACACGCATGAACCGGTGCCCTGGCACCGATGCCAAGGAGATACCATGGTTATTCACGAATACGCCGGAATCGTAACCGAACTGGAAGATCGCGACTGTCCGCACTGCGGAAAGCCCATGACCCCCTGGCTGCCGCCGGGAGAGACCGGCTGGGGCGTGATCCTTGTCTGTGAGAACAACAACTGTTCGTTCTACCTTGGCTCCGAGAGCGACATCGCCAACAAGCGCGATGGTTCCCACCTCGGTTGCCGCTATGCCCTGAACCCGGACAACGGCTACAAACCCATCAACCTTTTGGCCGTTTGCCCCCACTAGGACGACTTCGGCCAAACGCAGCCAAGCTCAAACCGCTCTGCGGAAACAGGCATGGCCCATATTCAGCGATAATCCCCCTGACGGCTCCAGACCATCAGGGGGATTTTCATTTACACCGGGCTGTCCCCCTGCCCCTTGATAAAACAATTCAAAGGATTGTACGGTATTTTCCATGAAGCCCACCGTAGACGTCCTCATCAATGTTTTCGGAAAACCCAATCAGACGGCGCTCTCGCTGCTTTCCCTGCTGGAATATTCCGGCGAACATATTGGATTGATCTACTTTCAGGAAGAACCGGCCACGGCGGAATATGAGAAGAAGAGCCATGACAGGCTGCTGGAATTCCTGGGAGACCGGGTGGTCCATTTCATGCCCAAATACTGGAACGGCATAGATCCGACGGACCTGAACAAGCTCACATCCGACAGGGACTATCTGCTCTCCATGCGCTACCAGCACGGCTGGGAAACAGCCCAGACCGAATTCGTACTGACGATTCACAACGATATCGAAGTGCATGGGGATATCGTGGGCAACCTGCTCGACACGATAGGCGACAACGCCGGGGCCGGTGAGATCGGCCAGTGCTGGTGGTGCCCGGCGGGACAAAACGGACAGTGTGACCCCACGCGCTACACGGAGTTCACCCCATCCTACCAGTACCTTATGAAGGTATACAACAAGGGGTTTGATCCCAAACAGCGCAGGGCCTATCACCTGGGTCTGTCACAACAGTTTAAGGATCGTCCCTGGCCGCTGCCGGAATGCCGTCTCAACGAATGGTGCGCTTTGATAAATATAGACAAGGTCCGTCCGGATACCATGCCCTTTGGCTCCGGCACCCCCTTTGGAGCCCTTGTCGCCTCGGGGGCCCTCATCGGCGAAAATCACGACCGGCCTGTATGTCTGGATACCGGGGTTCAATGGTTTCGGGACATGAACCACATGGGCCACCGCTTCGCCCACTACGACATATACCGGGACATCACTCATGACCGGCTTGGCAACGCAGCTCTCGACTCGCCCGAACTCTACATACGAAAAGAGATTACCGCGCTCCACGCGCTTAGGGAAAATCACGCCTGTTTTTACAAATTCCTTACGTCCTAGCCTACCTATCACCCATACATTACCACATTTTCCACACGTATCGTCATCCTCCACGACACGTATCCCTCCATATTCCCAAAGTCATTATCCAAGCCGAATCAATCCATGGAAATAAATGATGGATTTTCCAGTTTCCCTGGGCGTTGTAGAATGATAGAGCTGCCTATCTCGAAACCCAAAAGCCGGTGAGCAAGATGGAAAACAAAGGCAAGGCAATCGTGGCGCTGTGGGGCGCCGTTATCCTCTGGGCCAGCTCATTTATCGTGCTCAAGATCGCCTTTGCCCATTTCGATCCCATGGTGGTTATTTTCGGCCGGATGCTCATCGCATCACTCTGCTTCCTTACGGTATTCAAACGGCTGAACCACATTGACTACCGCCCCGGCGACTGGAAACGGCTGCTCATCATGGGCGTGTGCGAACCAGGCCTCTATTTTGTCTTCGAAGCCATGGCCCTGACGTACACCGACGCCTCCCAGGCAGGCATGATCTGCGCCCTGCTCCCGCTCATGGTGGCCGTGGTCGCCCGCTTCACCCTTGGAGAGCACATCACCAAGAGAACCATGTCCGGGTTCATGTTGGCCATTGTAGGGGCGGTGCTGCTCTCCGCCACAGCGTCGGCCACGGAAACCGCGTCCAATCCCGCGCTTGGCAACTTCCTCGAATTCCTGGCCATGGTCTGCGCCACCGGGTACATCATAACCCTCAAGGGACTGACCCCACGCTACGGCTCCTGGTTCCTGACCATGATCCAGGCCTTTGTTGGCTCTCTCTTCTACCTGCCCCTGCTCTTTCTGCCGTCCACCCAGCTGCCCACCGCCCTCAACCTGCCCGGTGTGCTTTCCGTCCTGTACCTCGGCGTCTTCGTGACCATCGGGGCATACGGACTCTACAACTGGGGCATGTCGGTCACCTCGGCCTCCCAGGCATCGGCCTTCATCAATCTGATCCCGGTCATAACCCTGATCATGGGCTGGCTGTTTCTGGACGAGCGGCTGAACATCCTGCAATACGCAGCGTCCGCCATCGTCATCGCCGGGGTATATCTGAGCCAGGGCAAGAGCAAACACACCGGCTCCGGCAAACAGCCGGTAAAAGATCTTACCTAGGAATAAAGACCTCGCTGCCGGTCCATCCGGCTTCCCGCAACAACCGCTCCACGCCCTGCTCACCGACCTCGCCCACGTCGAGGCTGTAGTCCGTGACAAACGTTTCAATGTGGCGGCGAATGACGGAATCGTCCATCTCCTGCGCATGTTGCTTGATGTAGTCCCATGCCGCTCCGGGGTTTGATCTGGCAAGCTCAAGACTCCGGCGAATGGCCGCATTCATGGCCTGCGCGGTATCCATCCCCAAGGTCCGGCGGATGGCGATGCCCCCAAGCGGCACGGGCGAGCCTGAGTAGGTTTCCCACCACTCCCCTAAATCCGCTACCCGAGTCAGACCAAGCTTTTCGTAAGTAAATCGCCCTTCGTGAATGACGACGCCTGCCGCCACTTTTCCGGCAGCAACGGCGGGCATGATCTGATCGAAGACCATCTCCCGCAACCGTACCGAGATGCCCGCTTCGCGACAGCAAAGAGAAAAAAGCAGGCTTGCGGTGGTACGTCGCCCCGGGATGGCCACCTCACAACCGTCCAGCGACTCCAGAGAGCGGTCCTCGCCGGAAACCAGCAGCGGGCCGACGCCGAAACCCATGGCGCCTCCGGCACGCAACAATATGTAATTATCCAAAATTCCGACGACCGCGCCGACCGAGACCTTGACCACATCCAATGTCCCTTCCGTGGCCCGGCCGTTCAGCTCCTCCACGTCAGCCAGGGTGACATCCAGCCCTCCGGGCCACTCCACTCTGCCGGAGGCAAGACCTTGAAAAATAAACGTATCATTGGGACAAGGTGAATATCCAAGCATCAGTTTGCGAGACATGCCCACTCCTTTCCAAACCGAGAAGTTCGGCCCTGTTGACAGATTCGATCACCACGGATACACATGGTGACCACCCGGTCACCATTACCCGACGGGTGGCCGTAGCGCAAGGAAGGAAACATGAGCGGGACAAAACAGACCTTCGAAAATCTGCCGGAAGAAAAACAAAGCCGAGTCCTGACAGAGGCCACCCAGGAATTTGCCGACCATGGCTACCAGGAAGCGAGCATCAATCGCATCGTGGCCCGGCTCGGCATAGCCAAGGGATCGGTCTTCAAATACTTTGGCAGCAAGGCCGGACTGTTCGAGCATATCTTCAGCCGGGCGGTGGCGGACTTCAAAGGGCCGCTCAAGGCCATCCGGGATACGGACGGCGATTTTTTCAGCCGCATCGAGCAGAGCTTTCTGGCTGGCGGCGCGTTCATCGACGCGCACCCGCAAATCTACCGCATCTATCTCAAGATGCTTTTCAACGAGAACTTTCCGCTCAGGGGAAAATTCCTGCAGGAAATTCGACAGGCCCACGCCAAGTATCTGGGGGCGCTGGTGGACGACGGAATCGCATCCGGCGAACTGCGCCCCGATCTCGACCGTGAAATGACCGTCTTCCTGCTCCACACCATGCTGGACAGGTTCCTCCAAAATCATGCCGTTCCCTCCCAGGATACCGGCATTGACCCTGCCCCGCACACCATGAAGGAGCGTGCCCGCGCCATGTCCGAATTCCTTCGCCACGGCCTGAGCGCCAAATAGGAGAACATCATGCCCCTGCTCAACAACGACTACTACCGCAACATGGGCCTCAAGAATATCCAGGAAAAGGTCATGTCCGGCGAGCGGCTCACCTTCGAGGACGGCCAGCTCCTTTTCGAATGCCCGGAACCGCTGGCCGTGGGCTCACTGGCCAACATGGTGCGCACCCGGCTGCATGGCGACAAGGCCTTCTATGTCGTCAACCAGCACATCAACTACACCAACGTCTGCGTCAACGGTTGCACGTTCTGCGCCTACCAGCGGGAGGACGGTGCGGACGGCGGCTTCGTCCTCTCCGTGGAAACAATTATCTCCAGCATCGACGCCACAGGCCTCACTCCCCGTGAGATCCATATTGTCGGCGGCTGCCACCCCTGGCTGCCCCTCACTTTTTTTGAGGATGTTCTGAAGGCGGTCAAAATCCGGCTTCCCCAGACCGTCATCAAGGCGTTCACCGCCGTGGAGATTGCGCATTTCGCCACCCTGGAAGGCTGTCCTTCCCGGGAAGTGCTGGCTCGTCTGCAAACAGCCGGACTGGACATGCTGGCCGGAGGCGGAGCCGAAATATTTGCCCCATCCGTACGGGAACGGATTTGCCCGCGCAAGGCCACTGCCGACCAGTGGCTGACCATCCATGAGGAAGCGCACAACATGGGCATCGGCACCAACTGCACCATGCTCTTCGGACACATCGAATCCCGGGAGGATCGGCTCGATCACCTCATCCGCCTGCGCGAGGCCCAGGACCGTAGCCCCGGGTTCAACTGCTTCATTCCGCTGCCGTTTCTTACGGAGAACAGCCGACTCACCGTGGACAACCCGCTCACAGGCCTGGAGACGCTGCGCACCATCGCAGTGGCCCGGCTCATGCTCGACAATATTCCGCACATCAAGGCCTACTGGGTCATGCTGGGCATCAAGGAGGCGCAGGCCGCCCTCAAGTTCGGAGCCGACGATTTCGACGGAACCGTTGTGGAAGAGAAGATCGGCCACGAGGCCGGGGCAACCTCGCAACAGGGCCTTTCCAAGGCAGAACTGTGCGAAATGCTCCGGGGCTGCGGCTGCACTCCGGTGGAGCGGGACGGACAGTTCAACGAAGTCTAGGGACTTCCCTCCTCATTCTGCCAAGACAAAAACACGAGTTGATAATGGAATCGTTGCATTCGATATATGAGAAGATTCTGGATGGCGGCCGCTTGGCATTCGACGAAGCGCTGAAGGTCTATGAGGAAGCCGACTTCCACGACCTGGGGTTCCTTGCCCACCGGGTACGGCTGGCAAAGCATCCCGATCCTGTCGTGACCTATGTTGTGGACCGCAACATCAATTATTCCAACGTCTGCGTCTGCTGCTGCAAGTTCTGCGCATTCTTCAAACACCCCGGCGAAGATGGCGCCTACGTCCTCTCCAATGAGGAGATAGGACGCAAGATCGACGAGACCAAAGCGCTTGGCGGCACCCAGATTCTGATGCAGGGCGGCCACCACCCGGACCTGCCGCTTTCCTGGTACGAGGACCTGCTTAGATTCATCAAGACCGAGCACCCGGTGCACATTCATGCCTTCTCCCCGCCAGAAATCGTTTTCTGGTCCAAGCAGGAAGGGATCGGCGTGGGCGAGGTCATCAGACGACTGCGCGCTGCCGGTCTGGATTCCATCCCCGGTGGCGGCGCGGAAATTCTGGTGGACGAAGTTCGTTCCGCTGTTGCGCCGAACAAATGCCCAGCCAATGAGTGGCTCGGCGTTATGGAAGAGGCACACCGGCAAGGAATGCGCACTACCGCAACCATGATGTTCGGCCACGAGGAAACGCCAAGGCAACGGCTGGAACATCTCTTTGCCGTGCGCGAAACGCAGGACCGAACCGGCGGGTTCACAGCGTTTATCCCTTGGACATTTCAGCCGGACAACACCCAACTCAGCCACTGCCGCAAACTGACCAGCGTGGAGTACCTGCGCACCCTGGCCGTCTCGCGCCTTGTGCTGGATAACGTGGACAATATCCAGGTCTCCTGGGTGACCATGGGACCAGCCATAGCCCAGCTGGCGCTCTTCTTTGGCGGCAATGATTTCGGGTCAACCATGATCGAGGAAAATGTGGTACAGGCCGCCGGAGTCCGATTTCGACTCTCTCGCGCGGAAATTCACCGGCTGGTGGACAATGCCGGGTTTACGCCACGGCAACGGACCATGGACTATCAGTCGGTTGGAGGTCGCATATGAGCGTCCGCTTGGGCCGCATAGGCTACCTCAATGTACTTCCCATTCATCACCCGCTGGAAACCGGAATCATTGAGAACGACTTTGAAATTGTCGCCGGTCCGCCTGCCGAACTCAATGTGCTGATGGATGCGGGGCAACTGGATTTGTCCGGCTGCTCAAGTATCGAATACGCCCGACACCATGAAAAATATTACCTCATCCCCGACATTGCCATCGGGAGCCGGGGACCGGTTCAGAGCGTTCTTCTGCTCAGCAGAAAACCGGTGAAAGAACTGGACGGAAGAACGGTCCTGGTCAGCGCCCAGACACACACCTCGGCCGCCCTGCTCCGCGTGCTTCTGGCGGAACTCTGGGGCATCAGTGCGGACTACGTCACAGGAGACGCCACAGCGATGCTGGAGACCGGCGAGCATCCCGAAGCCATTCTGTGTATCGGGGACGAAGCCCTCAATCTTCGCTATCACCAAGACTACCCGGTGCGGACCGACCTGGGAGAAGCCTGGCGACAATTAACCGGAGAACCATTTATTTTCGGGGTGTGGATTGCCAGCCGGAAGAGCTATGCCGCCAACGAGACAAAAATCAGGCAGGCCTGTGAGACCCTGATGGCCGCACGACGATGGGGAACGGACCATCTGGCGGAACTGTGCGTCCTGGCGGCAGAAGGCAGCCGCCTGAATCAACGGGAAATGTGTTCGTATTTTGTCGGACTTCTATACGACTTTGCGAAGGCCGAAGTACGGGGACTGCGACTCTTTTATGAGTACCTAAGCCGGCACGGCATCATCAAGGCCGTGCCTCCTATCAACTTTCTCCCCGGTACAGTGGATTACTCCACGGAATAGCCTTCGCCGAACTGAAGTCCCTTGGAGGTATGCTCGATAAAGGCCCGAAGAGCCGGAAGCATGTGCCGTCCCTCATTGTAGATAAGATAGAAATGGCGTTTGCCTTCAAGGGCCGGGACATTAAGTCGGACCAAGGCACCACTCTCGATAAAGCGAGAAGAGGCAAGACGCGAAGTCACGCTGACGCCGGAACCGCGCAATGTATGCGCCAGGGCCTCGTTTGTGCCATCCACCCAGCACCGAACCGTAAGATCATTCAAAGTCAACCCCAGAGAGCCCAACTGCATTTCCAGCGAATGCCGGGTAGCCGAACCCTTGCCACGCATTACCCAGGGCAAACGGGCCAACGTTTCCATGCTGATCGCTCCATCATCCTTGGGGAGCCATTCGGCATGTTTGGCTGCAACCACTACGGTATCGTCCTCAAAAATCAATTTGGAGGTGACGCCTTCCTCTGTAGGCAACTCACCCACAATACCGACAGGCCAGTCGCCACAGGCGACCCTACGGATGACCTCAAAAGAATCACCGGTATGAACCGTAAAGGTTACCTGGGGATATCGCTTGAAAAAATCGGAAAGGATACGCGGAACGATGTAAAACGAGGGTATGGTACTGCATCCGACGGCGACATCCCCCACAACCTTGTCCCGTAGCATCTCGATGGACGCACGAGCCTCCTTGAGGTTCTCAAAGACAGCCACCGCGCTTCGATACAGCACGTCGCCAGCCTGAGTGGGCAGAACCTTCCGGCCGAGGCGGTCGAAAAGCTTGACGCCAAGCTCCGCTTCCAGGTTGGCCACATGCGAGCTGATGGTCGGCTGTGACAAAAACATGACTTCACCGGCCTTTGAGAAACTCTGTAACTCATAGACCTGGCAGAACGCTTCAAGCTTTCGAACATCCATCGAATAAATACCGCCTATTTATCGAGAATATCTATAACAAATCTAAAAAAAAGGGCAGGTCGAAGACCTGCCCTTTAATACACTATTCTGCCTTTTCGGAATCCGAAGCTACGGGAGCTTCATCCTTCGGGGCTTCCGCCTTGGGAGCGGGTTTCTCAGCTTTGGTCTCCTCTTTCTTGGAGGAGGCCTTCACGGTCAGCTCAATGATGACCATGGGGGCGCAATCGCCCTTGCGGGGCTGAGAGAGTTTGAGGATACGGGTGTAACCGCCCTTACCGTCGAAACGGGGACCGATTTCGTCAAAGAGACGCTGCACCATCTGGTGGCTACCCAAGACCTTGTAAGCCTCACGGCGCGAATGCACGTCGTTGCGCAGGGCCAGAGTGATGATTTTATCGACGATGCGGCGAAGTTCCTTGGCCTTGGCCTCGGTGGTGCGGATCTGCTCATAGGTCAGGAGCGCGCGGGTCATGTTCTTGAACATGGCGGCACGGTGCGTATTGGACCGATTGAGTTTCCGGCCGGACTTTCTATGCCTCATTTTTCTCTTTCCTCTTCAACCATTCCTGGTATTTCTTGTCAAAATCATCGACCGTCATGCCGAACTTGAGGGTCATGCTGTCAAGCACCCGGCGGATTTCATCCAGGGACTTACGACCAAAATTCTTGGTCTTCAGCATGGCCTGCTCAGTGCGCTGTACCAACTCGCCGACCAACTGGATGTTGGCGGCCTTAAGGCAGTTGGTGGCGCGAACCGAAAGCTCAAGTTCATCGATGGATTTGAAAAGATTCGGATTCAGATCAATCGAATCTTCCTTTTTCTCGGTGGCCTGGGAAGACAGTTCATCAAAATTGATGAACACGGAGAGCTGGTCCTTGAGGATCTTGGCGCTGTAAGCACAGGCATCCTCGGGAGAAACAGAACCATCGGTCCAAACTTCCAGGACAAGCTTGTCATAGTTGGTCATCTGACCGACACGAGCCTGTTCCACAGAGTAAGCCACCTTTTTGACCGGAGAGTAGCTGGCGTCCAGAATGATGGACCCGATATCTTCGATCAATCCTTCGTGCATATCAGCCGGGACGTACCCCTTGCCCATACGGATCTCGAGCTCCATCTTCAGAGGACGATCCTCGGTCAACGTGGCTATCAGCTGATCCTTGTTCAGAACGGTAACGTTCTGATTTTCCTGAATCATGCCGGCGGTGACCGGTCCCTTGGCGTTGGCCTCAAGGACAATCTTCTGCGGCTCGTCCGTGGTCATGGCGATACGCACCTGCTTGAGGTTGAGCACAACCTCAGTCATGTCTTCAAGGACACCAGGCAGCGTCGTGAACTCGTGCTGAACGCCCTCGATAGAGGCTGCCACGATGGCGCAGCCCTGCATGGAGGACAAAAGCACCCGGCGCATGGCATTGCCTATGGTCGTTGCATAGCCGCGTTCCAGAGGTTCGCAGATGAACTTGCCGTAGTTCTCGCCGGACTTGGGGTCGCGCACGAGGGATTCGGGCTTAACCAGTTCGTTCCAGTTGCGGGTGTTGATAAGTTTGTCGCCATTCTCAATAAGCATGAGATCCCCTATTTACTTGGAGTACAGTTCGACAATAAGCTGCTCGTTGATCGGGAACTGGATATCTTCCCGGCTCGGCATGGCTTTGACCGTGCCCTTGAAGTTGGCGCCATCGGATTCCAGCCAATCGGGGCAGCCGCGGCGGGCAATAACTTCCTGAGCCTCGCCAATCACAGGGATCTTGCGGGCTTCCTCACGGACTTCAATCACATCTTCGGACTTGACCTGCATGGACGGAACGTTCACGCGGCGGCCGTTAAGCTTGAAGATGCCATGACGAACGAGCTGACGAGCCTGATCGCGGGAATTGGCAAAACCAAGACGGTAAATAACGTTGTCCAGTCGACGCTCCAGGAGCATCAGCAGGTTGTGACCCGTGACACCCTTCATGCCATCGGCACGGGAGTAGTACTCACGGAACTGGCCTTCCAGAACGCCATACATGCGACGCACCTTTTGCTTCTCACGAAGCATGGTGGCGTAGTCGCTCATCTTGTGACGCATGCGTCCGGAGTGTCCCGGAGGATAGGGGCGCTTTTCGTAAGCGCACTTGTCAGTGTAGCAGCGATCGCCCTTGAGGAAGAGCTTTTCGCCTTCCCGACGGCAGAGCTTGCATTTTGCTTCAGTATATCTGGCCACGATTATTTCTCCTTACGTTAGACGCGGCGGCGCTTGGGCGGACGGCAACCGTTGTGGGGAATCGGGGTGATGTCCCGGATGAAGGTCACCTTGAAACCGGCATTGTTAATGGCGCGCATGGCGGCCTCACGGCCGGAACCAGGGCCCTTGACGTAAATGCCGACAGTGCGCATGCCGGAATCCTGAGCACGCTTGGCTGCGGACTCGGCAGCCATCTGTGCCGCGAAAGGAGTGGACTTCCGGGAGCCCTTGAAAGCGGCACCGGCAGAAGCCCAGCTGACGACATTGCCCTTGACATCGGTAAAGGTCACGATCGTATTGTTGAACGTGGCCTTGACGTGCGCGATGCCAACGGGAATGTTCTTCTTTTCTTTTTTCTTCCCAGCTCGACGAGGTCTAGCCATTTCGTTGATCTCCGTTGAATAAATGTCGTATAAACGCGACATGCCCCCGGATAAGGGACCGCGCGTAACTCACATGCAGGAAGACTACTTCTTCTTGCGGCTCATAACGGAACGGCGGGGTCCCTTACGAGTGCGAGCATTAGTCTTGGATTTCTGGCCGCGAACAGGCAGTCCGCGACGATGCCGCAGACCACGATAGCAGCCAATATCCATCAGCCGCTTGATGTTCGTGGTGATATCGCGACGGAGATCACCCTCGACCTTGTAATTGTCTTCAAGTTCGTTACGGATAGCGTTGACATCCTCAGCAGACAGGTCGTCGCTGTTGGTCTGCCAATCGATATTGGTATCCGTAAGAATCTTCATGGCCATGGTCCGGCCGATGCCGTAAATATAGGTCAGCGCAATATCCATGCGCTTATTCCTCGGCAGGTCTACACCAGCTATACGTGCCATAGTTCTAACCCTTTATCCTTGACGCTGCTTGTGGCGGGGGTTCTCGCAGATTACGCGAAGAACGCCGTTGCGCCGGATGACTTTGCACTTGGAACACATTTTCTTAACAGAAGGTCTGACTTTCATGACCAACTCCAGATTGCTAAATAACAGTAATGGACACGCCCCCTTGTGGGGGTGGCCTTTTAAACGAAGCTGCGTTTTATACAGCGTTTTAGGACAATAAGCAAGCCAAATATTTCCAACGGAATTATTCGGACAAACTCAATATCCGAGGCCCATCATGTGTAACCGCTATGGTATGCTCAAAATGAGCGGACAGTTTCCTGTCTTTAGTTACAGCGGTCCACCTGTCGGCAAGCATTTCAACTTCGTAGGTTCCAAGCGTGACCATCGGCTCAATGGCTAGCACCATTCCGGCCTTGAGAGGAACACCGGACATGCCCTTGGGAACGAAGTTCGGGATCTCTGGCTTTTCATGCAAATGACTGCCGATCCCATGCCCGACAAAGCGACGGACTATACCGAAACCGAACCCTTCAACATATGACTGGATTGCCGCGGAAATGTCATAGAGGTTGTTGCCGGGTACGGCCTGCTCGATACCTATATATAGAGACTCACGGGTAACATCCATGAGTTTCTGCGCATCTGGCGAAACTTTTCCCACACCAAAGGTGCGGGCGGAATCGCCATAAAAACCTTCGTACACGACGCCCATATCAAAACTGACGATATCGCCTTCCTTGAGGATGCGCTCCTTGGAAGGAAATCCGTGTACAATTTCCTCATTCACGGAACAACACAGGGCAAACGGAAAGCCCTGGTATCCCAAAAAAGCTGGGCGGACTCCATGCTCATCGCACCGGGCCCGACATATATCCTCGAAGGTCATTGTGGAAACGCCGGGTTTCACGGCCTCCCCCAGTTCGTCGAGGATAAGAGAAACAATATGATTGGCCTCACGCATGAGGCCAATCTCATTGTCATTCTTAAGGAAGACTCCCCTGAATTTCTTCAAGGCAACCTACCTACCCTTCCCTGCTTTACCCATCAATCCTTCATACTGACGCGAAATCATGTAGGATTCGATCTGCCCCATAAAGTCCATGGCCACACCGACCACGATCAGCAGGGACGTGCCGCCGAAATAGAACGGCACACCGAAATTGCTGATAAGGACCATAGGAACGACACACACGAATGAAACATAGAAAGCGCCCCAGAGGGTGATTCGGGCCAGCACCTTGTCGATGTACTCCTTGGTGCGGGCACCCGGGCGAATGCCCGGGACAAATCCACCCTGCTTCTGGATATTCTCCGCAATTCCCTTGGGATCAAACATGATCGCAGTGTAGAAGTAGCAGAAGAATATGATGATGGCGATGTACAGGATGTTATAAACTATCGAGGTCGGGCTCAGGAATCCGGAGATCGACTTGAGCCAGTCCACGTTAGAGAACTGAGCAACCGTTGCCGGGAACATCAGAATGGAAGAGGCGAAGATAGGCGGAATAACACCTGCGGTGTTGATCTTCAAAGGCAGATGCGTAGTCTGCCCGCCGAACATGCGCCGCCCCATCTGACGTTTGGCATAGTGGATCGGAATCCTGCGCTGCCCTCGCTCCATGAAGACGATCATGGCCAGTATGGCGGCCATGAGCACGAGCAGCAGCAACAGGATGAACAGGCTGATTTCACCGACAGTCATCAAACGGACGGTGTTCATAACCGCCGTGGGAAGACCGGCAATGATACCGGCGTAGATAATCATTGAGATACCGTTGCCGATACCTTTTTCGGTCATCTGCTCGCCCAGCCACATAAGGAACACGGTCCCTGCGGTAAGCGTGAGCACGGTCATCAGCTTGAAACCGATGCCGGGCATCACGACCATGGGAGCTCCGGTGGGACTGGCTGCGCTCTCCAGGCCAGTCGCAATGGCGAAGCCCTGGATAACGGTGATCAGCACGGTTCCGTACCGGGTATACTGCGTAATCTTCTTACGCCCCGCTTCACCTTCTTCGCTCTGTAACTTCTTCAGTTCAGGCGACACGACGGTCAGCAACTGAAGAATGATGGACGAAGAGATGTAGGGCATGATTCCCAGAGCAAAGATGGACATGTTTTTCAGTCCACCACCCGAGAACATATCGAAGATCCCGAACAGCGTGTTCTGCGCCTGGGCGAAGAACTCCGCCAGGGCGGCACTGTCGACGCCTGGAATAGGGATATGGATGCCCATCCGGTAGACAGCAAGCAGTGCGAACGTCCAGAGCAGTTTCTTTTTCAGCTCTGGCAATCGGGCAAGATTCTCAACTCCTGACATCGCCACGATAACAACCCTTCCGATGTACTCTTGTGTTAGCCTTCAATGGCCTTGGCGGTACCGCCGGCCTTGGCAATCTTATCGGCAGCGGAGGCACTGAAGCGATGAGCTTCAATGGTCACGGCCTTGTCGACTTCACCGGTACCGAGCACTTTGACGGCAGCGCCGGTCTTCACGACGCCGCGTTCGTACATATCGGTCAGGCTGATCTCGTCCTTACCATCAAAGAGGGCCAGCAAACGGCCAACATTGACAGCTTCGTATTCGACCCGGAAGGGATTTTTGAAGCCGTGCTTGGGCAGACGGCGAGCCAGAGTCATCTGGCCGCCCTCGAAGCCGGGACGGACACCGCCGCCGGCACGGGCATTCTGACCCTTGTGACCCTTGCCGGCAGTCTTGCCGGTACCGGAGCCGGAGCCACGCCCTATGCGTTTGCGGTTCTTATATTCTTCCGGGAATGCATACAGTTCATGCAGTCTCATGACTCGGTTACCTCCACCAGGTGACGCACCTTGTAGATCATGCCGCGGATGACGGGGTTATCCTCGTGCTCCTTGACCTGGTTGATCTTGCGCAAACCGAGGGCCTCCAGAACCTTGATCTGGTTCGGCTGGCACGCGATCTTGCTCTTGATCTGTTTTATTTTCAACACGGTCAGTCTCCTTTACTTTCTCGGCGTGGAAACCGGGACACCGCGCAGGGAGGAGACATCCTCGGCACTACGCAGGGATTCGAGACCGGCAATAGCGGCACGCAGCACGTTGTGCGGATTGTTGGTGCCGATTGCCTTGGTCAGAATGTCATTTACGCCGACGGCTTCCATGATGGCACGCACCGGGCCACCGGCGATGATGCCGGTACCACGGGATGCGGGCTTGAGGAGCACGCGACCGGCGCCGAAACGGCCCAGGACCTCGTAAGGCAGGGTACCGTCCAGCAGGGGCACGCGGATCATGTCTTTCTTGGCGCGCTCGGAGGCCTTGCGTATAGCCTCGGGGACCTCATTGGCCTTACCGAGACCATACCCGACCATACCTTCGCCATCGCCAACGACCACCAGGCAGCTGAAGCTGAAACGGCGGCCGCCCTTGACGACCTTGGCGACTCGATTGAGGTAGACGATTTTTTCGATCAGTCCACTGTCATTTTGTTCCATTGTCATATCCCAGCTACCTAGAATTTCAACCCGGCTTCGCGGGCACCGTCGGCAAGAGCTTTGACCTTGCCGTGATAGATATAGCCGTTGCGGTCAAAGACCACGGTTTCAATCTGCTTCTCCAGTGCTCGGGCGGCAATATCCTTGCCAACCTGGGCGGCGGAATCCTTGTTGGCTTTCAGGGCCAGCACCTGGGTGCTGGAGGAAGCCAAAGTCACGCCGTTCACATCATCCACCAACTGAGCATAAACATGCAGGTTGGAGCGGAAGACGACCAGGCGGGGCCGGGATTCGGTACCGGAGATCTTTTTTCTGATACGCGGCTTGCGGAGAAGCCGTTGCTCATTTTTGCTTTTCATGGCTTTACCCCTACTTGCCGGATTTGCCGGCCTTGCGGCGGATGGTTTCATCGGCGTACTTAATGCCCTTGCCCTTGTAGGGTTCCGGCGGACGCACGCGGCGGATTTGTGCCGCAACTTCGCCAACAAGCTGCTTATCGATACCTTCGAGAGTCAGCTTGCTGCCTTCGACCTTGGCTTCAATGCCGGCTGGCAGATCAAATTCGACCGGATGAGAAAATCCGACGTTGAGAATGATCTTCTTGCCCTGCACGGACACCTTGTAACCGACACCGTTGATTTCCAGCGCCTTGGCGTAGCCCTTGGACACGCCCTCAACGCAGTTGGAAAGCAGGGTCCGGCGCAGGCCATGCTGCGCAGCGGAGATGCGGGAATCATCAACACGAGTAACGATAACCTGGTTGCCCTCGACAGCATATGCAATCGATTCGTGAACCGGGGTGGTCATGGATCCCTTGGGACCCTTGACCTGAATTTCAGAGGCTCCGACCGTCACCTCGACACCGGAAGGGATGTCGACGGGTTTCTTTCCTATACGAGACATTTTGGAACCCCCTCTACCAGATTTCGCAAAGCAGCTCGCCACCGACGTTGGCCTCTTTGGCCTTGGCGCCTTCGAGCAGCCCCTTGGAGGTGGACACGATACAAATACCGATTCCGTTCTGCACACGGGGGATATCAGAAGCACCAACGTACACACGGCGACCGGGCTTGCTGACCTTTTTCAGGCCAGTAACCAGCGGTTTGCCGTCAGTGTACTTGAGGGTAATACTGATGTCCCTGTCCTCGACAGCGTAGTCGGCGATATAACCTTCTTCCTTCAGGATACCCGCAATGGACGCCTTCACTTTGGAAACGGGCACGGCAACCTCATTATGGTAGGCGCCGTACGCATTCCGGATGCGGGTCAACATGTCGGCTACAGGATCAACAACAGCCATTTCATTTTCTCCTTGATTACCAGCTCGCCTTGCGGACGCCGGGCAACTCACCGGCGAGAGCCTTGTTGCGGAAGCAAATACGGCAAATGCCGTAGCGCCTCAGAAAAGCACGAGGACGGCCACAAATCGGGCAACGATTGTAGGCGCGAACCTTGAACTTGGGTGTGCGGCGAGCCTTAACGCGAATGCTTGTTTTGGCCACTTTCCGTCCTCCTACTTTTTAAAGGGCATGCCAAGGAGGTCAAGCAACATCTTGCCTTCCTTGTCAGTCTTGGCCGTGGTGCCCACGGTGACGTTCATACCCTTGACCAACTCGACCTGATCGATTTCGAGTTCCGGGAATATGGTGTGCTCCTTGATGCCCAGCGTGAAGTTGCCACGGCCGTCAAAACCACGGTCGGGAATGCCGCGGAAGTCGCGGACACGGGGCAAGGCGAAGCTCACGAGCTTATCATAGAAGTCCCACATGATATCGCCACGCAGGGTAACGCGGGCGCCGATGGGCATGCCCTCACGCAGTTTGAACTGCGCAATGGACTTCTTAGCCTTGGTAACAACGGCCTTCTGGCCGGCAATGGCGGTCAATTCCTTAACGGCGGCGTCGACGAGCTTGCTGTTCTGCGTAGCTGCGCCGAGACCGATGTTCAGGGAGATCTTCACCAGTTGGGGAATCTCCATGGGGGAACTGTAGCCGAACTCCTTCTGAAGCTCGGGGACCACCTTCTCGGTGTATACTTGTTCGAGACGTGTCATACTGATAACCTTACTTGAAGATCTCGTTGCACTTCTTGCAGAAGCGAACTTTCTTCCCGTCTTCAGTCTTCTTGTACCCGACCCGCGTGGGCTTTGTGCACGCATCGCACACGACGGCCACATTGGATACATGGATCGGGGCTTCCTTCTCGATAATCCCGCCAGGCTGCTGGGCGTAGGGATTGGCTTTGGTATGGCGCTGAACCATATTCACCTTCTCAACCAGAACCTTGTTCTGCTTGGGGAGAATCTTCAGCACTTTACCGACCTTTCCCTTGTCCTTCCCGGCGATGACCATGACTTTGTCGTCTTTACGGATCTTGGTCTTCATTCTTATATCCTCTTACAGGACCTCGGGAGCGAGGGAAACGATCTTCATGAAGCCGGCAGCGCGCAGTTCACGGGCCACGGGACCGAAAATACGGGTTCCCACGGGCTCACCGTTGGATGCGAGCAGCACAGCGGAATTGTTGTCGAACCGAATGAAGGAGCCATCGGGACGACCGAGTTCCTTCTTGGTACGAACGACCACCGCCTTCATTACCGAGCCCTTCTTCACCTTGGAATGGGGCATGGCTTCCTTGACGGATACGACGATGATATCGCCGACGCTGGCGTAACGGCGCTTGGAACCACCAAGCACCTTGATGCACTGGACCTTCTTGGCTCCAGAGTTGTCGGCCACGTCGAGATTGGATTCAACCTGAATCATGGTATGTCCTCCTTAATCCCTAAACGGCCTTCTCGAGAATCTGGACCAAATGCCAGCGCTTACGCTTGGACATAGGACGAGACTCGACGATCTGCACCTTATCGCCAACACCACAATCATTAGCCGGATCATGGGCCATGAACTTTTTGCGGCGGCGGATGTACTTCTTCAGCAGCGGATGCTTAACCAGCGTCTCGACACGCACGACAATGGTCTTGTCTGCCTTATCGGAGACGACCAGGCCGGTGAGCATGCGCCGGTTTCCTTGGTATTTGAACTCAGCCATTTCTACGCTCCCTGTCGTTCCTGCTGAATAGTCAGGATACGGGCGATGGTCTTTTTGGCGATGCCAAGCTCACGGGTGTTCTCAAGCTGCGCGGTTGCGTGCTTAAAGCGAAGGCCGAAAAGTTCCTTGCGGATCTCTTCCAGCTTTTCACCCAACTTGACGTCGTCCAGTTCACGAAGTTCTTTGTTAGTGGCCATCTTACAGACCCTCCTTCACGACGATAACCGTCTTGATGGGAAGTTTGTAGGAAGCGCGCTTCAGGGCTTCCTTGGCGAGCTCGATGTCCACGCCTTTCACTTCGTACATGATCCGGCCCGGTTTCACCGGCGCAACCCAACCTTCGGGAGCGCCTTTACCCTTACCCATACGAACTTCGGCGGGCTTGGAAGTGACGGGGAAATCAGGGAAGACTCGAATCCAGACCTTACCGCCACGCTTGATGTGACGCATGATGGCGACACGAGCGGACTCAATCTGCTGGCTGGTGATCTTTCCGTGCTCCAGTGCCTTCAGGCCGATATCGCCGAAGGACACGCTGTTACCCCGTTGGGCCTTGCCTCTCAAGCGGCCTTTCTGCCGCTTTCTGAATTTAACTCTTTTTGGAGCAAGCATTACTGTTCTACCTCTTTGTCCAGAATCTCACCCTTGAAGATCCAGACTTTGACACCGATCACGCCGTAGGTGGTATTCGCCTCGGCAAAACCGTAGTCAATGTCGGCACGGAGCGTGTGAAGAGGCACACGACCGTCACGGTACCACTCGCCGCGAGCGATTTCGGCACCGGCAAGCCGGCCCGCGCAAGCAACTTTGATACCCTCTGCGCCGAATTTCCTGGCAAGGCCCACCGTGCGCTTCATGGCACGGCGGAAGGCAATGCGGCGTTCGAGCTGCTGGGCGATGCTCTCAGCTACGAGCTGAGCCTCGACCTCAGGCCGACGAATCTCGTTGACCTCAATGGTGAACTCGGTTTGAAACTTGCTGCGCAAATCCTCACGCAGCTTTTCTATCTCTACACCTTTGCGGCCGATGACAATGCCCGGACGCGCGGTGTGGATGATCAGACGGATCTTGCCGCCAGCCCGCTCGATTTCGAGACGGGCAATGCCGGCCTGGTACAGTTTTTTCTTAACGTACTTGCGGATCTTGTCGTCCTGCAGCACGAACGCGGGATATTCCTTCTGGCTGTACCAGCGGGACAGCCAGTTCTTATTATACCCCAGACGAAAACCGTAAGGATGTACTTTCTGTCCCATACTATTGTTCCTTCAGGATGATGGTGATGTGGCTGGTCCTCTTGCGGATGCGGTAGGCGCGGCCCATGGCACGCGGCTGAATCCGCTTCCAGGTGGGACCTTCGTTGACCATGACCTGATCGATGATCAGGGCATCAACATCCACTCCCGGCTGCCGTTCCGCGTTGGAAATGGCAGAGTACAGGACCTTGCTGAGAATCTCGGCGGGCTTCTGCTGGGTGAACTTGAGGATGTTCAGAGCATCCTCAACTCCCTTGCCCTTGATGTTCTCGGCGACGACACGCGTCTTGCGGGGCGAGACGCGAATGAACTTGGCGACTGCCTTCATTCCTTTTTCCATGACTTACCTCCCCTACTTCTTCTTGTCGGCAACGTGGCCGAAGTAGGTACGGGTGGGCGAGAACTCACCGAGCTTGTGACCGACCATGTTCTCGGTGACGAACACCGGGATGAACTTGCGGCCATTGTGCACGGCAAAGGTCAGGCCGACCATCTCGGGGATGATCGTGGAACGGCGGGACCATGTCTTGATGACACGACGGTCCTGATTGGCGGAGGCCACTTCGACTTTCTTTATGAGGTGACCGTCCAGGAACGGTCCCTTTTTGAGCGAGCGAGGCATCGATTATACTCCTACTTCTGGCCGCGGCGTTTGACGATGAGCTTCGAAGAAGCTTTCTTCTTGTTGCGGGTCTTGTAGCCCTTGGCGGGAGTGCCCCACGGAGAAACCGGGTGGCGACCACCGGAGCTGCGACCCTCACCACCACCAAGCGGGTGATCGATGGGGTTCATTGCAACACCACGTACCTTCGGGCGACGACCCAGCCAGCGATTACGGCCAGCCTTGCCGAGCTTGATATTTTCATGCTGAATGTTTCCAACCTGGCCGATGGTGGCGCAGCAGGACGCGAGGACCTTGCGCACTTCGCCGGAGGGCATACGCAGCAGGGCGTACTTGCCTTCCTTGGCGATCAGCTGGGCGTAGGTTCCGGCGGAACGGCAGAACTGACCGCCGTTACCGGGACGCAGCTCAATGTTGTGAACCACGGTACCAGTGGGGATGTCCATCAGCTTCAGGGCATTGCCCGGCTTGATGTCGGCACCCTCGCCGGACAGGACGGAGTCGCCCTGGTTCAGGCCCACAGGAGCCAGGATGTAACGCTTCTCGCCGTCGGCATAGTGCAGAAGGGCGATGCGGGCGCTGCGGTTCGGATCGTACTCGATCTCGGCAACCTTGGCGGGAACGCCGAGCTTGTTGCGCTTGAAATCGACGATGCGGTACAGCGTCTTGTGACCGCCGCCACGGCGACGGGAGGTAACACGACCATTATTATTGCGACCGGCCTTCTTGGTCAGGCCTTTGGTCAGCGACTTCTCGGAGGTGGTCCGGGTAATCTCGGCAAAATCCGAGATCGTCTGGAACCGGCGGCCCGGAGAAGTAGGCTTCAACTTACGGGTAGCCATTGCTTACACTCCTTCGAAGATTTCGATCTTATCGCCTTCGGCAAGCTTGACGTAGGCCTTCTTGTATCCGGCGACACGGCCACCGGTGAGACGGCCCATGCGCTTGCGCGGCATGGCTTTCTGACGAGTGATGTTCACGGACTCGACTTTGACGTCAAAGGCGGCTTCCACAGCCTTCTTCACCTCGATCTTGTTGGTATCGGGGTGGACGTAAAAAGAGACGTGATTGGCCTTCTCCTTGGCCTCGTTGGCCTTCTCGGAGACAACGGGCTTGAGCAGAACTTTGGAGTAATCCATTACTTCAACCTCTCTTGAACGTCTTGGGCGGCGGCCTCGAACATTACCAGTTCGGGATACAGCAGCACGTCGTAAACATTCAGCTTATCAGCTTCAATGACCTTGATATGGGGCATGTTACGGGCCGAGAGCAGCAGCTTTTCGTCTGCGTCCTTGGCCACGATCAGCGCCTTGGTCATACCCAGCTTGCCCGCCACATCGGCGAACGCCTTGGTTTTAACCTCAGCCAGATCAATACCCTTGACCACCGTCAGCTTCTCCTCGGAGACGCGGGAAGACAGGGCCATCTGAAGGGCCAGCTTGCGGACCTTCTTGTTTACCTTGAAACCGTAGTCACGCGGCTGGGGTCCAAAAAGGATGGCACCACCACGCCACAGGGGCGAACGGTTGGAACCGGCGCGGGCGCGGCCCGTGCCCTTCTGGCGCCAAGGCTTACGGCCACCGCCGGACTTCATGCCGCGGGTCTTGGTGGCGTGAGTGCCCTGACGGGCAGCAGCGCGCTGGGACCGAACCACAAGATTGAGAATCTCGGGACGGACTTCAACCTCGAAGACCTCGGGGGCCAGTTCGATGTCGCCCACTTTCGCGTTATTCTGATCGACAACTTGAATTTTTGCCATGATATGTACCTCGCTTAACCGTTCTTGCGGATCATGACGAGGCCGTTGGTCGGACCAGGAATCTGGCCCTTGACCAGCAGGACGTTGTCCTCAGGCCTGACATCGAGAATTTCCACGTTGGACACGGTCACACGGGCGTTACCCATCTGGCCGGGCATTTTTTTGCCCTTCCAGACTCTGCCGGGATAGGTGGCATTACCGACGGAACCGGGAACGCGATGAATCTTCTCGGCACCGTGAGACGCCCCAGCGCCACGGAAATTGTGACGCTTCATGACACCCTGAAAACCTTTACCCTTGGACGTACCGGTCACTTTGACCATGTCGCCGGAGGCAAAGATATCCACAGTGATTTCCTGACCCAGCTCGTATCCTTCCACAATCTCAAGAGGGAACTCTTTGAGATGGCGGTACAGATCCTTGCCAGCTTTGGCCATGTGGCCTTTCATAGGCTTGTTCACTTTGCGTTCGGCAATGGTTTCATAACCGAGCTGCAAAGCGTTGTAGCCTTCCTTGTCCTGCGTCTTGATCTGCATGACCGGGCAGGGCCCAGCCTCGATCACCGTAACAGGACACACCGTACCGTCATCCTGGAAGATGCGGGTCATCCCCAGCTTCCGTCCGAGAATACCAAGAGTCTTAGCCATAACTACAACTCCTAGAGCTTGATCTCGACGTCTACGCCGGCGGGCAGCGAAAGCTTGCCCAAGGCATCAACGGTCTGCTGAGTGGGTTCAAGAATGTCCAAAAGACGCTTGTGGATACGCATCTCGAACTGTTCACGGGACTTTTTGTCAACATGAACGGACTTCTGGATGGTGGTCCGGTGGATGTCGGTGGGCAGCGGCACGGGACCGGCAATAGCCGCACCGGTATTCCGGGCAGTGTCGACTATTTCGGTCACTGCCTTGTCAAGAATACGGTAGTCGTATGCTTTCAGTTTGATTCGGATGCGATCGCTCGCCATCGAAGCAGCCATAGTGCTTTCTCCTCAAAGGATTTATCTTTACTCGTCCGCAAAAGACGAACATGCATTCATACAGCGGTCGGGTTGTTTACCTCCCCGACCGCCTGCATGTCAAGCAAAGGGAAAATCCCGGATCGACGTTAATCTTTCTTTGCCATTAATTCTTCGGCCAAATTGTTCGGCACTTTCTCGTAATGGTCGAACTGCATGGTGAAGGTTGCACGGCCCTGGGTCTTCGAACGAAGATCCGTGGCGTATCCGAACATCTCGGACAGCGGCACATAGGAGCGAACAACCTGGACGCCCGGACGGGCTTCCATCTCACCAACACGACCACGGCGTCCGTTGAGGTCGCCCATGACATCGCCGAGGTAGTCCTCGGGAGTCACGACTTCAACCGCCATGATCGGTTCGAGCAGTACCGGCTTGGCCTGCCTGCAGGCTTCCTTAATAGCCATGGAACCGGCAATGTAGAAGGCCTGCTCGCTGGAGTCGACTTCGTGGTACGAACCGAAAACCAGCTTGACCTTCACATCAACAACCGGGAAACCGGCGATGATACCGTTCTTCATGGCATCCTGAATGCCCTTGTCAACGGCGGGAATGTATTCCTTGGGAATCACGCCGCCCTTGATCTCGTCGGCGAACTCATAGCCCTTCTCGGGATTGGGTTCGACCTCGATCACAACATGACCATACTGGCCACGACCACCCGACTGCTTGGCATGTTTCATGTCAACCTTGCTCGTCGCGGAAATGGTCTCCCTGTACGCAACGCGGGGTGCGCCCACATTTGCGTTCACGTTGAACTCGCGCAGCAGGCGGTCAACGATGATTTCCAGGTGCAACTCGCCCATTCCGGCGATCAGGGTCTGCGCAGTCTCGTCGTCACCCTTGACACGGAAAGAGGGATCCTCTTTCGCGAGCTTGGCAAGGGCCTGGGACAACTGGTCGCGGTCGGCCTTGGTCTTGGGTTCAATGGCCACTTCGATGACGGGTTCCGGGATGTCCAGGGACTCCAGGGCAACGACCTGCTTGACATCGCACAGGGTATCGCCGGTGGCCACATTCTTGAGGCCGACAGCGGCGACGATGTCACCGGCATAAGCCTCTTTTATTTCTTCACGCTTGTTGGCGTGCATCTTCAACAGTCGACCGATGCGCTCTTTCTTACCCGTCGTCGCGTTGACAAAGGTGGCGCCGGTTTCAATGCAACCGGAGTAGAGACGCAGGAAGGTCAGGTGACCGACAAACGGGTCGGTGGCCAGCTTGAAGGCCAGGGCCGCCATGGGTTTGTCATCTTCACAGGGGCAGACGATCTCGTCGCCGGAGCTCGGATCCACACCCTTCATGGCCGGGATGTCCAGCGGGGAAGGCAGGTAGTTGACAACGGCATCCAGCAGGGGCTGTACACCCTTGTTGCGGAATGCGGTACCGCACAGGACCGGGCAAATAGCCAACTTGACGGTAGCCTTACGGACACCCTCGATCAGTTCTTCGGGAGTCAGAGGCTCGTCAGCCATGTACCTTTCGAGCAGGGTCTCGTCTTCCTCGGCAACGGCTTCGATCAACTCGGAGCGCATCTCCTCGTATTGATCCTGCAGCTCGGCAGGAATATCAACAGTAGAGAAGCTGGCGCCATGATCCAGGTGATCATAGATGTAGGCCTTGCCTTCGATGAGGTCGACAACACCCTGGAAGTCGTCCTCGGCTCCGATGGGGAGCTGCACGGGGACGGCCTTGGCACCAAGGCGGGTCTTCATCATATCGACGCAACGGAAAAAGTCTGCGCCGATACGGTCCATCTTGTTTACAAAGGCGATTCTGGGAACATGGTAACGATCGGCCTGTCGCCACACAGTCTCGGACTGGGGCTCGACACCGGCAACGGAGTCGAACACGGCGACAGCGCCATCCAGAACGCGCAGAGCACGCTCAACTTCCATGGTGAAGTCAACGTGGCCGGGCGTATCAATGATGTTGATACGATGTTCCTTCCAAAAGCAGGTGGTGGCGGCGGAAGTAATGGTGATGCCGCGCTCCTGCTCCTGAACCATCCAGTCCATGGTGGCTTCGCCGTCATGAACCTCACCGATCTTGTGGGAAACACCGGTGTAGAACAGAATGCGCTCGGTGGTAGTAGTTTTGCCCGCATCAATGTGGGCCATAATACCAATATTGCGCTGTTTATCTCTGGGAACCTTTCTAGGCACTGTACTACTCCAACTCTACCAGCGGTAGTGGGCGAAAGCCTTGTTGGCTTCGGCCATCTTGTGGGTGTCTTCGCGCTTTTTAACAGCGCCACCGCGGTTGTTGAAAGCGTCCAGCAACTCGCCGGAAAGGCGGGCAACCATCCCCTTCTCGCCACGACCGCGGGCGTAGGTGATCATCCAGCGGATGGCCAGAGCGGTCTGACGGTCAGGACGGACTTCCATCGGCACCTGGTAGGTGGCACCACCGACGCGGCGGGACTTGACTTCCAGGGCGGGACGAACATTTTCCAGGCACTTCTCGAAGGCGCGCAGGGGCTCTTCGTTGGTTTTCTGGGCAAGGTTGTCGATGGCCTTGTAGAAAATATTTTCAGCAACGCTTTTCTTGCCGTCGATCATAAGACGGTTGATGAAGCGAGTGATGAGCTTGCTGCCGTATACAGGATCCGGCAGGATCTGTCTCTTGGTGACAGGACCTTTACGAGGCATTTTTTTCTCCTTGAGTTTCGGCCGGGGGGACATTATTTCGGGCAGCCTCCGCCCTACTTTGTCATCCCACCCCGGGCGTTACGAAAATGCTATAACCTTATTTCGGGCGTTTGGTGCCGTACTTGGAACGACCGCGACGACGATCATCGACACCGGAGGTGTCAAGGGAGCCGCGCACGATGTGGTAACGGACACCGGGAAGGTCTTTTACACGACCGCCACGGATCAGAACCACGGAGTGTTCCTGCAGGTTATGGCCTTCGCCGCCGATGTAGGCAGTGACTTCCATGCTGTTGGTAAGGCGAACACGGGCGACCTTACGAAGCGCGGAGTTCGGCTTCTTAGGGGTCGTGGTGTACACCCTGGTGCAAACACCACGGCGCTGAGGGCATTCCATCAGGGCCGGGGTCTTCTTCCGTTTAGCCGTGGCTTTACGGCCGCTACGGATCAACTGGTTAATGGTGGGCATTCATCCTCCAATCGATAGTTAATACATTACCGTCGCGAGAAATCTCGCGCAAAGAGGACCGCAAATACTCTCAAAGTCCGAGTCTTGTCAAGTGGCACACTCGCAACTTTTTCAGTATTCGGTCCCTTCCGGACTCAAAAAAACAGGAGAGGGAGCGCCCTCTCCTGTTTTATCAACATGTTAACACATACGTTATAATTCTTACCGGTCCATCTCAACCAGGAGCGGATTTTCTTCCAGCTCCTCGAGGAATTTGTCCGGCTTTTCCTGCTGGTCGGGCACGATGATATCGGAGTCCGTGTACTTGCGGAAACCGGTACCGGCGGGAACCAACCGGCCGACAATAACGTTTTCTTTAAGGCCGTGGAGCGAATCGGACTTGCCGCGCATCGCAGCCTCGGTAAGCACCTTGGTGGTTTCCTGAAAGGAAGCCGCCGAGATGAAGGAATCCGTGGACAGGGAGGCCTGGGTAATACCCAGAACCAGGGTTTCGGCGATAGCGGGGGTTCCGCCCTCGGCATTCACCCTGGCATTCTCATCCATGAACCTCTGCTTGTCCACCTGCTCCCCAATGAGGAAGGTGGTGGAGCCGGGCTCAAGAATGGAAACCTTACGCAACATCTGACGCACGATGATCTCAATGTGCTTGTCGTTGATGTTAACGCCCTGGAACCGGTACACGTCCTGGATTTCCTCGACGAGGTAACGAGCCAGATATTTCTCGCCCTTCACTCTCAGGATATCATGCAGTTCGGGGGAACCTTCGGTCAGCAGATCGCCTGCCTCCACGAAATCGGCCTCCTGAACAGTGATGTGCTTGCCCTTGGGAATCAGGAATTCCTTGGCTTCTCCCACCTCGGGAGTGACGACGACCTTCCGCTTGCCCTTGGTTTCTGAACCAAAGGTAACGATACCGTCGATGGAGGAGATAACGGCCAGATCCTTGGGCTTGCGAACCTCGAAGAGCTCGGCAACGCGCGGCAAACCACCGACGATGTCCTTGGTCTTGGAAGATTCACGAGGCTTACGTGCGATGACGTCGCCCGCCTTGACCTTGTCGCCGTCCTTGACCATCAGAATGGCACCCACCGGCATGGCGAAGTGGGCATCGATATCGGTGCCCGGCCGCTTGACCGGTGATCCGTTGTCATTAGTCAGAGCAACGGACGGACGATAGTTCGTCGTACGGTATTCCATGATGGTGACCGACGCCTTGGAGGTGCGGTCTTCCTGCACGGTCTTGCCTTCGATGATGTCCTTGAACTGGATGGTACCGGAGGCATCGACGATGAAGGGTTCCATATAGGGATCCCACTCAGCCAGGGCCATGCCCTTCTTGACTTCCTGTCCATCGTCCACGAGCAGACGGGCACCGGAAGGCAGGACATACTTCTCACGCTCACGGCCCTGCTCGTCAACGATGCCGACCTGGCAGCTCTTGCCGAGCACCATCTTGTGGCCCTCGGAGTTGACGACGGTACGCATACGAGAGGTGACCACGCGGCCGTTATGCTGCGACTCAATGGAGGACGATTCGATCTCCTTGGATGCGGTACCACCGATGTGGAAGGTACGCATGGTCAGCTGGGTGCCGGGCTCGCCGATGGACTGGGCGGCGATGATGCCGACCGTCTCACCAACGTTCACCAGATGGCCCCGAGCCAGGTCGCGGCCGTAGCACTTGGCGCAGATGCCGTGCTTGGCCTTGCAGGTCAGACCGGAACGAATGGTCATGGAGTTGACGCCGGAAGCATCGAGCTTCTTGGCGTAATTTTCATCAATAAGCGTGTTCGCCGGGATGATGAGCTCACCGCTGTCCTCGTCGAAGACATCGAACATGGTGACACGGCCCTTGACCCGCTCGGCCAGACGTTCCTTGATCTCACCGCCCTTGATCAGGTGGGCGAGTTCGAGACCGTCAACCGTGCCGCAGTCCATCTCGGTGATGGTCACGTCCTGGACAACGTCGACAAGACGACGGGTCAGGTAACCGGAGTTTGCGGTCTTCAGTGCCGTATCCGCGAGGCCCTTACGAGCACCGTGGGTGGAGATGAAGTACTGCAGAACCGAGAGGCCTTCACGGAACGAAGCCGTGATGGGCGTCTCGATGATTTCACCGGAAGGCTTGGCCATCAGACCGCGCATACCGGCGAGCTGACGCATCTGGTCCTGGTTGCCTCGAGCGCCGGAGGTGGCCATCATATAGATGGGGTTGAAGCTGGAGTTGACCTCGGTGGCACCGGTCTTCGGGTCCACGAGGATATCCGTGCTCATCTCCTGGATCATCTCGTTGGAGATGTCGTTGGTAACCTTGGTCCAGACGTCGACCACCTTGTTGTACTTCTCAGTACGGGTGATAATACCATCCTGGAACTGGACCTCGATTTCCTCCACCTCATTATGGGCGGCTTCCAGCAGAGCCGGTTTATTGTCGGGAATCTTGAGGTCCTTGACGCCGATGGTCACACCGGCGCGGGTAGCATATTCGTAGCCCAGGTCCTTGATGCGGTCGCACAGGATGACCGAGGCCTTGGTCCCGGCCAAACGGTACGTACCCGCAACGAGAGCGGCGATGTTTTTCTTGTTGAGCACCAGGTTGACCATATCGAAGGGAACCTGGGGCGGCAGCAGCTCGCTGACGATGACACGTCCCGTAATGGTCTCGATCAGCTGGCCGTTCAAACGCACCTTGATACGGGCGTGCAGGCCGACCGCACCGTGGTCGTAGGCTGCGATGACTTCCTCCGGGCAGGAGAAGATCATGCCCTCGCCCTGCTCGAAGGAGCGCGGCGTGGTCAGATAGTACAGGCCCAGAACGATATCCTGGGACGGGTTGATGATCGGCGAACCGTTGGACGGGCTCAGAATGTTGTTGGTGGACATCATGAGCACGCGGCACTCAATCTGCGCCTCGACGGACAGCGGTACGTGGACAGCCATCTGATCGCCGTCAAAGTCCGCGTTGTAGGCGGAGCAGACGAGCGGGTGCAGCTGAAGGGCCTTGCCTTCGACCAGCAGCGGCTCAAAGGCCTGAATGCCGAGACGGTGCAGGGTCGGCGCACGGTTGAGCATGATCGGGTACTCGCGGACAACGTCCTCGAGGATATCCCAGACCACCAGATCTTCGCGTTCGACCATCTTTTTGGCCGACTTGATGGTGGTGGCTATCTCACGCTTTTCCAATTCGGCGTAGATGAAGGGCTTGAAAAGCTCAAGCGCCATCTTCTTGGGCAGGCCGCACTGGTGCAGTTTCAGCTTCGGACCAACGGTAATAACCGAACGGCCGGAGTAGTCGACACGCTTACCCAGAAGGTTCTGGCGGAAGCGGCCCTGCTTACCCTTGATCATGTCGGAAAGCGACTTGAGGGGACGACCGTTGGTACCGGTGATGGCCCGGCCGCGGCGGCCGTTGTCGAACAGAGCGTCAACGGCTTCCTGCAACATACGCTTTTCGTTGCGGATGATGATCTCGGGAGCGCCGAGTTCGAGCAGCCGTTTCAACCGGTTGTTACGGTTGATGACGCGGCGGTACAGATCGTTGAGGTCGGAGGTGGCGAAACGGCCGCCATCCAGGGGCACCAGCGGACGCAGCTCGGGCGGAATGATGGGAATTACTTCCATGATCATCCACTCGGGCTTGTTGCCGGACTCGAGGAAGGCCTCGACGATCTTCAGGCGCTTGGTGATTTTCTTCTTCTTAGTCTGAGACCGGGTGGACTCGGACTCCTCACGCAGTTCAACGCGCAGCGTGGGCAGGTCCAGAGCTTCCAGCATGGTGCGGACGGTTTCGGCGCCCATGCCAACTTTCAGCGCATCTTCGCCGAAATGGTCGATGACCTGGAAGTACTGGTCCTCACTGATGACCTGGTGCATCTTGAGCGGCGTTTCGCCCGGATCAAGGACAATGAAGGAATCAAAGTACAGCACCTTCTCCAGATCGGCCATGGTGATGTCGAGCAGCGTACCGATCTTGGAAGGCAGAGTTTTCAGAAACCAAATGTGGGCAACGGGCGCGGCCAGTTCGATGTGGCCCATGCGCTCACGGCGTACTTTGGAAGCGATGACTTCAACGCCGCACTTCTCGCAGACAATGCCGCGGTGCTTCATGCGCTTGTACTTGCCGCAGTTGCACTCATAGTCCTTCACGGGGCCGAAGATCTTGGCGCAGAAAAGGCCGTCACGTTCGGGCTTGAAGGTCCGGTAGTTGATGGTTTCCGGTTTTTTAACTTCGCCGTAGGACCATTCACGAATGGTCTCGGGGGAAGCAATGGATATCTGGATGGCCTTCAGGTTACGGCCCTGAGCCGCCTGATTCGGCGCTCCACGGAGTGTGAACAGATCGTCCAACGTCATGGATATCCCCTATCGTCTAAAGTTATCTGATGCCCGGCCGAGCCTTTTGGGCCCGGCCGGGCCAATCATCGTAGTACAGCAGCTCGCTTAGTCGACCAACGGCTTGGGTCCGCCGGGGAATGCGGGGGCAACAGGCCCCTGCCCTGCGGAACGCTTGCGGTCCTCGTAGTGCAGGGTCACATCCAGACCCAACGACATGAGTTCCTTGACCAGGACGTTGAAGGACTCCGGCAGGCCGGCTTCCAGGAAGTTGTCGCCCTTCACAATCTTCTCGTACATCTTCACACGGCCCTGCACATCGTCGGACTTGACGGTGAGGAACTCCTGCAGAAGATAGGCGGCGCCATAGGCCTCCAGGGCCCAGACTTCCATTTCACCCAGACGCTGGCCACCAAACTGGGCCTTACCGCCCAGAGGCTGCTGCGTAACGAGGGAGTACGGACCGGTGGACCGGGCGTGGATCTTCTCGTCAACAAGGTGGTGCAACTTGAGGTAGTACATGATGCCCACGGTGACGCGGCTATGGAAGGGGTCGCCGGTTCGTCCATCATAAAGGATGAACTTACCGTCATCACTGCACTCGGCTTCAACGAGCCAATTCCAGATTTCCTCTTCCTGAGCACCGTCAAACACGGGCGTCTTGGCGACGATACCGCGGCGGGAATCCTTGACCGACTGGATGAATTCCTCGTCGGACATGGCATCGATGGCCTCGGCCATTTCCTTGGTGCCGAGTACCTTCTTAGCCCTCTCGCGCAGGTTGGCGATGCCGGACTCCAGCTGCTCGTAGAGCTGCTCGCCCAACTTCCGCCCGGCCATACCGAGGTGGATTTCCATGACCTGACCGATGTTCATTCGCGAAGGAACGCCCAGCGGGTTCAGTACGATATCCATGGGAGTGCCGTCCGCGAAGAACGGCATGTCTTCCTGCGGCAAAATGCAGGAGACAACACCCTTGTTACCGTGACGGCCAGCCATCTTGTCACCCACGGAAAGCTTACGCTTAACGGCGACGTAGACCTTGACCATCTTGATGACTCCGGGAGGCAAATCGTCGCCCTCGGTCACCTTTTCACGTTTGACGTCGTATATATTCTTAATGAACTGGATCTGCTGCTCGTAGTCGGCAACGATCATTTTGATCTGATCGTTGGCCTCGTCGTCGAACACGCCGACCAGTTTCTTCACGGGCACACCATCGATAGCGGCACGCTCGACAACCTCGCCGGTCTTGCCCAGCACGGTTTTCTTGCTACCGACGATGTCCTTCTTGATCTTCTGGCCTTCCACCGCTGCCCAGATACGGTCACGGACAGTATCGGTCAGAGCGGCGATATGGCTCATCTCTTTGGCATCAAAGGCTGCCAGCTCGGCATCCTCAATGGCCTTGGTGCGGTCATCCTTGTCGGAAGAGCGGCGGTTGAAGACTTTGACGTCGACAATGGTGCCGGTAATTCCCGGCGGTACCTTGAGGGACGTATTCTTCACGTCGCGTGCCTTGTCGCCGAAAATGGCGCGCAGCAGCTTCTCTTCCGGGGTCAGCTGGGTTTCGCCCTTGGGCGTAATCTTACCGACCATGATGTCGTCGGGCTTGATGCGCGCACCGATGCGGATAATACCGCATTCATCCAGGTTGCGCAGCATCTCGTCGGAGACGTTCGATATATCTCGGGTCACTTCCTCGGGTCCAAGCTTGGTATCGCGGGCGACGAGTTCGAATTCCTCGATGTGGATCGAGGTGTACACGTCTTCCTTGACCATACGCTCGGAGATGAGGATGGAGTCTTCGTAGTTGTAACCGCACCAGGGCATGAAGGCCACGAGCAGGTTCTTGCCGAGAGCGAGCTCGCCCTCGTCGATACCCGGACCGTCAGCCAGGACATCGCCCTTCTTGACCCGCTGGCCGACCTGCACCTTGGGGCGCTGGCCGAAACAGGAGCTCTGGTTGGACTTATGCCATTTCTGGAGCTGGTAATGCTTGGTTCCGCCTGAATTGGGGTAGATGCCGTTCTCGTAATTGACGACAAGGCGCTCCGCATCCACATAGTGGACGTAGCCATCCTCTTCCGCCAACACGCAAGCACCGGAATCGCGGGCCACGGGACCTTCCATGCCGGTACCGACAAGAGGCTGCTCGGCCTGGAGAAGCGGCACGGCCTGACGCATCATGTTCGATCCCATCAGGGCGCGGTTGGCGTCATCGTGTTCCAGGAACGGAATCAGCGCGGCCGAGATGGAAACCGTCTGGCTCGGGCTGATATCCATGCAGGTCACCTCTTCGGAGAGGACCAGCTGGACATCACCACTGATACGGCCGTTGACACGCTGGTTGACGAACACACCGTTTTCATCCAGCGGCGCATTGGCCTGGGCTACGACCTCACCAGCCTCGCGAGAGGCGTCAAAGTAGGTGATTTCGTCGGTAATCTTCTTGTCGACAACCTTACGGTACGGGGTCTCGATGAACCCGTAGTCGTTGACCTTGGCGTAAGTGGTCAGCGAGACGATCAGACCGATGTTCGGTCCTTCAGGCGTTTCAATGGGGCAAATGCGGCCGTAGTGGGATGTATGTACATCGCGCACTTCAAAGCCCGCACGCTCGCGGGTCAAACCGCCGGGTCCGAGAGCGGACAGGCGGCGCTTGTGGGTGACCTCGGAAAGCGGGTTGGTCTGGTCCATGAACTGGCTGAGCTGGGAAGTTCCAAAGAACTCCTTGAGCACAGCGGCAACCGGTTTGGGGTTGATCAGGTCATGGGGCATGAGGGTGGCCACTTCCTGAAGCGACATGCGCTCCTTGATGGCACGCTCCATGCGGACGAGACCGATGCGGTACTGGTTCTCGACCAGCTCGCCCACGGGACGGACACGACGGTTGCCCAGGTGGTCGATATCATCGGCCGGACCATGGGTATCCTTGAGTCGCATCAGTTCCTTGACCGCAAGCAGAATGTCCTCATTGGTCAGGGTACGGAGGGAAAGATCCTCGTTCTGAGCCAGACGGGAATTCAGCTTGTAGCGGCCAACGCTCGACAGGTCGTAGTAGTCGGCAGACCGGAACAGGTTCTCGAAGAAGTTGGCGGCAATCTCCGGGGTGGGCGGCGAACTGGGCCGCAACCGGCGGTAGATCTCGATCTGGGCGGATTCGACATCGGTGGTCTTGTCCAGCAGCAACGTATCGCGAAGGGCGGAGGAAACGTCCATGCCGCGGGTGTGCAGCACGTTCAATTCCTTGATGCCGGCTTCACGGATGCGCTCCAGCAGATCGGCGGTCAATTCTTCGGCGGCTTCGGCAAGAACCTCACCGTTGCCATCAACCAGGTCGGCAGCTAGATACTGGCCGATCAGGGAAACGGGATCGACCTCAATGGTCTTAACCTCGCCTCGGATCAGCTTTTTCCAGGCGCCCTTGGTAATGGCGGCACCCTTCTCGGTGATAACCTTGTCTTCCACCTTGAGGTCGACGAAGGCGGTTTCCTTGCGGTACTGGTTTTCGACCACATGCCGCTGCACCTTGGTCTTGAGCAGGTTGTACTTCTCGATATCGTAGTAGTACTCGAGAATATCGGTGCGGGAAAGGCCCATGGCCTTCAGCAGGATGGTGGCGGGCATCTTTCTGCGGCGGTCAATGCGCACGTAGAGGATGTCCTTGTGGTCAAAGTCAAAGTCCAGCCAAGACCCGCGCATCGGGATGATGCGGCAGGAATAAAGCACCTTGCGGCTGGAGTGGGACTTGCCGGAATCATGTTCGAAGATGATGCCGGGCGAGCGCTGCAACTGGTTAACGATGACACGCTCGGTGCCGTTGATGACGAAGGTGCCCTTCTCTGTCATCAGCGGGATGGTCCCGAAGTATATGTCCTGTTCCTTGATGTCACGAATGGTGCGGTTGTCCGTTTCTTCATCCACGTCGAAAACTACGAGACGGACAGTAATACGAATGGGTGTCTCGTAGGTCAGGCCCTTCGAGATGCACTCATCGACGTCGTATTTGGGATCACCAATTTCATAACTGACGAAATCAAGGCTAGCGGTCTTGTTGAAATCTTCAATGGGAAACACGGAACGAAACACGCCTTCCAGCCCAATGTCGCCTCTGCTGGCAGGAGGAACGTCCTCCTGGAGAAAGCGCTTGTAGGAACCGGTTTGGAGTTCCAGCAGGTGCGGGATGGGAAGGGTGTTGACGATACTACCGAATGTTTTTCTGAGTCGACCCATTGTACCCTCATGCATGAGCGGTTGATGGTTGGGGCCCGGGGAGCGAATACTCCCTGCCCTCTTTCGGCCTCGACGCCTGTCGTGGATACAGGCGCCTAAAAACGGGGGCTAAGCCATGGCCGGGAAAAAACCGGGCGCATGTTGTTGCGAGGAGCGAACGGCAATGCCGTCTTTATGCTTAAACCCAGATTTTGAAGCGGTTTATCCAGTATATATACATACAGAGCAAAGAGCGCAACGCCCTTATTAGAGGGCGAGCGCTCTTTGCCATGATTAGCTTAGAGAGTTGAAGTTACTTAACTTCAACTTCGGCGCCGGCTTCCTGCAGCTGCTTGGCAGCGTCGTCAGCCTCGTCCTTGGAAACGCCTTCCTTGACGGTCTTGGGAGCCTCGTCAACCAGAGCCTTGGCTTCCTTCAGGCCCAGGCCGGTGATGGCGCGGACAGCCTTGATCACGGCAATCTTGTTGCCACCGGCGGCAGTCAGGACGACGTCGAACTCGGTCTTCTCCTCGGCCTCATCGGCAGCACCGGCAGCGGCGGGAGCAGCGACAATGGCAGCAGCGGGAGCAGCAGCCTCGACACCGAAGGTGTCCTCGAGTTCCTTAATGAATTCGGACAGTTCCAGGACGGTCATGTTGCCGATGAACTCGACAACTTGCTCTTTGGTGATATCAGCCATGGTGATTTCTCCTTAAAAATGATTCGCTTTGAACCTGTGTTTACGCAGCTTCCTTCTGGTCCTTGATCGCAGTCAGGGCGTACAGAAGTTTGCGTTCGATGTTTGCGAACAGACACACGAAATTGCGGGGCACGGCCTGCATGGTGCCGAGCACGGAACTCAGAAGCTCAGGCTTGCTGGGCATCTTGGCGAGTTCTTTTACGCCGTCGCTGTCAAGAAACTTCCCTTCCAGAGAACCAAAACGGATATTGAACTTCTTGTTCGTCTTTCCGTATTCGTCGAGGGCCTTTGCCAGGGCAACGGGATCTTCGTAGCCCAGCGCAACGGCGCAGTTCTCTTTGAAGTGTTCGCTCAGGTCACCGTGTTCGGTGTCCTTGAGAGCCAACCGGGCCAGGGTGTTCTTGACGACTTGGTAGTCTACACCGCATTCAAAGAACTTGGAGCGGAGGACAGTAATTTCCTCCACAGACAGTCCCTTGAAGTCGGTGACGACGGCGATACTTGCCCGCGCAGCCTTTTCGTGCAGCTGCTCGATGATCTGGGCTTTCTCTTGCCTGTTCATCTACCACTCCTCGTCTTAGGCCCGGAAAGCAGGTCAAAGCGTTGTCTGAGCAGGGTATTAAGGGAACACGGCCCCACCTGCCTTCTCTGACTCAACTTCCCGTGCGTTATCTACAGGACGCCCCACGGGTGAGGCGTCCGGCATTCAGTTGTTAGACGTCCAGAAACTTGCGGACGGTCAGGGGATCGATCTTTACGCCAGGTCCCATGGTGGTGGCAACGGCCACACCCTTCATGTAGGTACCCTTGGCGGAAGAAGGCTTGAGGCTCAGGACCTTGGAAAGCAGGGTCTTGAGGTTCTCACACAGCTTCTCGGCACCGAAGGAGACCTTGCCGATGGGGGCGTGAACGATACCGGCCTTGTCGACCTTGAACTCGACCTTACCGGCCTTGAGCTCGGACACGGCGGTGGCCACATCCATGGTCACGGTGCCGGTCTTGGCGTTAGGCATCAGGCCACGGGGACCGAGCACGCGGCCGATCTTGCCGACCACAGCCATCATGTCCGGGGTGGCGACAGCCTTGTCGAACTCCAGCCAACCGGACTGAATCTTCTCGACCAGATCGTCGCTACCGGCGAATTCGGCTCCGGCGGCCTTGGCCTCTGCTTCCTTCTCAGGCTTGCAGAACACGGCTACGCGAACGTCCTTGCCAAGCCCGTTGGGCAGGCTGACGGCACCGCGCACCATCTGGTCGGAGTACTTGGGATCGACACCGAGATTGATGGCTACGTCGACGGTCTCGTCGAACTTGGCGTAAGAGCCTTCGATTGCGACCTTCACGCCTTCCTCAACGGGGAGGCGCAACACGACATCACGATCGCCGAGGGCGTTGCGATATTTTTTTCCATGCTTAGGCATTGTCTATTTCCTCACTAGCCCTTGACATCAAGACCCATGCTGCGGGCAGTGCCCTCAATCTGCAACATGGCATTTTCGATGTCGTTGGCGTTCAGATCCGCCATCTTAAGTTCGGCGATCTCCTTGATCTGGGCACGGGTGACCTTGCCGACCTTCGTCTTGTTAGGCTCGCCGGATCCCTTTTCGATCTTGGCGGCCTTCAGCAACAAAACGGCGGCAGGCGGGGTCTTGGTGACGAAGTCGAAGGAACGGTCGGCGTAGACCGTGATCACGACGGGGATGATAAGCCCCTTCTGGTCCTGCGTCTTGGCGTTGAACGCCTTGCAGAACTCCATGATATTCACGCCATGCTGACCCAGAGCCGGACCAACCGGCGGAGACGGGTTGGCGCTCCCTGCGGGGATCTGCAGTTTTATCTTTCCTAATTCTTTCTTGGCCATTGTATTCCTCGATGAGAAAATTCGCTGTTAGCGAGTATATTGGGGCTAGCCTTTGTCCACCTGGACAAAATCCAGCTCCACGGGGGTCTGCCGACCGAAAATCGAGACGGAGACCTTGAGCTTTCCCTTGTCGTAGTTGACTTCTTCCACAACGCCGTTGAAGCCGCTGAACGGTCCGTCAATGACCCGGACATCGTCGCCACGGTCGAAGTTGAACTTGGGACGCGGTTTTTCCTGGCGGCTCTCCATCATACTGAGGATGTTCTGCGCCTCGCTATCCCGCATCGGGGTCGGGCGGTTTTTACCGCCAACAAACCCGGTGACACGCGGGATGGACTGGATCAGATGCCAGGAGTCGTCGGTAAGGATCATCTTGACCATGATGTAGCCGGGATAGAACTTCCGGGTCGAGGTCTTGCGCTCGCCCTTCACCATCTCGACGACCTTCTCGGTAGGCATGACGACCTCTTCAATGAGGCCCTTGTCCTGACCCGTCCGCATCATCTCGTTGATGGTCTGCTCCACTCGCTGCTCAAACCCTGAATAGGTATGAACAATATACCAGCGTGCAGTGGGGGAAGTGTTTTCCAGCGTTACATCCATTTTGCGATCCAGCCTTTGCTCGAAGAGCGTGGGACTTAGGACAGAATTGCCTCGACGATCTTGGAGAGCGCGAGATCAACAATGCCCAGGTACAGGGCTATGACCAGGCTGACGACCAGCACGGCCACACACGTGGTGATGGTTTCCTTGCGGGTCGGCCAAACGACCTTTTTGATCTCGACCTTGGACTCTTCGAAGAAATCGACGAATTCCTTAACCTTGGCGACGAGACCATTTGAGGACGTCTGTGCGGCCTGCTTCTCAGCGGCGCTCTTGCCTTTCTTTTTGGCCATAACTCTCGTTTCCCAAATTATTGAGCGGGGTGCGGGGTCCCGCCCTGTGGGCAGGACCCCGCTTAATCCGCTATCTCAAGTCGTAGTTGGCAGGGGCAGAGGGATTCGAACCCCCAGCATCCGGTTTTGGAGACCGGCGTTCTAGCCGTTGGAACTATGCCCCTGCACTATGTGAACCTACTTGGATTCCTTGTGCAGCGTGTGCTTCTTGTCCCAAGGACAATACTTCTGCACTTCGAGACGTCCGGTAGTGTTCCTTTTGTTCTTCTGCGTAGCGTAGTTCTTACGCTTGCACTCGGTGCACTGCAGCTGAATATTGACGCGCATTTGTTACTCCGTGATCTCGGTGACAACACCGGCGCCAACGGTACGGCCGCCTTCGCGGATAGCGAAGCGGAGGCCGATTTCCATGGCGATCGGAGCAATCAGCTCAACATTGAAAGTGGCGTTGTCGCCGGGCATAACCATCTCGACACCCTCAGCCAGGGTGACGACACCGGTGATATCCGTGGTCCGGAAGTAGAACTGCGGACGGTAGCCGGAGAAGAACGGGGTGTGACGTCCACCTTCGTCCTTGGACAGGACGTAGACTTCGCCCTTGAACTTGGTGTGGGGGGTGATGGAACCGGGCTTGGCAGCAACCTGGCCGCGTTCCACTTCCTCACGCTTCACGCCGCGGATCAGAAGGCCGACGTTGTCACCAGCCTGGCCCTGGTCGAGCAGCTTGCGGAACATTTCAACACCGGTGACGGTGGTCTTCATGGTGTCGCGGATACCGACGATCTCGATCTCGTTACCGACGGTGATGATGCCGCGCTCGACACGACCGGTGATAACGGTACCACGGCCGGAGATGGAGAAGACATCCTCAACGGGCATCAGGAACGGCATGTCGATGTCGCGCTCCGGCTCGGGGATGTAGGAGTCACAAGCGGCCAGCAGCTCGAAGATGGGCTTGGCGGCTTCGTCGTCGACGGACTCGCACTCCAGGGCCTTCAGAGCGGAACCGCGGATGACCGGAATGTCGTCGCCGGGGAACTCGTACTTGTCGAGCAGCTCGCGGATTTCCATTTCGACCAGCTCAAGAAGCTCTTCGTCGTCGACCATGTCGCACTTGTTCATGAAGACGACCATGGCGGGCACGCCGACCTGACGGGCGAGCAGGATGTGCTCACGAGTCTGAGGCATGGGACCGTCAGTGGCGGCGCAGACCAGGATGGCGCCATCCATCTGAGCGGCACCAGTGATCATGTTCTTGATGTAGTCGGCGTGGCCGGGGCAGTCGACGTGAGCGTAGTGGCGCTTGTCGGTCTCGTACTCGACGTGAGCGGTGGCGATGGTGATGCCGCGCTCTTTCTCTTCAGGAGCCTTGTCGATCTCGTCGAAGGCGATGTACTCACCGTTACCGGCCATGGCGGCCAGCTTGGTGATGGCGGCGGTCAGCGTGGTTTTACCATGGTCGATGTGACCAATGGTACCAATGTTGACATGCGGCTTGCTACGTTCGAATTTAGCTTTACCCATTTTGGATCCCCTTACTAAAAGTTGGTAGTTTGCGTCCTAAATACTATTCTACGGCACGAGCCCTGGGGGACCCGGTACCGAACTTGAGCCGACATAAGGCGCAGTATGGAGCGCCAGCCTCTGCGGGCATAAGCCCGCTATATGTATCTATAGGAGATGGGTGACAGATGCGGCCAGAGTTGGAGCGGGAAACGAGACTCGAACTCGCAACCCTCAGCTTGGAAGGCTGATGCTCTAGCCAATTGAGCTATTCCCGCTCACTGTCCGTAGTCACCAGCAGCCCTCTTGGGGCCACCTCCTACAGCGCGGTAAAATGGTGGTGGGGGGAGGATTTGAACCTCCGAAGGCGAATGCCGACAGATTTACAGTCTGTTCCCTTTGGCCACTCGGGAACCCCACCATTTTTTTTCCTATGGAGCTGGCGATGGGACTTGAACCCGCAACCGGCTGATTACAAATCAGCTGCTCTACCAATTGAGCTACGCCAGCTCGTCGGGAACGAAGTCTATATACGCCAGTATGTCAAAAAGCAAGAGGAATTTGTCTTGGGGAGGCAGTTTCGAAACACACCCATCCGCTCAAGGACGCGCTGGTTTAAGGCGTAACCCTTGTTTTTGTCAACCCTTTCAAGTCCCTTTTTTCAAAAAAAACGTCAGGACCCATGATTCTGTTGCTATCAGGCCAGTCAGGGCCCCACATACTCACCATCTTCACAATATACGCCCTGCGGCCCGGGGCGCCCTTCGAATGGTTTTCCACTACACAGTTAGCACACCAAGGTCGTCGCACAGGCGCTCCACGGCAGCAAACCCTCGGTGCTTCTGCGTTTCAAGATCCCCCGGACTCCGCCCGATCATAATGAGCTGGCAGACCCCCCTGGTCAATAGGCACGAGGTTCAATTCCAGTCACCCGCATGAAACGAGCGGCATTGTCCACTTTCTCCACTTCATACGGATCTCCCGTCGCTATCTCCTTTCCATCGGCGGAAAGCTTTATGGCGCAAGCAAACACCGTATCGGCGCTGCATGGGATTTCCACCGTCACCACCGCATAGTCTTCGTCCGAGGATGCCATGGCCACCAAAATGAGCGCGGGGTATCCCTGCATTAGAGGGAGCAACGCCAGCATACAGGCAGCCAACAGTTTCCCCCGGTTATAGCGAAACGTGTTCAAGAGGCCTTCTTATTATATAGTTCTTGAACCAACCTCCAGGCACAAATGCCACAGCCCCCCCCCCACCCTTTCCCTTTGACTCCTCTTCTATATCCTTATACATGCCACCCCATGAGCGATTTCACCATTACGCCCGACGGACCGTGGCTTGCCCCGCTTGCCGGATATTCCGACCTCCCTTTCCGTATGCTTGCAAAAAAATACGGCTGCGCGGTGCGCTGTTCGGAGATGGTCAGCAACAAAGGCATGGCCTTCAAGAATCAGGGAACCCGACGGCTCATAGCCACATGCCCGGATGACGATCCGATGGTCCTCCAGCTTTTCGGCTCAGAGGAACAGTACTTCGAACCTGTCATGGAAAAACTGGTCGGCATGGGGTACCGCAACTTCGATCTCAACTCCGGCTGTCCGGTCCGCAAGGTGCTCAAGTCCGGCAGCGGCGTCCAGCTCATGCAGGACCTCGACAAGCTCGTTCGCATTGCATCCATTATGGTAAGGAAGGCTGCCGAGCATCCTGACGGCGGCCGGGTCGGCGTCAAATTCCGGCTCGGATTCGAGAAAGGCGAGGAAGTGTTCCTCGATCTCGGCCGCAGGCTGGAGGATATCGGCGTTGACTGGGTGACATTGCATCCCCGCTACGGCAAGCAGATGTTTTCCGGCCAGGCCAACTGGGCCAAACTTGCCGAACTGAAACAGGCCGTGTCCGTGCCCGTCATCGGCTCCGGCGATCTCTTCACCGCCGAGGACGCCTGCCGTTGCCTGGAAGAGACAGGCATCGACGCCATCATGTTTGCGCGGGGAGCCCTCTTCGACCCTTCAGTGTTCGCTCGATTCATCGCCCTGCGTAAGGGCGAACCGCTGGTGCCCAGGGACGGTGAATTCCTTGCCGGAATCGTCCGCGAACACATTCGACTGACCAGAGAATATGAAGGTGATATCCGTTCTTTCCGCAAAATCCGCTCCATCATTCCCCGGTATGCCAAGGGGCTCAAGGGCATCCGCGCTCTGCGCGCCTCCCTGCTGCAATGCCGGGACTGGAATGAACTGGAGGAAGCGGCTTCGGTCATCGCAGGACTGGAACCGGCAGAGCCGACAAGCGAGCCGGATGTTGACGACCTTTGCAAATAGCGGTTACATCACTTTGTGCAACGGTTTAATTTTTGCGCACTTCTGAATAAGGAAACGGTGCTTTCATGTCCGTGGAAACCAGCGATATTCTGCTTGAGGCAGGAACCAACGAACTGGAAATCGTCGAATTCTATCTCGAAGAGGAACCCAAGGCCAGTGACGATACCGAGGTAAATCAGGAAGACATCAAAGTCGATTCCCATACCGAAACAGGCAAGAAGGTACACCGTCCGAGCCGAAAGGGTTTTTACGGCGTCAACGTCGCCAAGGTGCTGGAGATCATCCGCATGCCGGAAATCACGGAAATGCCGGAAGTATCCCACCCTGCGGTGCTGGGTGCCTTCAACCTCCGCTCCCGAATCATTCCGCTGCTCGATCTCTCGGTCTGGCTGAAAAAAAAGCGTGTTGAGAACGAGCCGCCCAAGATCATCGTCACGGAATTCAACCAGGTCACGTCCGCCTTCATGGTTTCGGGCGTCACCCGCATCCACCGCATCAGCTGGGAGGATGTTGAAGCCCCGAACAAATACGTCTCGGCGCTCTCCAGCGACTCCATCACGGGCGTGGTCAAATTCGACAACCGCATTGTCTTCATCCTCGACCTTGAGCGCATCGTTTCCGAGCTCAATCCGGATATGCGCCTCAAACTCGATGAAAACGCCGAATTCAGCACCGAGGAACGGTACCGCGCCCTCATTGCCGACGATTCTCCGCTTATCCGTGAGATGATTCGCGACATGCTCGGCCAGGCCGGCTTCCGCGTGGAAAAGACCAACAATGGACGCGAATGCTGGAACCGGCTTCAGGAGATCAAGAAAAGCGCTGCGGATGAAGGACGTCCCATCACGGACTTTGTCCAGGTTATCGTCTCCGACATTGAAATGCCGATGATGGACGGGCACCATCTGACCCGCCGCATCAAGGAAGACCCTGTCCTGCGCGATATTCCGGTCATCCTCTTCTCCTCGCTGATTACGGACAAGCTCCGCCACCGTGGCGAAACCGTGGGTGCGGACGACCAGATTTCCAAACCGGAAATCACCTACCTCGCCCAACGCGCCGCGGCTCTCATAGAAGAGCGCAAGCGAAATTCAAAAGGTTATTGAGCCTCAATACGTTGAACACCAAGACCGCCCTGCAAAGGGCGGTCTTTTTCCTGACTTCCAGCCAGCCCCCTCTTTCTCACCGATCTTCCTGCCTTGCTCTCTTTGTTTGATAAACGAGAGAATCCAGTACATTTCCCGCGCCGCTTGCTGAGATCTGATTACTATTATCACCTCTTGATGAGCAGGTATTTCCAACAATTATTTTACTGAGCATGGGTTCCCGTGCCTTACTGCCCGACATGATCGTCCCGCCTGGCCAGAACTGCAAACAAAGGCATTTAAGGAATAGGTGCAAGCCCCTCCCCCCCCAATAACGTCTAAGAGACCAAGCGTGGGCAATCTTTCCATGCGGACTAAACTTTTAATCATGTTTTCGCTGTCCCTGGCATCCATCGTCGCGATCATCGGGTGCAGCACATTCTTTTCCTACCGCCTGTCGGACGTTGAAGTAGGAGAGGCCCAGGAGCTGATGTTACAAGGCCAAAAGGATAAAATCGCGGTAGCGACCGAATCCATGGCTCAGGCGCTGGCCTCGGCCGTCAACGATATTGCCGACCAGACCAACCTGCTCGCCCTGAATGCGGCCATCGAAGCCGCCAGAGCGGGCGAGGCTGGGCGGGGATTCGCCGTTGTGACCGATGAAGTCCGCAAACTGGCGGAAAAGACCATGGCCGCCACCAGCGATGTAACCAAAGCCGTCATCGACATTCAGGAAAGCGCCCAGAAAAACCTCAACAACACCGTCAGTTCGGCAAAATCCATTACGCAGGTTACCGAATTGGCAGAGGCCTCGGGAAACTCCCTGCGGCAAATCGTGGATCTGGTCAATGACGCGACCAACCAGGTCCAATCCATTGCCGCCAGTGCGGAAGAACAGGCCGCAGCCAGTGAGGAGATCAACCGCAGCGTGGACTCCATCAACCAGATATCCGGCGAGACGGCCAAAGCCATGGGCGCCTCCCGACAAGAGGTGACCGGGCTGTCCGCCCAAATCAAGACGATCAAGGAATTGACCAGGAAGATGCGGGCATAACATCCGCCTGTCCATTGATTCCAATGAAAAAGGGAGTGCGTTGCAACGCACTCCCTTTTTCATGTATTTCGAGAACTAAAAGCTAGCAGATTCGCGGCAACTGCTCGCCTTCCAGCATTCCGAGCAGCCGCTTACCGCCCAGTTGGGTAACCAGCACAACCTTGCCGGGGTTGGCATCGGTAATGGTGCCTATGCGGCAGGCATCCTTGCCCAGCGGATCGGCGCGCATGATCTCCAGCGCCTTGTCCGCATCCTCGCCGGGCACGATGCACAGGAACTTGCCCTCATTGGCCAGATACAGCGGGTCCAGGCCGAGGATGGAGCAGCCGCCCTTCACCTCCGCCCGGATCGGCAGAGCGGTTTCCGTCAGTTCGCAGCAGACATTGGAACTGGCCGTGATCTCATTAAGCGTAGTGGCCAGACCGCCCCGGGTGGGGTCGCGCAGGACGTGCACATCCGGCAGTTCGCGCACCAGCCGCACCAGCAGGTGGTTCAGGGCGGCGGAGTCGGACTCCACCTTGGCCTCGAAGTCCAGTCCCTCGCGGGTGCCGAGGATGGTCAAGCCGTGATCGCCGATGGTGCCGGAAACCAGCACGGCGTCGCCCGGCCGGGCACGGTCCCCTGCCGGAGTCGGGTCGGCGATGATCTCGCCGATGCCAGTGGTGTTGATGAAAATCTTGTCCACAGCGCCCTTGGGCACCACTTTGGTATCGCCGGAGACAACATTGACTCCGGCGTGGCGCACCGCCTCGCCCATGGAGGCCACGATCTTCTCCAGATCGTCCATGGGAAAACCTTCCTCGATGATGTAGCCGCAGGTCAGATATCTGGGAACTGCGCCCATCATGGCCACATCGTTGACCGTGCCGTGCACGGCCAGCGAGCCGATGTTGCCGCCGGGAAAGAAAATCGGGTCCACGGTAAAGGAGTCCGTGGACATGGCGATTTTCCCGGAAAGGTTCAGCACGGCCGCGTCGTTGAGCCGGTTGAGTTCGTCGTTGCCCAGGTGGGTCAGGAAGAGATCGGAGATGAGGCGCTGGGAAGCGCGCCCGCCGCTGCCGTAGTCGAGTAACACCTTGTCAGACATGTCTAATCCAGCTTGTATTTGTAGTATGCAGCACAGCTGCCCTCGGTGGAAACCATGCACGGGCCGACCGGGTTGGCCGGGGTGCACGCCTTGCCGAACAGGGGGCACTGGTCAGGCTGCTTGATGCCCTTGAGAATTTCACCGCACTTGCAGCCCGGCAGCGCCGGACCGTCCTTGATCTCGATGCCGAACTGCTTCTTGGCGTCGAACTCCTCCCACTCTGGCCGAATCTCCAGCCCGGAACCGGGAATAAGTCCGATACCCCGCCACAACGCATCGCAGGGGGCGAACACTTCATACATGATCTCCAGGGCGCGCGGATTACCCTTGTCATTGACTATCCGGGTGTAATTGTTGACCACGCGCGCCTCGCCCTGCTTGCGCCACTGCACCATCTGGAGCAGGGACTGAAGGATATCCAGCGGTTCAAACCCGGTGACAATTGCGGATTTGTGATACTTCTCCGCTATGAAATTATATGGGGACAGGCCAATGACCGCCGAGACATGACCCGGCAGGAGAAAAGCGTCGATGCGCGTCTGGGCATCTCCCGAAAGCACATCCAGGGCCGTGGGTACCGTTTTGTGAAAACAGAGCACGCGCAGGTTGGTAATGCCCTGCTCCCGCGCCATTTTCATGGTTCCGGCAATGGTCGGAGCCGTGGTTTCGAACCCGACGCCGATGAAGACGACCAGATCGTTGGGATTTTCCCTGGCCAGCTTGAGGGTATCAAACGGCGAGTAGACCACCTTGATCCGTGCACCGTCCGCCTGAGCCTTCTTGAGATTACGCCTGCCATGGCCCGGCACGCGCATCAAATCCCCAAAGGTGGCCATAATCACGCCGTCACGCCCGGCAAGGTCCAGAAAGGCATTGACCTCGGACTCGTGCGTTACGCAGACCGGGCATCCCGGTCCTGACAGGTGCACCACCTGCTCGGGCAGCAGCGAGCGCAGGCCGCTCTGGAAAATCGCCACCGTGTGCGTTCCGCACACCTCCATGAACCGAAGCTCCCCGTCCAACTCGCCGCGCAGCCGGTCAAGCAGCTTGCGGCAAAGGTCGGGGTCGCGGAATCTTTCCAGTAACTCGAAGCTCAAAACTCAATCCTCTTCATAGGTTGAACACCCCGCTGCTGCGGGTCAGCACCTTCCATATACCGAATATACCCTGTGGGCAAACAAAATCCCCGGCCCGATCGCGCCTCAGATTTTTTTTGAACATACGTTCACTTTACTGCTTGACTTCCCCAAAGACGGGCTTAGATTGGTTTTGAACATAGGTTCACAAAAGTTTTAAGGAGAACGGTTTGGGACGCAGAAAGATTCGACGACTGGTCCGGGGCCTTCCCGACGCGGTATTCTTCAAGCCGCAGGGAATCCCCATGAAAGCGCTGGAACGCCAGTCGATCTCCATCGAGGGGTTCGAGGCGCTACGGCTGGTTGATAGCGAGGGGATGATGCAGCAGGAGGCGGCCGATCTTATGGGTGTCTCCCGCCCCACCCTGAGCCGGATTCTGGCCGAGGCGCGCAAAGGCGTGGCCACGGCGCTGACCAATGGCTGGGCCATCGAGATCGAAGGCGGTGAATATCACTGCCTGGATGGCAGCTGTCCCAAACGTCAACCTTCAGACAAAGGAGAGGCGACAATGCCTAACATGGACGGAACGGGTCCCCTGGGTGGGGGACGTGGCGGAGGACGCGGTGGCGGACGCGGCATGGGACGTGGAACCGGAATGGGACGAGGCCAGGGCGGCGGTTGCGCAACCGGCGGCCGGGGCCAGGGCGGCCAGGGGCGCGGCATGGGTCCGTGCGGTCAGGCCGGAGGTCCCGTATCGGCGGGCATGCAAGGCGGACAAGGCAATCGTCAACGCACCCGGACCGTGCAGAATACCAACTCAAACCTCAATACGGGAGCAACCGTGACCAAAATAGCCGTAACCAGTGAAGGTCCCACCCTCAACGACCAGGTAGACCCGCGCTTCGGCCGGGCAGCCGGTTTTGTCATCGTGGACCTGGAAACCATGGAAACTTCGTATCTCGACAACGGTTCCTCGCAGGTCCGGGCACAGGGCGCGGGCATCCAGGCCGCAGAAAACGTGGCCGGCGCCGGTGCGCAGGTTGTCCTCAGCGGCTATGTCGGCCCCAAGGCCTTTGCCGCCCTCTCGGCAGCGGGACTTAAGGTCGTCCAGGACGTGGACGGTATGACCGTTGGCGAGGCCGTGGAAAAGTTCAAAAACGGCGAGGCCGTAGTGGCCGATGCGCCCAACGCCGAAAGCGGAGCCAACAAGTGATCTACGCCATTGCCAGCGGCAAGGGCGGCACGGGGAAGACGACGGTGACCGCATCATTGGCCGCCCTCTGGGGCGGTCCGGTCACCGCCGTGGACCTGGATGTGGAAGAGCCGAACCTGCACCTCTTCCTCAAGCCCGAGGGACTCGTAAGCGAACCGGCTTACATCGAAGTTCCGGAGGCGGACGAGGACAAGTGCACCCGATGCCGCGCCTGCTCGGAAATCTGCCAGTTCAAGGCCATCTCGGTCATGGGTGACATTCTGCTCACGTTTCCCGAGATGTGCCACGGCTGCGGCGGCTGCCTGGAGGTCTGCCCCGAAGGCGCGCTCACTCCCGGCAAACGGGAGCTGGGCGAGATCCTGACCGGCAAGGCGGACAACGCCGACTTCCTGATGGGACGGCTGCGCATAGGCGAGGCCATGAGCCCGCCGCTCATGCGCCAGGTCATGCAGCGGATGCCGGACACCATGCGGCAAAACGACGTGCTCATCGACGCGCCTCCGGGCGTGAGTTGCCCGGCCGTCAGCGCGGTAATGCACTCGGACTGCATCGTCCTGGTCACCGAACCAACGCCGTTTGGCCTGCACGACTTCAAGCTTGCCTGGGAGGCGTTCTCCCCCATGGGCAAACCCATGGGAGCGGTCATCAACCGGGCCGGAGTGGGCCACGACAAGGTCCAGAAATTCTGTGCGGAAAAGAATATCCCGATCTGGGCGGAAATTCCGTTCGACCGCGCCGTGGCCGAGGCCTACTCGCGCGGCGAGGTGCCGGGCATGGCCGTGGCTTCGCTTGGGGAAACCTTCGCCACGCTCAAGGACCGCATGACCAAAGCGGCCAAGGAGGCGAAACATGCGTGAAGTGGTCGTCATCAGCGGCAAGGGCGGTGCGGGCAAGACGTCCGTGACCGGAGCCCTGGCCAATCTGGCCGATAACGCCATCCTCTGTGATCTCGACGTGGACGCGCCGGACCTGCACCTGTTGCTGAATCCCACGGTCAACCACACCGAGGAATTCCGCTCCGGCAACGAAGCGAAAATCGACCCTGAAAAATGCACGGGATGCGGACGGTGCGAGGAACTGTGCCGGTTTGAGGCCGTGAAACAGGAAGGCGACGTCTTCCATATCGACCCCATGCACTGCGAAGGCTGCAAGGTATGCGTCGCGCTCTGCCCAGCCGAAGCCATAGAGTTTCCGGTACGCCATTGCGGCCACTGGTATGAATCCGATACCAGGTTCGGCCCCATGATCCACGCCCAGCTCTTTCCGGGCGAGGAAAACTCCGGCCGACTGGTCACGCTGCTCAAACAACGGGCGCGGGAGATTGCCGATACCGAAGGGTACGACATCGTCCTGAGCGACGGAGCACCCGGCATTGGTTGTCCGGTCATCAGTTCGCTGGCCGGAACCGACCTGGCGTTAATCGTCACCGAGCCAACTCCGTCCGGCCTGCACGACCTGCAACGGGTGGCCGAACTCTGCGACCGATTTCGCACCAAGGTTACGGTGTTCATCAATAAATTCGACCTGAATCCCGACCAGACCGAAGCCATCGAGGCCTATTGCCGTGAACGAGGCTATACGGTAGTCTGCCACTTTCCGCATGACAATGCGGTGACCGAGGCGATGGTCGAGGGAAGGGTCGTCAATGAATACGGGGACAACGCGGCGTCCCGGCTTTTGGAAGCCGCGTGGTACAACATGCTCAACCTTTTACCCAGCAAAGAATAATTCAAGGAGAATTAGACATGGATACGATTGTTGCCATTCCCTCCGCTCTTCCCGGCGGACTGGACGCGGCTGTTGACGCCCACTTCGGGCACTGCGGCATCTACACCCTGGTGGAAGTTGCCAACGGTCAGATCAAAAGCGTGAAAACCCTGGAAAACGTGCCCCACCAGCAGGGTGGATGCATGGCTCCGGTCAACCACCTGGCCGCCCACGACGTCAAGGCGCTCATCGCCGGCGGCATGGGTTTCCGCCCCCTGCAGGGCTTCAACCAGGTCGGCATCACCGTCTACCACAACGGCGGCGCCCCCTCGGTCGGCGCGGCTGTCCAGGCCTTCCTGCACGACAGCCTGCCGCAGTTCTCCATGGAGCACACCTGCGGCGGCGGCCAGCACTAGTTTTGGCCGACAAGTAACAAACAAACCGGCGGGCGCCTGTGCCCGCCGGTTTTTTCGTGCCGAAAACAAATCGCATTTCACTTTGTCCGGCCTTTATTTTTGCCACGCCTGCTGGTATGTTAAGGCCTGCCGGAGGCAATGAAGCGTCCGACCACTCATAAATTTGAAAATGACGACCGAAAAGCCTCGATTCCTGGCCGGGATGGTGCCCGAAACGCCCCTGCCCCTGCCCCCGCCTCCTCCAGTAATCATCGACCCATCATTGCCCGTGCCCGATGACAGGCAGTGCGAGGTCTACTGGGAACAGTATGCCATGCTCGACAACGTGGCGGCCCACAGCCGACAGGTTGCCAGGGTTGCGTCCTTCATCGCCCGGCGCGGTAGAGAACTCGGCATTGATGTGGACGTGCCGACGGTCAACGCTTCGGCCCTGTTGCACGATATCGCCAAGACCTACTGCATCCGTCACGGCGGCAACCACAGCCAGCTCGGCGGTGCCTGGGCCATGGAGGCAACACACAACCCGGCCATAGCAACCGGCGTAACCCATCACGTTTACTGGCCCTTTGCCATGGATGTGGTAAAATATCTCACTCCTCTGGCCGTCATCTATGCGGACAAGCGGGTTCGCCACGACAAAGTGGTGAGCATCGAATCCCGCTTTGACGACCTGATAGTACGTTACGGCATCAACGACTACGTCCGGAAACGGATCGAGATCACCAGGGGACAGGCCCTGGAGCTCGAAGCGTGCCTGGAAAAAGCCCTGAAGGTGGACCTCAATGCATGTGATTTTGATAGCGGGCGGCTGGTCTGACGAGCGGGAAGTCTCCCTCACGGGCGCGAAAAAAATTCACGCCGCCCTGGAGGAACTTGGGCATGAGGTGACGTTCCTCGACCCTGCTTTGGATTTCCGCAAACTGATGTCCGCCGCCGCAAAGGCGGACTTCGCGTTTCTCAACCTCCACGGCTCGCCCGGCGAGGACGGACTGGTTCAGGCCATGCTCGAAAAAGTAGGCTGTCCCTATCAGGGAGCCATGCCCGAGCCTTCCTATCTGGCCCTGAACAAAGCGGCCTCCAAGGCGCTTTTCGATACTCTGGGCGTTCCCACCCCTAAGTGGGAAATGATCACCGCCGTGCAGGGACGCGACGCAGCCCCCGGCCTTGACTATCCCCTGTTCGTCAAGCCGAACAAGGGCGGTTCGAGCCTGGGCATGAGTCTGGTCAAGACGGCGGACAAACTGCCCGAAGCTCTGGACAAGGTTTTTGCCATGCACCAGTCCGCGCTGGTGGAGGAATTCATCCCCGGCGTTGAGCTGACCTGCGGCATTCTGGGCGATAGCCCCCTGCCGCTGATCATGATCCGGCCCAAAACCGGCGCTGAATTCTTCGACTACGAAAACAAATATGCCGAAGACGGGGCCGAGGAAATCTGCCCCGCCCCCGTGGATGAAACCGTTACCCGGACCGTCCAGGAGCAGATGCTCGCCGTGCACAAGGCCATGGGCCTTACCGGCTACAGCCGGGGCGACTTTATCCTGGCCGAGGACGGCACCGCCTATCTGCTGGAAGTCAACACCCTGCCCGGTATGACGCCCACCAGCCTTGTCCCCCGTGCGGCTGCGGCGATCGGCCTCGGGTTCAAAGAGCTTATCGCCGAGCTGATAAGGCTCGGCTTGGCACGTAAGGAAGGCTGATATGCCCGCTTCCCTGCCCACCTCGGTACGGCTCGCCCTCTCCGCCTACGGTCTGGCCTGGAAAGCGGCACTGCCGCTGCTCCGGTTCAATCACCGTCTGCGCGACGGATGGGACCAACGGACCCTGAACGGCGGCCTGCCCGCTCCGGCCCATCTGTGGGTTCAGTCCGCCAGCGGCGGCGAGGCCTACCTGACCCGAGAGGTCCTCTCCCAGCTCTCCCCTCTGAAAGGCGAGACGCTTCGCGTGCTCGTGACCACAAACACGGCGCAGGGCTTCGAGGTACTGACGCGCACGGCCGACGAACTGAATGCAAAACGGGCGGGACTGGCCATCCAGCCCTGGTATTTCCCCTTTGACGCCCCGGACATCATGCAGCGCATGGTGGAGCATATCCGCCCCCGCGCGGTACTGATCCTGGAAACCGAAATATGGCCCGGGTTCCTCAACGCCTGCCGCAAGCAGGACGTCCCGGTTCTGCTGGCCAACGGCCGCATGACCACCAAAAGCCTTGGTGCCTACATGGCATGGCCCGGCCTGTTTCGCGCCCTGTCCCCGGAACGGGTCATGGCCATTTCCGAGGCTGACGGGCGACGCTTCGGCACCCTTTTCGGCCGTGACCGCATCTGGGTCATGCCCAATATCAAGTTCGACCGCATGGCAGGGGCACGCCCCATGCCCCGCAAGGACAATCCTCTCAAGGACCTGATCCCGGCCAAGGCTCCCTTCGTCATTCTCGGTTCTGTGCGCAGGCAGGAAATTTCGCCGGTGACAAAGCTGGCCGCCGGATTGGTCCGCCAAAGGCCGGGCGCCGTCATCGGCCTCTTCCCCCGCCACATGCACCATGTTCCGCTGTGGGAAAAGGCACTTGACGGTGCCGGGCTGAACATCACCCTGCGTTCCCGCCTCACCGGCCCGGCCACCCCGGGTACCGTGATCATCTGGGACACCTTTGGTGAGCTGATGCCCGCCTACGGCCTCGCCAGCTGCGCCTTTGTGGGCGGCAGTCTGGCCCCGCTGGGAGGGCAGAACTTTCTGGAACCGCTCACCTGCGGGGTCACGCCGGTAACCGGCCCGCACTGGACCAACTTCGCCTGGGTGGGCCGCGAGATAATGGACACGGGACTGGCTGTGGAGGCCCGGAATGCGGACGAGGCCCTGAACGCCCTGGTCCGGCTTTTGGACAACACGCCGGAGCGCAAGGACGTGGCCGCGGCGGCCACCGACTACATCCGCCTGCGCAGGGGCGGCGCGAAAGCCGTGTCCAAACAGGTTGCCCAATTCCTCAATCCGGTTTAACAAGCGTCTTCACGTAATACCATGAACGCATTTCCCGAGTGTCACGGCATCATCCCTGCGAGGTACGAGTCCTCGCGCTTTCCCGGCAAGCCTCTGGTTGAGATCCTGGGCAAACCGATGTTTTGGCACGTCCACAACCGGGCCAGCCAGTGCCCGCAGATGCAAAGCGTCACCCTGGCCACGGACGACCGGCGCATCTATGACGCCGCCGTTGCCCTGGACGTGCCGGTCGTCATGACCTCCGCCGCCCACAGCAGCGGAACCGACCGGGTACTGGAAGCCGCCCAAACCTTGGGACTCGACAATGACGCGGTTGTGGTTAATATCCAGGGAGACGAACCTGCCCTGGAACCGGCCATGCTCACCGAGCTGGTGATGCCCTTCGAGAACCCGCATGTTCGGGTGGCCACCCTGGTCACCGCACTGGGCAGGGAAGAGGCGGCCTCGCCGGACCGGGTCAAGGTCGTAGTGGCACAAAGCGGACGGGCGCTCTACTTCTCGCGCGCCATGATCCCCTTTGACCGGGACGAGAAGATGCACGGGTTTCTGCTGCACATCGGCCTCTACGCCTTCCGCATGGAGGCGCTGCAACGATTCGGCAGCCTGGACCCGAGCCCACTGGAGAAGCGGGAGAAGCTGGAACAGCTCCGCCTGCTGGATAACGGCATCGACATCTACGTGACCGAGACGCGGCACGTCTGCCACGGCGTGGACAGGCCTGACGATCTCGAAACCGTGAAGCATATTTTGGAGAACAATTGATGCAAGCGATCCTGGCCCTGGAAGACGGCACCATTTTCAAGGGAGAGAGCTTCACCGGCGAAGGCGAAGCCTCCGGCGAGGTCATCTTCAACACCGGCATGACCGGCTACCAGGAGATTCTGACCGATCCCTCCTACACCGGACAGATGGTCACCATGACCTACCCCCTCATCGGCAACTATGGCGTGAACCCGGAGGATGTTGAATCCCACAAGGTTCAGGCCGAGGCATTCATCGTCAAGGAATGCTGCAAGCAGCCGAGCAACTGGCGCTCCGCCATGTCCCTGCCCGAGTACCTGAAACAGGTCGGGATCATGGGCATCGAAGGCATCGATACCCGCGCCCTGACCCGCCACCTGCGCATCAACGGCGCCCAGCGCGGCTACATGGCGGCTGGTGACGTAAAGCCGGATGAGCTGGTGGACAAGGCGCGCTCCATCGAAAAAATGGAAGGCCTCAACCTGGCCGACCGTGTTTCAGCGGACAAGCCCTACACATGGGACGGCAAAAAGCCCGTGTTCATGGATGACCTCAAAGACTTTTCCTGGAAGGGCACCGGTCCCAAGCTGGCCGTCTATGACTTCGGCATCAAGTGGAACATCCTGCGCCTGATGGCGGACCAGGGATTCGACATGATTGTCCTGCCCTCCCACTACACCGCGGCCCAGGTGCGCGAGACCGGTGCCGAGGCAGTGTTCCTCTCCAACGGCCCCGGCGACCCCGCCGCCGTGGCCACCGCCGTGGAGGCAACCAAGGACCTGTGCAAGGACATGCCGGTGGCGGGCATCTGCCTGGGCCACCAGATCCTCGGTCTGGCCATGGGTGGCACAACCTACAAGCTCAAGTTCGGCCACCATGGCTGCAACCATCCCGTCATGGACCTGCAGACCGAAAAAATTGAGATTTCTTCCCAGAACCACGGCTTCTGCGTGGACGTGGACGGCATCGACTGCCTGGAAAAAACCCACGTCAACCTGAACGACAACACCCTGGAAGGGTTCCGCCACAAGGAACTGCCCATCCTGGCCATCCAGTTCCACCCCGAGGCGAGCCCGGGACCGCACGATAGCCGCTACTTTTTCAAACGTTATCGTGATATGGTTAAAGACAGCATAGGAAAATAAACCGATCCCAACCCGGCATCCCCAGCAAGAGGACCTAAACCATGTCCAACGACCTCATAAACGCGCGCAAAAAGCTCAACGCCATTCCGACCCACCTCAAGCAGGGCAAGTATATGCCGGCCGTGCAGGCTGTGCACGACGGGCTCATACTGTTCATGAAGAACCCGGTCATGAAAGGAGAGCGCAAGGAGTTCGAGGAGATTCTGGACAAGGTCACCATGGCGCTCAACAACGACGCCAAACTGCGCAAGATATACCCCCTCGTCATCAGCTACAAGCCAGGGGAGGAACGTGCGCTGCTCGAAGCCATGCGCGAGCTGCTCCAGGAGCTGCAAAACGCCCTGAGCGACGATGTGAAGGGCCAGATGCAAGCCCTCATGGGGCAAAAGAAAAAGGCGCTGGAGCAAGGCCAGCAACACCTAGACAATCAGGAATGGGATCAGGCCAAATCGACCTTCGACCAGCTCATCAAGGAATTCAGCGGCGATGTGGACCTCAAGGCCGACATTGCAGACCGCTATCTCAATGCGGGCCGCTACCAGGAAGCATTCCACATGCTGGACGATGCCCTGCGTGACGACCCCAACGCCATTCACTTGTACAACCGAATCGGCATGGTCCTGCGCAAGATGAAGGATTATGAAACCGCCGAGAGGTACTATCTCAAGGCCCTGACGCTGACCGACAGCGACGAATACCTGCATTACAATCTCGGCCGCCTGTACTTCGACTGGCGCAAGTGGAAAAAGATGGCCGATTCCGCCCAGACAGCAGTGAATCTCAATCCCAAGTTTGCCGAAGCCGCCAAGATGCTCAAATTCGCCCAAAAGAAACTGGCTGAATAACGCGTCGCCTATACCGAATTACAGGGACGGCTTCGGCCGTCCTTTTTTTGGTTTACAACCATTTTCCGCTTTGGTAGAAAGCTCCACCTGAACATTCAGTATGGAGTGGAAATATAATGAATTACTGGTCTGAGGTGGGATGGATCACCATCCCGATGGACGCTCTTGAAATAGGTTTTGCCATCGCCATGTGTCTGGTAGCGAGATTTCTCGACAAGCAAAAAGCGTAGTTTGCGTTTTGCTGTAGTAAAAAGGCCGGCTTACTTGGGAGCCGGCCTTTTTTATTGCCATAATGTCGGCCCAGTACAGGCTCCGACAAAATCACCAGGGTTATGGCCTCGCCAACAGCAGCGAAGCAATACGATCAGCCACGCCGCGCAGATCATCCTCCACAAAGTCGGCCAGATCCCGGCAGCGCGCTTCATGATCGGCTCCCTTGCCGGTACGCACCAGAATGGTTGCGGCTCCTGCATTACGCCCTACTCCCATATCCGCGATCTTATCTCCGACCATAAAACTGGCGGCCGGATCGAAATCCAGTTCCCGCGCCGCCCGCTGTATGAGCCCTGGCTCCGGTTTTCGGCAGTCACACTCCTCTTCCGGCGTATGCGGGCACCAATACATGCCCTCAAAAGTGACACCGTACGGGGCCAGCAGTTCCGCCATTCGCGAGTTGCAGGCCTGCACCGACGCCTCGTCGAAATACCCCCGCCCCACACCGCTCTGGTTGCTGACGACCACCAGACCGAGACCGAGATCTATAAGCCTTCTGAGGCCCTCGGCCGCGCCAGGGAGCAACTCCACCCCTTCCGGGTCGCTCAGGTAATGCCGGTCGTAAATGATCGTACCATCACGATCCAGCAAGACAAAGGAACGGGCCATGCTACCGCTCTCCCACGAGACGGCGGGCCATGTCCAGAGCCGCATGAAAACTGCGCACCGAGGCTTCGCCCTTGCCCACCAGATCATAGCCCGTGCCATGGTCCGGCGAGGTACGCACATACGGCAGCCCAAGGGTGACGTTCACCGCCCGGCTGAAATGCATGAGCTTGAGAGGCCCCAATCCCTGATCGTGATACATGGCGAGCACGGCCGGATATTTGCCGTGCGCCGCGAAATGAAACACCGTATCCGCAGGCAGGGGGCCGACCACGTTCAGCCCCTGGGCCCGGGCTTCTGCCAGGGCGGGAGCAATGGTGGTGATTTCCTCGTCTCCGATGCGACCCGACTCCCCTGCGTGCGGATTGAGCCCGCAGACAACCACCGGGCCATCCAGGCCGAGACGTTTCAGGAAGTCCACTGTAAGTTCCAGGCAGTTCAAAATACGCTCTCGGGTGATCAGCTTCGCCACATCCTTGAGAGCGGGATGCGTGGTCACCAGACTGACCCGCAACTTCGGTGAAGCCATGTCGTCCGGGTCGTGCCCGCAGAGGTGCATGCACACCTTGTCCGCCCCTACCCCGGCCCTTTCGGCCAAGAACTCGGTATGTCCGGCAAAGGCAAAGCCTGCCTGCTGCAACATGGCCTTGTTCAGCGGGCAGGTGACCAGCCCCTGGGCTACGCTTGCGTCAATGAGGCGCACCGCGGCATCCAGACTGACTCCGGCTGACTTGCCACCTTCCACCGTGGGCTCGCCAAGGCAGAACTCAATATCCGCCAGTTCCGGCGGCGTCAGCAGATACAGTCCGGGCTTTTCCGGCAAACTTCCGGCATCGGCAACCGGCTCAATGCCAAAGGATGCGTTTATGCGCTCCATCTCCCGTCTCAGCGGCTTTTCCGGGCCGATAACCAGTACACGCTCGTTTGTCGGCACGCCTTCCTCGGCAAAATGCCGCGCCACCAGTTCCGGGCCGAGACCGCACGGGTCCCCCAGCGTCACACACAGGGTTCTCATCTTCATATCCACCTGAATTCATATTTTATTATTATTGCACGAAGGCACAGGTCACGCCCGTTTCGCATCTTCAAGCCGCGTCCGGAAATCATCAATAATAACGGCATGATCAAAGGCAAGGGGCGGCAACGCGTCGAGCGGAAAGACGCGGACATTGGCCGCATCATCCCCAGCGCACAGAATCCCCATATCTCGGGCCCTGGCCATATAAGTCACGCTCAGGGTATGCTGGCGCGGATCGCGCGCCGGGTCGGAATAGACGCCGAGCAGGTCGCCCAGTTCCACTTCCAGCCCGGTTTCCTCCAAGGCTTCGCGCACTGCGGCCTGTTCGCAGGACTCGCCATAATCCACAAATCCGCCGGGAAGCGCCCAGCCATGCGGAGGGTTGCGGCGCTCCACCAGGACAACGCCCTCCCCCGACTCATCCACAACGTGAATAACCACGTCCACGGTAGGCACCGGATTGCGATACACGACAATCTCTTCGCCGCATCGCGGACATTGCTTTGTCTGCTGCAAGGATTTCCTCCATGGTTTGGCTCACCATAGCGGCTCGGCAGGGCAGACACAACGGCAAAGGGTATCAGTTCATGGGCAGGGAAAAATGGAAGGTGGAACCATGCCCGGGCTCGGATTCAACCCCGATGGTCCCGCCATGTACTTCCACGATCTTCTTGGCAATGACCAGCCCCAGACCGGTGCTGGCCTCCCCGGCTGTGGGGCGGACGCTAGTCCTGTGATAGGACTGGAACAATTCTTCGAGTTCGTCCTCGGGAATGCCCTGTCCCTGGTCAAGGACCGAAACCCTGGCCTGCCCGTCCACCACCTCAAGGGTAACGCGAATAGTCGTGCCCACCTGAGAAAACTTGATGGCGTTGCTCAGCAAATTATCCAGTACCTGTCCGATGCGCTGGGCATCAAAACCGAATGGCGGCGCCTCCCCCTCCAACGGCAGGATAGTGATGGATTTGGCCTTGGCCGCCAGGGAATGAAAATGAATAGCTTTGTTCGCGACATCGACAAGGCTTCCCAACCGACGGTTAAGCCGCAACTGCCCCGCCCCGATGGATGAAATATCCAGCAGATCATTGACCAGCGTATCCATCTGGCTGTTGGCCGAATGAATGAACTCGATGACCTCGCGCTGTTCACCGGCCAGTTCTCCGTAAACGTTGTCGAGCAGCATCTCGCTAAAGCCCTTGATGCCGCTGATAGGACTGCGCAAGTCATGCACGGCGGTTCCAAGCAACTGGTTCTTGATCCGGTTGGCCCAGGTAAGCTGGCGAACGGCTTCGACCATCTCCACCGCATTGTCCACCCGACAATTGAATTCTTCCGCCTCAAAGGGTTTGGCAAGAAAATCACTGGCCCCATGCTTGAGGAAACGAACAGTCAGCATCGGGTCCTTCGACGAAGAAACGCCGATAACCGGCAATTTCTCACGCCCGAACTCCCCTCTTATTGACCGAATGAGCGCCACGCCATCCATGTCGCCCATCATATAGTCGACAATGGCCAGACTAATTTCCTCCTCGCCACGTAGAATCTCCAGCGCTTCGGTCCCGCTCGCCGCTTCATCTACCAGAAACATCTGCCGCCGCAACAGCGAGCACTGCAAGGCCCTTGAGGATGCGGAATCATCGACCACCAACACCCGGATTCCGCGGTTGCGCCGCAACCGCCGGATATAGTCCAGAACATTGGACACGGCCTGGCCGTCCTTGACCACATAGTCGATAATCCCCTTGGCGAACATGCGCGCCCGGGTTTCCTCCGAAAAATCGGAAGAGAATATGATGCTGGGGATGTTTTTGTTCCTGAACAGGTCGACAATCTCACCGTTCGGCGCGTCGGCCAGGGTCAGATCAAGAATGGCAAGAAAAGGGAAGGAGCCAAAGCCGCCGAGCATTTCTTCGGCCTGTGCATAGTCCGAAGCGACCTCGACGCTAAGGGAAAAGGCGGCCCCTATGGACCGCTGGAGCTCCTGCGCAATGGACCGGCTGTCTTCTACAATGAGAATGCGGTCCAGTTCAGCTTCATCGAGTTCACAACCCATTTTGCCTCCTATTGCCGCTCATAGCACACGACGGAGATAAATGGGAACCCCGTTATAATCAGGATGCGATGGTGACGGAAAAGCCCTTGTCGCAAAGCATCTTTACGGAAATCGCGCCCTCGCGCAGAACGGCCAGCCGAGAGGAGCCGAGCACCCGAACCACGGTGGAGGGTTTGCCGCCGCGCGGCCAGGGCGGATCGTGATAGACCGCTCCCGCGTGCTCTTCAAGGTAGGGATCTATATCTTCCGGCAGGGCTACGGGCTTGCCGCCGCTGACGTTGGCACTGGTGGAAACTATGGGCTTTTTGAGCCTGCGGGCCAACTCGGCCGCAAAAGGATGCCCGCTCCAGCGGACCGAGGTGTAGCCATCAGCATCACAGACCTGCCGGGGCAATTCGGGCAGGGCCTTAACCAGAATGGACAGTGGCCCGGGCCAGAAGAACTTGGTCAACTCCTCCAGAGCGGAGGGGCGTTCGGCCGTGACAAGGGGAAGCATCTGAACTCCGCCGATGATCAGCGGGAGAGGCTTTGTCAAAGGGCGGGCCTTTATTTCGATCACCCGCTCGCACGCAGCTTCGTTGCTACCGTCACACCCAAGGGCATAAAGCGTCTCGGTGGGATAGATCACAACCTGTCCGGCGAGCATGGCTTTGAGCAAATTAAACAAGTGCTACCTCCCGTCCGGTAACGGTCTCCAAGCCGGAGCCGCTCCCAAGAACTTGGCGGTTTGTTTATACCTGAACGGCCTTTTTTTCAACGAAAAACCGCACGGTACCCGTTTAGCGGGAACACCAGTCCCGGCGCATGGCCTCCAATTCCTCGGCATCGAGATTCGGAGAGTCATACAACCCGGCCTCATGGCGCTGCTTGAACGCTTCATAGAGAATGACGGCAGCCGCCACGGAGACATTGAGACTCTGCACCATGCCCTGCATGGGAATGTAGACCTCGTCCGGGACCAGGGCGGCAAGCTCCGGGGCCGTTCCCCGGTGTTCGTTGCTGAGAATTATTGCGGTATTGCCGGTAAAATCGACATCCATGAGCGGCTTGGCCGTGTCGGAAAATCCGGTGCGAACCAGATGAAATCCGGCGCCCTTCAGTTCGCCGACCATGGCCTCCGCATCCACATGCTGGGTACGTCGAATCCATTTCTTGGCCGACCCCGAACTCTTGCGCCCCAGCTCCGGCCACTGGGATTCGGTATAATACAGGTGGACGTCCGCCACCCCGAATGCATCGCAACTGCGTAACACTGCCGAGACATTGTGCGGGTCCCAGATATTGTCAAAAACCAGTGTCAGTCCTTTCTGCCGGCGGGCCAGGACCTGCTCGATCCTCTCCCTTCGCCTGTCGGTTATCCATTGAGACATGCGGGCTTGGTACCTGACTGGCGGACTCATGGCAAGGGGAACGGCCAAACGAGAACAAACACAAAAATGACGTTATATTTTGCTATCATCACATTGACAACTTTTTCGATTACATATGATAACTCTTAAAAAGAGCCCTTATTTTAATCCAAGCCAGAGGAAGCCATGCGAGCTCTCATAGTTGAAGATGAATTCCTGAGCCGAAAAGTCCTGCGATCCTTTCTGCTTACGTTGTTCGAAGTGGAGATAGTGGTCAACGGGCGCGAAGCAGTAGAAGCCTTCAAACTCGCCCATGAGGAAAAAATGCCGTACGACCTCATCCTCATGGACATCATGATGCCCGAAGTGGACGGCATAGAGGCCTTGCGAAAAATCAGGGAGCTTGAGGACAGCGACAACCTCAGGCCAAGAGTCAAAGTCGTTATGACGACGGCGCTGGACGATCCGCAAACGGTGCTCAAGTCGTTTTATGATGGCGAAGCTTCGGGCTATATTGTAAAGCCAGTCTCCAGAGATCAGCTTTACAAGGAGCTTGAAAAACTGGGACTCTTGAAAAAATAGACGGACAGAGGACAAGAACATGACCGATGATCCGATGGTCGAGGAATTCTTTTCCGAGGTCAACGACAAGTACTACCCCCAAGTAATGGAGGGGCTGGAACTGCTGGAGCAGAAGGCTGTAGGCGAAGGCATTGAAATCCTTGCGCGCCCGCTGCACACCATCAAGGGCGTGACCGGTTTCATGGCAGGTTTCGAACCCGCCTCACACTTTACCCACAAGATAGAGGATTTTCTGAAGAAGGTGCAGGCCGGTGAAGTGGAATCCACCACCGACAACCTGACGCTGCTCTCTCGCGGCATCAACATGATCTTCCAGGTGCTGGAGCAATTGCGCGACGGCGACCGGGACGAAGACGAGGAAAAGGAAGTCCTGGATCTCATTCTGACAGCCTCCTCAAGCGGCCAGGTGGAAGCCGAGGCCACCGGCGCGGGAGTCGAAGTATCAACCCGCAACGATGTGACCATTATCCGGGTCAAGGACCCCCGCGTTCACATTGAGCCCCATTTCAAACCCATCATTTCGGCCATTCTGAGCATCGAGCCTGGCGACAGCATCCTCCTCGACCTGGAGGACGTGCTCACGTTCGGGTCCACGGCCTGGAGTGCGGTGGCCAGCATGGGCGTCACGTTCAAGATTGCGGCCTGCAATCTTTCCTCCGACGCCAAACAGATTTTGTACACCTGGGGTTTCGACAAGACCATAGCCGTATACCCCGACGTGGACACATATTTCACGACCCAATAAGGAGCAACCGTGCAGGACAGCATCATCCAATGCATTGAGGACATCGAGAAGCAGATTCTCGAAGTGGCGGATACCGGCCAGAACACCGGTGCCGCAGTGGATGCGCTCGGCCTTTCGCACATGAAGCTCTCCAGCGCCGGAGTCATCGCCATACTCGACATGCTCATGGACGGCATAACACCGGTTGACGACAACATCATCACGGCAATGCTCGGCGTCTGCGAGGCTCAAAAACGATTCTTCTTCGCCCTTTCCGGTTTGTTGGAAAGCGGTGCAACCTCCATGGGCATCAAGGAATCCAAGACTCACGCCAAGGCGCAAGTCGAGATGGAGCCGGAATCCGAAGAGGCTGCGGCAAAGGCCTTTGAAGAGCCGCCCACGGCGGAGGCAGAAGCTGAGGAGACCGAGGCGCCTGAAGCCAAGGAAGAGGAAAAGGCGGAAAGCAAGCCAAAGAGAAAGGCCAAGCAGGAAAAGGGAATGGCAGCTCAGGCCATTTCCTCCATCCGTGTCGGCACAGACCGATTGGACCGCGTCATCGAACTGGTTGGCAAACTCATGGTAACCTATGCCGTAATCGCCCAGGGAGGTGCGCAAAACCTTACCCAGATGGCCTCATCCCTGCGCGAGCTGGACAATGTCATCAGCAAGCTGCAACGCGAGGTGGACGCCATCCGTCTGGTGCCGCTCAAGCAGATATTCATGCCCATGCACCGTCTGGTAAAAAGCCTGAGCCAGAAAATCGGCAAGAAACTGGAATTCGAAGTCACCGGCGACGACCTCGCCCTGGACAAGACCATTGTGGAAAGCCTCAACGAACCGCTGGTCCACCTGCTCCGCAATGCGGTCGACCATGGCCTTGAAGACCCGGAAGGTCGAAAGGCCGCGGGCAAGGACGAGACCGGAAAGGTCACACTCGCCGCATGGCGCAAGGGCGACAGCGCCTTCATCCAGGTCCGCGACGACGGCAAGGGACTGGACCCGGACCGCATTCTGGCCAAGGCCCTGGAAAAGGGGCTGGCCGATTCGGACAAGGAATACGAGCAGGATGAAATTCTCCAGTTCGTGCTCCAGTCGGGCTTCTCCACGGCCGAAAAAATCACCGATGTTTCCGGCCGAGGCGTAGGCATGGATGCCGTGGTCAACGCCATCCGGAACACCTTGGACGGCGACGTGACCATCGAAAGCGATCTGGGACACGGTGCAGCCTTCACCATCTCGATTCCGCTGGACCGCTCCGCCAACGAAGGTATCGTGGAAGCGCTCGTCTGCAAGGTCGGCGGCGATACCTTTATCGTCCCCAGCCGCGACGTGGTGGAAATATACATGCCCAAGCTCAACGAAGTCGTCTCACTGCCCGATGGCCGCGAGACCGTGGACGTGCGCGGCGAGGTTCACTCGCTGCTCCGCCTGGCGGACCTGCTGGAACTCACGCCCGAGGTGGAGGACATCGAACTGGCGCAGGCCATAGTGGTCCGTGTGGGCGACTACAAGGCGGCCATTCTGGTGGATGAAGTGCTCAGACAGCAGCAGGTGGTCATCACCGGATTTACCGTCCCCGTGGAGGAAATCTTCGATATTCCGATCCTGGGTTACGGCATGATGGGCGAGTCCGACGCGCTGGTCATCGACACGGAAGAGATGATGCGACACTTCGAGGCGCGCCTGCACAGATCTTCAAAACGGGGCTGATTGCGTCCATGTTGCTTGACGCCATCAGCCCTCGCGTATAGGTTGCTGCGGTTCAGGTGTCCTGACGGACTTTATAGGGAATCCCGTGAAAACCGGGAGCGGACCCGCCGCCGTGACGCTCTGCCATTTCGTCGCCATCATGCCACTGGCTATTTTGCTGGGAAGGCGGAGACGAAGGAGCCAGCCGGAAGACCTGCCTGAATACGCTATTGGTCTGCCCCGGTGGTACGAGGGCTTACCGCCTGTGGGTACATAGAAGGGGAAAACGGCCTCCTTCCTTCAAATGCGTGAAGGAAAGGAGGCTTTATTTTTTTTCCTCAAACAGCCCCTCCGCTCAGGAGGCATCATGTCCTTTTGCAAATTGACGGCCGCACTTTCCGCGCTGGCCGTCGCGCTCGTCTTCACCCTGACCGTACCGGCCATGGCCGGACACGGCGAATCCGGCCCGGCCCCAAAAGCCGTTGTTCTGGCCGCATTCGGCACGTCCTACCCCACTGGCCTCAAATCCATCCTCAACATCAAGACCCGCATCGAAAAGGCCTGCCCCGGCGTGCCGGTCCGTCTTGCCTTCACCTCCGCCATCATCCGGAAAATCTGGCACAAGCGGCAGGACGACACGGCCTGGCAGAAGGCCAACGCCGATGTCCCCCATGAGATGCTGTTCGTGAAGAGCCCGCTGGCCACCATCGCGGACCTGCAGAACGAAGGCTACAAGGACGTCACTGTCCAATCCCTGCACGTCTTTGCCGGAGAGGAATTCACGGACCTCAAGAATCTGGTGGGCACCCTCGCCAACATTCATACTCTCAAGGCCAAGAACGCGGTCTTCACCCGCCTGGCGCTGGGCCGCCCGGCCCTGGGAATGCCCGGCGATGCCTATCCCTATACCGATGACATCGCCGTCGGCGTCAAGGCCTTGAAGGCGGACGTGGACCAGGCCAAAAAGATGGGCGCCGCCCTGGTCTACATGGGCCACGGCAACGACTTCTTCTCCACCGGCATTTACATGGAGACCCAGCATGAGCTGCAGGCCGCCTACGGCTATCCGATCTTCATCGGCTGTGTCGAAGGCTTTCCCGGACTGGAAGCCATCATCCCGTCCATCAAGGCCAGCGGCAAAAAGAAGATCCTGCTCAAGCCCTTCATGATCGTTGCGGGCGACCACGCCAACAACGACATGGCCGGTGACGAGGACGACTCCTGGAAATCCGTGCTGACCAAAGCAGGCTTCCAGGTAACGCCCGAACTGCGCGGACTTGGCTCCCTGAACGCCTGGGCGGATATCTACGCCGACCACCTCAAGGACGTTCTGGACAAGTAACGCCCGAGGATACCCATGGCCGCCGCTCCCCGCACAACCGCACGCTCCGCCGTCATCATTGCCCTGCTCGTCCTGCTTTTGGTCGCGCTGGGGATGATCGCCTCCGGTCTCGGCTTCATTGCCGTGTCCCCGGGCGAGGTTATACAGGCGGTGCTCGGCTCCCTGCGGGAGGCGGCGGATTCCAAGGCAATGCTGCACACCAGCGTGGTGGTGGACGTCCGCCTGCCGCGCATCGTCTCCGCCATATCCGTCGGCTTCGGGCTGGCCGTTGCGGGCGCTGTTTTCCAGGGATTGCTGCTCAATCCCCTGGCCGACCCGTTCACCCTCGGCGTATCCTCCGGCGCGGCCTTCGGCGCCGCCCTGGCGCTGCTCCTGGGGCTGAACTTCCTCGGCCCCGCCACCCTCGGAGCCGCCGCCTTCATCGGCGCTGCCGCCACCCTGGTGGCGGTCATGGCCCTCTCCGGGCGGGATAACGACCTCGCCCCGACCAACCTGATTCTCTCGGGCGTCATCGTCTCGGCCATCCTCTCGGCAGGCATCAGCTTCATCAAGTACCTTGCCGACGAGCGGGTGGCGACCATCGTCTTCTGGCTCATGGGCAGCTTTGTCTCCCGCACCTGGACAGACGCCGCACTGACCGGCTGCGTCACCCTGGCCGGATTCGCGGTCTGCCTCTTCTACGCGAGAGACCTGAACATCATGAGCCTCGGCGCCCGCTCCGCGCGGTCACTGGGCGTGGATACAGGCCGTGTCCGTCTGATCCTGCTGCTCACGGCATCCCTGATCAGCGCGGTCTGCGTATCCGTCTCCGGCATCATCGGATTCGTGGGACTCATCATCCCCCACCTGATGCGGCTGGCCGTGGGGCCGGACAACCGGGTCCTGCTGCCCGCATCGGGGCTGGCCGGGGGGTTGCTGCTGCTCAGTGCGGATACCGTCACCCGGGCCGCGCTGCCCCATGAGGTACCCATCGGCGTGCTGACCGCCCTCATAGGCGGCCCTGTCTTCTGCTGGATATTCACCCGTACCAGAAGCGGGAGGCTGCATGGCTAAAGCGCGCCTGGCCCTTCGCGACCTCACCTTCGGCCATGGCAGGGAGCCTGTCCTGCGCGACGTCAACCTGCAACTCGGTCCGGGACTGCTGCACGGCATCCTCGGCCCCAACGGCTGCGGCAAGACCACATTGCTCGACCTGCTGGCCGGACACCTGCTGCCGAACCAAGGCGAGGCGCTCATCAACGATGTGCCGGTGCGGGACGTTCGCCCTTCGGCGCTGGCACGCCTGCTCGCCATGGTGGAACAATCCGCGCCATTCCCGTTTCCATTCACGGTTCGGGAGGTCGTGCTCATGGGCCGCCATCCGCACATCCCCAGGTTCGCCCATCCATCCGCGGATGACCTGGAGGCGACGGAACGCGCCATGGCGGCCATGGAACTGACACCGCTTGCGGATCGTACATTGGACACCTTGTCCGGCGGCGAACGGCAGCGTGCCGTTGTCGCCCGGGCACTGGCCCAGGAAGCTCCGGCGCTCTTGCTCGACGAGCCCACTTCCAGTATGGACATCCGGCACGGCATCGCCACCATGGCGGAGTTGTCACGGCTGGCTCGACAAAAGAATCGGACCGTGGGCGTTGTGCTCCACGATCTCAATCTGGCTGCGGCCTATTGCGACCGCATCATTCTCATGGGCCGAGGGCGGATTCTCGCCCTGGGTACGCCGGCCGACGTGCTCACGCCCGACGCCATTCAGGATATCTTCGGCGTCCGGGCCCATATGGCCATACATCCGGAAGACGGCCACCCGGTCATCACCTTCACCAGAGAAAACCGATCATGAAGAAACTTGTCATTCTACTTGTCTTCCTGCTCTGCCTGCCGGTTGCGGCCAGGGGCGGGCAGATCACCGACGACGCCGGAACCACCATCGAGTTCAGTGCGCCGTTCACCCGCATCATCTCGCTTTATCCCGCACATACGGAAAACCTGTTCAACCTCGGGCTGGACGAACAGATAATCGGCGTAAGCACCAGCGAGGACTTCCCATCCGAGGCGCTGACGAAACCCCAGTTCAACGCCAGGGACGGAGTGGAAAAATTCCTGGCCGCCAAACCCGACCTGATACTCATCCGCCCCATGCACCTGCGCAGCCATCCCGCGCTGTGGAGTGCCCTCAAGAGGCAGGGCATCAAGGTTCTGGCGCTGCAACCCTCGACCATCGACCAGATGTACGCTTACTGGCGCAAGCTGGGGCGTCTGACAGGCAAGGAGCCTGAGGCCGAAAAGATGATCGCGAATTTCAAGAGCGGCCTGGAAAAGGCCGAAAGCAGGCTGGACCGCGTGCCGGCAAACAAACGTCCCAAGGTCTTCTTCGAATCCGTACACCGCAAATACGCCACATTTACTCCCGGTTCCATGCCGCTCTTTGTCCTGAAGACGGCTGGCGGGCGCAATGTCGCAACCGACGCCAAGGCCAACCACGACAGCAATATTGCCAATTACGGCCTGGAGCGAATGCTGAACAAGGGGTCCCAAATTGACGTCTACCTTTCCCAGCACGGGCATATGAACGAAGTCTCGGAACGAGACATCGCCAACGCCCCGGCCGCCTCCCGGATCAAGGCCGTGCGCGACCGCAATGTCTTTCTCGTTGACGAGCATCTCGTCTCCCGGCCCACCATGCGTCTTCTTCAGGGCATCGAAACCGTCCATCAACTGCTGTATCCCGGCGGCATCCGGTAAGGAACATCATGAGCGAAAAAGGTATACTCTACGGCATCGGCGTCGGCCCAGGCGACCCGGAACTGCTCACCCTCAAGGCGGTGCGCGCACTGGGCGAGGTGGACGTCATCTTTGCGGCGGCTTCGACCAAAAACGACTACTCCACGGCCCTTTCCATTGCGCAACCCCACCTGCGGGCGGACGTGCGCATCGAACAGCTCGGTTTCCCCATGACCAAGGACAAAGACGCCCTGGAAGAGGCATGGCGCGAAAACGCGCGGATCGTTCACGAGGTCCTCGATCAGGGGCTGAACGGCGCGTTCATTACCCTGGGAGACCCGCTGACCTACTCCACCTACGGCTACCTGCAACGCACGCTGTTGGAAATGGACCACAACGTCCGGCTACAGGCCATTCCCGGCATCACATCCTTTCACGCCGCCGCAGCCCGTATCGGGCTGGTTCTGGCCGAATCCAGCGAGTCCCTGCTCATCACCTCGGGCGTGGCCGACCCGGAAGTTCTGGAACGCCAGCTTGACGTGGCGGACAATGCCGTTATTCTCAAGGCGTACAAAAACTTCGAGGAAATTCGCGCCACGCTGAAGCGGCTGCGCCTGGGCGACAAGACCGTCCTGGTCTCCCGCCTGGGCATGGAGGGCGAGTCCATCCTCATGGACATCAACGACGCACCGTCCCGGCCCCACTACTTCTCGCTGGCCCTGGTAAAGAAATAAATGAAAACAGCCATCATCCTCGCCGCATTCGGCTCGCGCAACAAGAACGCCATGGCCGCGCTCGGTCACATCACCGAACGCGTCCGGGCGGCGCATCCCGATGTGCCGGTCCTGGTGGCCTATACTTCAAAGACCATCCGGGGCCATATGCAGCGCAAGGGCGAGGCCGTGGACTCCGTGCCGGACGCCCTGGCCCGGCTGCGCGGGGAAGGCGTGACCCATGTGGCCATCCAGTCCCTGCATCTCATTCCCGGCACCGAGTTCCACGAACTGCTCACGCTGGCCAACCAGCAGATGCTGGCCGAAGGCGGTTTCACCCGCGTGGAGGTCGGATTTCCGCTGGTGGCCGGTGACCCCGGCGTGGAGGCGGTAGCCGACGCCATTCTCTCCATCGCCCAGGAAGGCAAGGGCGAAAACGACGCCGTGCTCTTCATGGGGCACGGCACCAAGCACGACGGCAACGTCTACTACGAGACCCTGCACCACGCCTTCCAGGCACGGGACAACACTGTCCACCTGGGCGCCATGGAGGCAGAGCCCGGCATCGACGCGATCATCGAACGGTTCCGGAAGGATGGGGTAAAAAAGGCGTACCTGCTCCCCTTCCTCTTCGGTGCGGGCTGGCATGTTGCCAAAGATATGGTCGGTGACGGGGAGCACAGCTGGAAGACCCGGCTGGAAAAGGAAGGCATTGCCTGTGAGGCCGTGCTCAAGGGGGCCGGGGAATACGACCGGCTGGTGGACATCTGGCTCCGGCATCTGGCCGACGCCATGCAGCGGCTGACCCGCTGCTGATAAAATCGCTACTCGATGTATCCCGACTCACGCATGGCGGCTTCCCTGGTGAACTTCGCCATGGCCGTCTTCATGGCGCGAAATCCGAGCTTCTCGTAAAAGCCCTCCTTTCCCGGCACGGCAAAGAGGGTTACATCGCACCCGGCCTCACGCTCCAGAATCGCATCCAGGATCAGAGTACCTATCCGTTTTCCCTGATATTCCCGGTGAACCGCGCAATCAAAGATGGCCGCCTGGCGCACGCCGTCCGAAATGGCGCGGCCGACCCCGATCAAAAGCTCGCCGTCAAAGACAAAGACCACGGTACGACTGGCCTTGAAGGCCTGTATATGGTCCTCCAGCGATCGAGCACCCATGCCTACGCTGCGCAACAACTGCAATACAGACTCGAAATCGATACCGTCACAATCAAACTTCAGATTCAGCTGCATTCAAATCCCACCTGTAGCCGGTGCAAAACAAAGCGGCAACACATCCGCCGACGCCCGAAACGCAAAACAAGCGGCTATTCGATAAACCCCTTGTCCCGCATGATGTCCACGCTGGTAAATTTCGCCATGCCCGTCCGCATGTCGCTAAATCCCTGCTTGCGGTAAAAACCTTCCTTGCCCGGTGCGGCATACAGAATGACATTGCACCCGGCCACGCCGTCCAGAATGTGCTTCATTATAAGGGAGCCGACGCCCTTGCCCTGACACTCGGGATCCACCGCGCAATCGTAGACGGCTGCCTGATATTCCCCGTCGGAAATGGCCCGGCCAAAGCCGACCAGCTTTCCGTCATCAAGGATAAAGACCGTGGCATGGCTGGCCGTGAAGGCCCGTTCATGCACCGCCGGATCATAATGGGCCATACCGACCCGCCGCAGCAGATTCGCCACAGCCTCCCAATCAATGCCGGAACAATCCAGCTTCACGGTAAGCGACATCAGCTCTCCATTCGTTGAGTGGAAATCAGACACTCCCCCGCATGGCACGCACCAGGGCTTGCGTGGCGTCTCTGGGCGAAGGCGCGGAGCAAATCTCCGAAACCACGGCGATACCGGCCACGCCCGACTCGGCAATGGCCGGAACATCCCTGAGATGCACGCCGCCGATGCCCACCAACGGGATTGAGGTCATGCCCATGGCCCGTTTGAGGCCATCGGGTCCCCAGGGAGTACCCTTGACGTCCTTCTTGGTGCCGGTGGGATACACCGGACCGATGCCGAGGTAATCCACGGGTTCGGACTGGGCCGCCAGCAACTCCTCATCCGTATCCACGGAAAGGCCGACGATGGCCGACTCGCCCATCAGGCGGCGGACATCTGCCGGGAGCATGTCCGACTGGCCCACGTGTACGCCTTCGACTCCTGCGGCCAGGGCCACGTCCACGCGGTCATTGATGAGCAGCGGCACGCCCTTGGGCTTGAGCAACGCGTGCAGACGACGGGCGAGATCGACGAACTCGCCCGTATCCGCCTCTTTTTCACGCAACTGGACCATGGTGCAACCGCCCGCCACGGCCTCGGCCACAACCTCTTCCAGGGAACGCCCCAGGCAGAGAGGACGGTCCGTGACCAGATAAACCAGCAGGTCCTCGGCCTTCATCATGACAGCACCACCTTGAGCCGCGCAGCCACGTCCGATTCATCCATCAGGTAGAGCGCATCATGAAAATGCATCTGCAGGCTGCCGGGTCCGGGCGAAAGTTCGGCGGCCATCTCGCCCGCAATGTTCATGACGGCCGCGGTGTCCAATGCGGCCTGAAAAGAGTCCTTCTGGACCGAGGCAAAGGCTCCGGCCAGAGCGGTGCAGGTGCAGCCCAAACCAGTGACCCGCGGCATCATGGCCGATCCGCCGGAGAGCTTGGCCTCGCGCCCCTTGGCAACCACCAGATCGGTCTCGCCGCTGACCAGTACCGTGCTGCCGAACCGCTCGTTGAGCGACAGGGCCGCAGGCCGGGCCTCGTCCACGCCCTTGGAGGTATCCACTCCCTTGGGCTTGCCGTCCTCTCCGGCCACGGCCATGATCTCCGAGGCATTGGCCCGGATGATGGCGGGCTTGTAGTTCTCGATGAACTCGACGGCCAGACCGGTGCGGAAATCGCTCACTCCGGCAGCCACCGGGTCGAGAACGATGGGCATGTCCATGTCGTTGGCCTGGGCCATGGCCACGCGCATACCCTCCACATAGTCCTTGGCCAGGGTGCCGAGATTGACCACCAGGGCACCGGACAGATTGACGAGCCCTGGCAGGTCCTCGGCCACGTGGTTCATGGCCGGGGAGGCTCCGAGGGCCAGCAGGGAATTGGCGGTATTGTTGGTGACCACATAGTTGGTGATGTTGACCACCAGCGGTCCCTTGTCGCGCACCGCGAGAATATCGTTCCAGACAGAGGCGATCAGTTCGGCCGAGGCGCTCATTTCAGCAGTTCCTCCACGCTCCCGACCTTCTGGGCCATGCGTCCGCCGTCACCTTCGCGGGAATCCACCGCCATGGTCATGTAGACACGGCCGGAACCCTGGCGCATGGCGTCGTGGCACTGCTTGATGACAGCCATTATCTCATCGTACTCACCTTCCATGACGGTTCCCATGGAACCCAGCTCGTAGGGCAATCCGGAATCCTTGATGATCTGCAACGCCTGAGCGACGTAAGGGGCAAAGGTTCCCTGGTCATCCCGCTCCAGCGGGAAAATGGTGAACGTGACAATACAACTCATGACTCGACTTCCTTTTCAGTATTTCAGTCAGATTACCTGATTTGTCAGACGCGGTGCCTCCTCGGCAACCTGCCGTGGCGGACGCGCCTTGAAATGTTGACCCATTCGACGCGAGAGTCAAGTTAAGGGCCGATCAACGGCCTGCCCCAAGCTATTTCCCCACAAACTGGGACGCGTTGTAGCTGGAGCGAACCAATGGCGCGCTGAAGACGTGACGGATGTTCCGCGTGCGCGCTTGCTCGGCATACCTGTCGAACTGCTCAGGTTCCACATAGCGCCTAACGGGCGGGTGCTCGCGGCTGGGACGCATGTACTGGCCGATGGTCACGATATCGCAATCAATGGCGGCCAGATCGTCCAGCACGGCCAGGACCTGATCGTCCCGCTCCCCCAGGCCGACCATGATGCCGGACTTGACCGGGATTTCCGGCCGCATCCGCTTGGAGCGTTCCAGCAGCGTCAGACTCTGCCGGTAGTCCGCCTTGGGCCGGATGACCGGATAGAGGTCGGGCACGGTCTCCAGATTATGGTTGAGCACGTCGGGGCTGGCCTCCAGCACCATGGCCAGCGCGGCCTCGTCGCCCTGCAGGTCCGGGATGAGCACCTCCACCGTACATTGGGGCATACGCGCCTGCACGGCTCGGATGGTGGCCGCAAAATGGGCGGCCCCGCCATCGGACAGGTCGTCGCGCGTCACCGAGGTGATGACCACATGGCGCAATTGGAGCCGTGCGGCGGCCTCGGCCACCCGCTCCGGCTCGTCAAGCTCCAGCGGCGTAGGATGGCCCGGCGTGATATTGCAAAACGCGCAGTTGCGGGTGCAGACAGCCCCCATAATCAGGAACGTGGCCACATTCTTGGAGAAGCACTCCCACTTGTTGGGGCACTTGGCGGACTGGCAGACCGTGTTCAGATGCAGATCGGCAACGAGTCCGGCCGTGGCGGAAAAATTCTCACCCTGCGGCAGCTTGATCCGCAGCCAGGGGGGTATTCGCAAAATTTCTTCGGAATTGCTCGACAAAGACATGCTTCACTTCCTCCATGTCCAGATCCCGTCCGGCCTCTTCGGAAATCGAGGTGGGCCTCGCTCCCTGGATGCCGCATAGGGTGATGAGATCAAACAGACTGACGTCCCGCGCCACGTTCAGCGCCAGACCGTGATAGGTCACCCAGCGCTTCACGCCGATCCCCATGGAGCAGATCTTGCGCGTATCATCCACCCAGACGCCCGGATGGCCGGGCCTACGGCGCGTGGACACGCCGAACGCCGCACAGGTGCCGATGACCGTCTCTTCCATATCGTAAAAAAAATTGTGCATACCACCCTGCCGCTTCTCCACCTTCCAGATGGGATAGGCCACCAGTTGGCCCGGGAAATGGCAGGTGATGTTGCCCCCGCGCGAGGTCTGGGCCAGCTCGATGCCCTGAGCGGCGAGGAAGGACTGGTCCACATGCAGGTTCTCGGCACCACCATGACGGCCCAAGGTGATGACCTTCGGGTGCTCCAGGACATAGAGGGTATTTTCCGCCACTCCGTCCTGCACCTCGGCCAATGTCTTGAGTTGCAGGGCCACGGCGTCATCATAGCCGATGAGTCCGAGATCCTTGACCAGCATTATCTTCTTCCCTTGTAGGGCAGGATGACCGCACCGGACTTGAGGTCTGTCTTGGGCGCTGCAGGCCAGTCGGGCACAATCAGGCTCCCGGGCTCGAAACCGGGACCGCCCATGCCGTATTCCACCAGGGTCAACCCCTTGTGCGAGCAGGCATACTGCCCCCTGCCCTCATCCACCTTGAACGGCTCGGAGATGATGCGCACCCCGCCCCATTCCTTGGCCCCCTGACGGGAGGCATAGAGGAAATTGAGCGACACCCCGGCCTTTTCCAGACGGGCCTCGCGGGAGAGGGACTGCAACCAGTCGGGCGCTCCCTTGGCCGAAAGATTGAAATGGCACCATGGAGCGCCTGTGCCGGTGGCGGGCATGGGGCACGCCTCCACATGCGGACACGGCGCAATGGGCTTGAACCCGTCCTCCAACAGCGAGGTGCGCAGATCGGCAATGATGCGTCCCGCCAGACGAACGCCGGTTTCCACGATCAGGACACGCCCTGTTTCCGTGGTACACCCGGCCAGATGCTCGGCCAGCTTGGCCGCCTGAGGCCGGGCCACACGGCCGGACCAGTCCAGCTCGTTGAAGGCGTTGGCCGCGATGACCAGATCCGCTTTCTCGCGCAGGTGGTCGGTAAACGCGCCCTTGACCGTATGGATACGCCAGGGAGAATCCTTCCCGGCCACAGCAGTAAAGAGGTCTCGCCCGACCTGCATCGCCTTGTGGGAGCGGTCCAGGCAGGTGAATTCCAGGGCGCGCTCGCGCAGATGCGGGCGGGCCAGCCACAGGGCGATGACCGAAGTCAGCGGGCCGGAACCGAGATCCGCAACCCGTGCGCCGTCCGGCACGTCAAAGGACAGGCCGGCAAACAACCGGGAGAGCCGGTACAGATTCCACGGCAGGAAATAGTAGACATAGGGAGACAAAAACTTGGCGTCGCCCATGTAGTCCACACGCCGGTCGGCACGTTCGCTGGTCAGGCCGCGGGACATATCCCGGATGTCGTACTTGAGCTGTCCGCGATGCTTGGACTTGAGCGGCCACGCCGCCTTCAGAGCTGCATCGAAGCGATCCAGCGCCTCACGATTTTCATCCGTAAGTTCGGGAAAGAGTCGGTCAATCGACATAACTGAATTGCATCCTTTTCACAAAACCGTCCCCGAAGCTTGGATCTCCGGCGAGTTCAAGTACCTTGAGGGAGTCGGCAACGCCCTCGGCAAAAATGCGGGCATCGGCATCGGCCAACAACAACTCCGTGCCGAGAAGCGAGGTGTTGCCTGCCCGAACGGTGCGCGCGCCGAATCCCGGCGGCAAAAATCCGAGGGTCTCCAGATCGTCCAGCCCCACATGCTCGCCCAGCGCTCCGGCCAGTTGAATGGCCGCCAGTTTCGAAGGACCGATCCCGGCCTCGCGCAGCAGGGCCGACATGGCCAGATTGAACGCGGCCTTGACCTTGAGAATCTCCTCCACATCCGAGGCAGGCAGATACAGGGTATCCGTCACCGCAAAGGCAGGCTCGCCCTCAATGGAGGTCAAACGCTCTGCCAGCCGACCGGCGAGCGGCGTGGTGCCCCGACCGAACTGGCCGTCCTGGCCAAGTACGCCATGGCGAAGCAAAATGGCCGTGAGCGAAAGATAGGCTGTGCCGGTCATTCCAACCGGCTCGCCAGTGCCGCCGCCGAAGAGTTCCCACTCCAGCCCCTTGGGGGTCAGCCGAAAGCGGGTGATGGCTCCGGGACCGGCCGTGCGGCCAAAGGAAAGACCCATGCCTTCCAGCGCCGGGCCCATGGGCACGCTGGCGCAAACCCGCTCAACCGGCGACAGGGCCAGAATAAACTCGCCATTGGTACCCAGGTCCGCCAGCAGGAAGGGATATTCGGGCGTTGCCGCATACTCCACGGCCACCAGCCCTGCGCTCAGGTCACCGCCCACAAAGGGAGCGAGCAACGGCGCAAGATAGACAGGCGGCATTCCCGGCCCCAGTTTCTTTTCCTCACCACCACGGTAGGAAAGCTCGTACGGGGCGGCGGCCAGATCATCGGGACGTTTGCCGAGCAAAATATAAATCATGGCCGGGTTGCCGGAAACGGCCATGGACGTACACTGGCCACCCATGACACCGGTGGCGAGGCGCACCAGTTCGCTTAACCGATCCACAATCAGGGCGCGCAGCACGAACCGGCCCTCGGCCGTTGCCGCCGCGGCAAGACGTGACATGACCTCGCTGCCCATCCCCACCTGGGGGTTCAGTTCCTGGCCGGAGGCCACGCGCACACCGTCGCAAAGCACGGTCCAATGCAGGGACGTGGTTCCCAAATCCACGGCCAGGGAAAAATCACCGCTTCCCTTTGCCAGCTCTCGCACGGCGCGGGGAGAACGAACAGGTTCCGGCAGATCAATCTCGCACGGAGCAGAAGGATGCAGGCAGGCGAGCCGCCACCCCTCTTCAATGGCGGACCGGCCAAGCTTACGCACTTCCGCAGCCTGACTTTCCGGCGCATTGCAACGGAAGCGAACCCGGCACAGGCCGCACTTGCCCAGGCCGGAGCAAAGGGGAACACCGTGCCACAGCCGACTCAGAAAAATGGTCCGGGCAAGGGTGTCGCCTTCCTTGGGCTCAAGGGCAAAGCGTGCCCCATCATGGGTATGTATCAAGATGCTCACGTTGTCTTCTCCGCTGTCGGGCAACCTATCCGATGGCAGGCCAGCTGTAAATGGAATCTCTGCGAACCGTTGCAATTAGCCGATTTCTGCTCAAAAATGGAACACAAAGCCATCTTTTTCAGCATATCAGCAAAACAGCGCAGCGGCAAAACCCGCCAACCTCTCCACCACGGGCAACGTTGCCCCTCCTCCTCTCTCTCCAGCCAGAAAAGCATTGTCACACGACAGAAACGTCATCGGCTTGACATATAAATGCAAGCATGACTAACAATAGAAACAACAGGCCTTGTTCTGTTGTATTTTGGCAAGTATTTTTTCATCGAATGCGTAATTGATCTTCATAAAGATTTCACAAATATCGCATCATTTGCCAATTAATACATACAGCACAAAAACAGCTTATACAATCATTTATAAAAGCAGCTAAAAAATCTGCTTTGATTTTTTATGTTGTTTTTAATTAATACAATGTAATTGTACTATTCAAATTGCAATTGCAAAACAACGGAGGATCGACATGCAAGAAACCCCGGAGATTTGGATTGCTACCTACGAGGCGAAAACGCCGGAGGAACTCTCGGAGGCCTATCGCCTCTGGGCCTGCGACTATGACCATGACACTTGCGAGGGCATGGGATACGTCGGCCCCAAAGTAGCCGCCGACCTTCTGGATCGCCACCTCGACTCCTGCAAGGCCAAGGTTCTGGACGCGGGCTGCGGCACAGGTCTGGTAGGCAAATCCCTGAACCAAATGGGATACGAACGGCTGCATGCCATGGACATCTCCAAGGATATGCTGGCGGAAGCCGAAAACAAGGATGTCTACGACAAGCTTTTTCAGGCCGATATGAGCCGCAATCTGCACATAGCGGCCGACAGTTACGATGCCACCATCTGCGTGGGAGCCTTCACCTACGCCCATGTCGGCCCGGAAGCCTTCGACGAATTGGCCCGCATCACTCGCCCGGGCGGCTACATCTGCTTTTCCCTGCGCGACGGCGCCTATCAGGAATATGGCTATCGCCAACGGCTCCTGGCGCTTGAAGAGAACAATGTATTGGAGCTCAAGGAAATGCTGGATACGGACTATCTCAGCAAAGAGGACGTATCAGCCAAATACTGCATCTGCGAAGTGCTCTAAACGCAAGGAGGAACAGCATGGTCTGCGACAACAAGACCCTGGATAAGGTTTACACCGCCACCAATCATGCGGATCTCATGGACGCCTACAAGGACTGGGCCTGCAACTATGAAAACGATACCGTGGGCGAATTCGGATACGTAGCTCCACAAGCCACGGCAAATGCCGCAAGCCGGGTCATCCCAGACACCAAAGCGGAAATCCTCGATGCAGGCTGCGGCACAGGCTTGGTAGGCAAGATGCTGAAGTCCATGAACTACGAACGGATAGACGCGCTGGACTACTCTCGCGACATGCTGCGGGAAGCGGAAAACAAGGGGGTGTACGACAACCTCATGCAAGCCGACCTGAGCAAACCGCTGGACCTGGCGGACGACAGCTACGACGCCGTCACCTGCTGCGGCACCTTTACCTACGGCCATGTGGATGCCAACGGGTTTGACGAACTGATCCGCATCACCCGCCCCGGCGGACACATCTGCTTCACCGTCCAGGACGGAGCCTACCGTGATGGCGGGTATCGCGCCCGCATGGTCGCGCTGGAAAAAGCCGAGGCATGGGAACTGGTGAGCATGGAAAACGCCGATTACCTCAAGAATGAAGGCATCGGCTGCAAACTATGCACCTACAAGGTTCTCGCAGAAGGAGCCGCTTCCGCAGAGGCGTAGGTTCCACATTCCCCCCCTGCAAAAAATTGAAGGCGGGACTGCAAGGTCCCGCCTTTTCATCCATTACGCATCGTAAAACAAATCACGTTTCCAAATGGCCCCGCGCCGACGCACGATTACCCCTGGTGATTATTGCTTTCTATCGAAAGAAGAACCATGGCGCACAAAAACATCTTATCCTTGAGATTCACGTTTCCACCATTGGACGTGACGGTAAGGGGATAGGCACTTGTCAATGAATGGAAGTCGTAGCCAGCATGGACAAGCAGCTTTCCACTTGCGTCATAAATCCCCCACCCGTCGTCACCTGAAAATAATATGGCTTTTGTTTCAGATCCGCCCCGTAGAATAAACAGACACTTTTATCTGAACCGTCGGACAGTCTCGCCTCAGTATCTTCGGCGTATCCAGCAACGCTATTATCCGGGTACAGATACTTGTATCTTGTTAATGAAGAAATCCCTTTTCCGCGAAATTGCCAAGGTACTGGCGCCACCCCATATTGAAAACTTCTTAACCCATCTATCAAGATTTCCCTTCACTATAATTCGGTCAGCATCCTGCATGGGAGTCCGGGCCTGCTCATACGTTAAACAAATTTCACCAGAGGTTTCATGGCTCCAGTTCATGAAGAGGTTTCCAATATACAAACAGCCAACCACAATACCAATGAGGCCAGCAAAAGGCTCGCCGTCTTGTTAGCGTTCTTTTTTTCATCCACCCAAGGAATTCCGATCAAGGCTTCCATCGACACTTTACAGCTTTGACAGTTCAGCTATCCACACGCACAACAGGCAAACAGAGAGTACATGGCAAATCTGGACCATATCCGACTCTCAAGGGATTGTCTGTCCGCCAAAGCACCTACGCCGCACCTCGAAAGGGTCCGGGACGAAAACAGTATTTGGAGAATTTGAACGGCCTCAAAAATTCCAGTCACGAATACGCAGGTCTATCTTGGGAATGCCCTGATAGCGGTCTATCTTTGGGGTAAAAGCAAAGCGCAGCATACGCCCCTTCACATCACGCGGAAACTCGCTGGCCGAACGCCATACCTTGCCGGGCAGCCGCGCTCCGGTCTCGACATCCACCAGATTGAGCTTCACATGCTCCCGCTCACGGCCGAAGGTGCGCACGTCCGCCACGGTCACGGGTGCGGAGCCAAAGACCGGTTCCGCATTGCCCACTCCGTAGGGTTGCAGCAGCTCCAGCTCCTTGAGCAAGGTATGGGTGATGTCCGCAAAGGGCAGCTCGCGATCAAGCTTCAGCGTAGGCGTCAGCAGGTCCGGACCGAGGTCCGCCTTGACCTGTTCGTGGAAGGCATCGCGCAGCGCCTCCAGATTTTCTGGCAAAATGGAAAGTCCGGCCGCCTGCTTGTGGCCACCGAACCCATTGAGTATTCCGCTTATTCCCTTGAGCCCTTCGTAGAGGTCGAACTCAGAGATGGAACGGCCCGACCCCTTGTAGAGCGAACCGTCCTCGGCCGTGCACAGGATGAGCGTGGGCCGATAGAATTTTTCTACCACGCGCGAAGCCACGATGCCGATGATGCCGGGATGCCAATGGTCGGCATGAAGGACCAGCCCGAGACGGTCGGACATGGCCAAGGCCTGGGCCATGGCCTCGTCGGAAATTTCCTGTTCCTGACGGCGGCGCTCCATGTTGATCAGGTTCAGTTCCTCGGCAATGGGCATCGCCGCATCAAAGTTGTCCGACAGCAGTAGTTCCAGTGCACGGCCAGGGTCGCCCATGCGTCCGGCCGCGTTGATGCGCGGGGCAATGTTGTAGCCAATCTGCCCCGCACCCAGTTCCGCGTTCCGCTCATATTCGCTGACCACCTTGAGCGCGGCCATGCCCGGCCGTTTGGCCTCCTTGATGAGCAGAAGGCCGTTCTTGACCAGGATGCGGTTCTGCCCGGTGAGCGGAACCACGTCGGCAATGGTGCCGAGGGCAACCAGATCAAGCAGGGAACGGACATCGACCGGAGGCCCGGGCAGCCGCCGGTTGAGCGCGCCCATGAGCATGAAGGCCACGCCGACCCCGGCCAGATTCGAGCAGGCACAGTCCGCTTCCAGGCTGGGATCGCACACGGCATGGCCTTCGGGCAGGACTTCACCGGGGAGATGGTGGTCCGAGACCACGACGATCATTCCCAGTTCACGGGCGCGGGCTACGGGCTCGATATCCGAGATCCCGCAATCCACGGTGAGCAGCATAGTCGCCCCCTCGGCGGCCAGCCGTTCCACGCCCTCCACGTTCATGCCGTACCCCTCCTCCAGCCTGTTGGGCAGGTGGTGAAGGATTTCGATGCCGTGCATGGCGAGAAACTCTTTGACCAGGGCCGTGGAGGTTATGCCGTCCACATCGTAGTCGCCCCAGACCGCAAGCTTACGCCCCTGGGCCAATCCTTCGGCCAGCACATCGGCGGCTTTTTTGAGGCCGGGGAGTGTTTCCGGGTCAATCAGATGGCGCAGGCCGGGACTGAGAAAGCGGTCCATATCCCCAACAGAGGTCAGGCCGCGATTCCACAAAATATCGACGATAAGCGGGGAAACGGAGAGCGCATCCGCCACGGACTCACGGTCCGGCGGACGCCCCTCGCCCCGGGCTTTCCAGATACAAGGCATTATGAAAGCAGGCTCACGAATTGTTCAATGTCTTCGGAATCCGCCAATTCCTCGGCGGTCTCCATTATCTCGTCAAAATCGACTTCAAGGTCCGGACACAGCTTCTCCGCTCTGCGGGCGGCGGCTCCATCAGGGTCTGCCACGGCTCGCGCCGCATAGTCGGCCAGGGCCACCAGCATGGATTCCCCGGAGTGGTCCGGCGAAAGCTCCGGCGCATGGTGCCAGTTCACCGGCTCCACCAGATCGGCAGGCAGATCCCAGGACTTGAGCACCAGCGCGCCGACCACGGCGTGGTCCAGTCCCCAATAGGCATCCTCGGCCTCGACGGCGGTCAAGTCCTCGTCATCCTCAAGCATATCATGAATGGCCTGCCAATCGTCGGGACGGCGCAGGGCGATAATAAGCTTGCCGATGTCGTGCAGCATACCGACGGTGAACATGGTATCGGGCTTGCCCATAGCAATTATATGGGAGAGTTCCCTGGCGATCATTCCCACCAGGAACTGGTGTTTCCAGTATTCGCCGAGATCGAAATCCTCGGGGATGGCATATTTGCAGGAAAGGCCGTGAATGCCAAGCGCAAGAACGATGTTGCGGATTTCCCCCAGACCGAGAACGGCGGCCGCGCGGGAAACGGAGCGGACCTCCGCCTGCAACCCATAATAGGCGGAGTTGGCCATGCTGAGTATCCTGGTGGTCAGGCCCTGATCCTTGCTCAGGGTCTGGCCGACCTCCTCCAGCGAGCTGAGGGAACTCCCGCTCGTCTGGATGTACAACTGTCCCAGCACCTCCGGGGAAAAAGGCAGGTCCTCCCGCATTCGGGGAAGCTCTCGCAAAAAAGCCTGAACGTTATCCTGATGCATGCCCTCCACCCCTTGGTCCGTGCACTCATCCAGGCAGGGACCGTAATGGTTACTCCTCTACCGGCTTTTCGCCATCCTTCACATACCCTTTATTCATGAGGAAGTCCCAGAACATAAGACTTTCCTTGAACTCGGGATTGAGCTGCAGGCTCTTGCGCAGGTACTCCTTGCATCCGTCCACGTTGCCCTTTTCCCAGTAGCAGCGGGCAATGTTATGCAGCAGGTGCTCGTCGTTCACCACCAGCTGCTCGGCGCGGAGGTAGTACTCCAGCGCCTGATCGTACATCTTGTTCTTGCGCATGTTAATGCCGAAATCGTTGAAAAGATGCTTGTGCTCCTTTTCAAAGGCTGCATCCAGCCCGACGAGACGTTCAAAAATATCGTTTGCCCTGGCCTGGTCGCCCCGGTCCAGGTAGGTCAGACCCAGTCCGAAATTGGCACGGACGTTTTCCTCGTCCACCGCCGTCGCCTGCTTGAACTCAAGCTCCGCACTATAGGCCGCACCGCGTTTGCGCAGTTCCTCGCCGCGCACAATGGTGTCGTTGAGTTCCTTCATGGCCGGATAGACCGTGCTCATGTAGAATTCCGGCTCAGGGTTGAACTTGCCCAGGAAATCCTCGCGCTCCACAACCTGCATAGGCCCGGAGGGCACGTAGTTGCTGTTGAGCGGCTGAACGCTGAAGCGGCCGTCTTCCGTCTCCTTGACGCTCCAGTATGTCTTCTGGATAGTGCGGCGCTGGGTGGTACCTGTACCGACCCTGTTCACGGACTGCGTGGAAAAGATACCTTTGATCTTTTCCGCACCGTCGCGCACCACGACTTCCCGGTTCGGGTGTTGTTCTTCCCTTTGCTCCGACATCCACGATTCTCCTGACCTATACGGACCGCATATCTTCCATGATGGCCTGCGCAGCCGCCATGGGCGACGCGCTCCCGGTGATGGGTCGCCCCACCACCAGATAGTCCGAACCGTTCCGCACCGCCTGGGCGGGCGTAACCACCCGTCGCTGGTCGTCGCCTGCGGACGACGCAGGCCGGATGCCCGGTGTCAGACCGATGAATCCCGTCCCGCAGGTCGCCTTGACGGCAGCGACCTCCAGCCCGGAACACACCACTCCATCAAGGCCATATTGCTTGGCTTTGACAGCCAGGTCAAGGGCCATCTCCGACGGTCCAGGCGCCCCCGGCACCGGCAGATCGCCGGCTGCCATGCTGGTCAGCATGGTCACGGCCAACAACAGAGGCCGAACGCCCCCTTCCGGGGTGCCCTCAACGCAACCGGCCATGGCCGCCCGGGCCATCCGCTCACCCCCAAGGGCGTGGATGTTGACCATATCCACCCCCAGCCGGGCTGCGGAACGCACCGCGCCCTGTACCGTATTGGGGATGTCGAAGAACTTCATATCCAGAAACAGCTTGAATTCCATGGCCTTGAGCTCCCGCACCAGGGACGGTCCCTCGGCAGTGTAGAGCTCAAGCCCCACCTTGAGCCAAGGCACCACTCCCACGAGGGGCTTCGCCATGGACAGGGCGCTTTCGGCATCGGGAAAATCAAGAGCGACGACCAGCTCAGCCATGCTTACCCCAATTGCGCAGAATGTTTTCCTCAACGTCCACACGCAGCTCCGGCTTGCACCGGGCGGCCACGAACACGGCGCGCAACTCCTGATACGCATTCTCCAGATCGTCGTTGACGATCCAGTAGTCGAAGAACCCGGCCTGGGCCATCTCGCCGTCCGCATTGACCAACCGCCGGGCGATGGCCTCCGGCGAATCCGTGCCCCGACCGGTCAGCCGCCGAATCAACTCCTCGCGGGAAGGAGGAAGCAGGAAGATGAAGTTGCCCTTGTAAAAGGTCTTTTTCAGTTGCTTGGCCCCCTGCACATCGATGTCGAAAAGCACATCCTTGCCCTGATGCAACATTTCCTTAACCGGCGCGGTGGCCGTGCCGTAAAAATTGCCGTGTACCTCGGCCCATTCGCAAAACTCGCCACGGCTGCGCATGGCAATAAAACTTTCGCGAGAGACGAAATGATACTCACGGCCGTTCTGCTCCTCCCCACGCGGGGCGCGAGTGGTGTAGGAGACGGAATAACCGAAATTGGGGAACTCCTCGTGCAACTTGGCGATGAGAGTGGACTTGCCGGTACCGCTGGGCGCACAGACCACCAGGATCTGCCCCAACCTCTTTCTTATGCCGGACACCTACTCCACCTCCTCAGCGCTGAACCGTTGTCCGATGGTCTCCGCCTGAATGGCGGACAATATAACATGATTGGAATCCGTAACGACGATGGCGCGGGTCTTGCGGCCCTGCGTCGCATCGATGAGCCGTCCGTCCTGCCGCGCATCCTCACGCAGCCGCCGCATGGGCGCGCTGGTGGGGTTGACGATGGAAACCACGCGATCAAGCACCACGAAGTTGCCGAAACCGACGTTGAGCAATCCCTGCTTCTGCATACATCCTACCTTGCTCTTGAATATGAGAATGGCCCGTCTGCGTTGCAACCGGGCCATCTCGATAAACCTTTATTCTATGTTCTGTACCTGTTCGCGACAGCGCTCCAGCTCCGCTTTGAAATCCACCACCAGTCGGCTTACCTCCACATCATTGGCCTTGTTGCCGCAGGTATTGATCTCGCGGAAAGTCTCCTGGCACAGAAAATCCAGCTTCTTGCCCACGTCGGAGTCGCCGTCCAGGGTCTCGCCCATCCGGTCCAGGTGGGCGTAGAGCCGGGTCAGTTCCTCGCTGACGTCCAGCTTGTCGGTCAGGTAGGCGACCTCCTGCAACATGCGATCTTCGGTATACTCCGCACCCATGGCGGCCAGCATCTCGCTGATCCTCTGGCGCAGGTTCGCCTTCTTCTCCTCCAGTATATTGGGGATGCGCTCGGCGATCTTTCCGGCATGTACCCGCAGGGTCTCCAAACGGGAACGGAGATCGGCAACCAGCACGTCCCCTTCATCGGAACGGGCGCGCACCCAATCCTTGCAGGCCGCTTCCAGACCGGCCGTCAGGCTCGCAGCCAGGCCGGGGTTCGGCTCACTGCCTGCGTCGCGCCACAGGGACGACATGGTCAGCACCCGGTTGTAGTCCGGGGTGAAGACTTCGCCCCGGCTTACGGCCACCCTCTCCATCTCGGCAAACATGGCCCGCGCCAGGGTTTCGTTGAAGGTAACGCCCAGGATGGCGGAGTCCAGCACCTCAAGGTTGAGGGAGACATCCACCCGGCCGCGCGAAGCAAACCCGCGCAGCAGCTTTTCCCAGCCGTTTTCCAGACCGCGCAAGAAACCGGGGATGCGCCATTTCACATCCAGATAGCGGCCGTTGACGCTCTTGATCTCCCAGACATGCGTCCAGGCGTCCTCGTTGGTTTCGAACCGGCCGAAACCGGTCATGCTGACAGGCATATCATTTATCCTTTTAGAGTATTGAGCTTAGTTTTATACAACTGACGCAGCTTTGTCAGCCGCGATTTCATTTCTTCGCCCGCGTAGTCGGGAAAAGTCCAGGGAAAGTCCTTCCAGCCCCCCTTCTGCCAGATGAGGGTCAGATCCGCCCAGATGCCGTCGTGCAGATAGATGCGGTGGGAAAAATTCTTTCCCGTGGCCAGCACCAGCCGCTCTGCGGTGATAAAACCGGGGTCCAGATTCACAGCCCTCCGGTCGCCCTCTCCATACCGCGCCTCCAGCCCGTTGGTAAACAGCTTGATATCCGCCAGCTCGTCCAGGGGACGCAAGGTATCGAAGGCAACGATGCGACGCATGATGGGCGTCCCCAGCTCAGCGTCATAGTAGTCGGTCTGGTCAAAAACAAACGGATCGGTCACAAAATCCACGGTTCCAAAACGCGCTTCCAGATCGGCCAGCAATCGGTCCCACAATTCATCGAACCGTGCGGAAAGCACGGAAAGGACCAACAGTCCCGGATCGGGCGATTTGGGATGGCTCATGCTTCACCGCCATCGGCAGCGTCCAACGAGTCCACCAGAATGACGCCCCGCTCCACGGCAACGGGCCGGGCCGGGATCAACCTGCGCACGGGATCGCCCGCCAGAGGTTCGCGGAACCTGCAGGCCGCATAGTACTGGCTGACGCCGCGCCCCTCGCGGTCCTGCACCAGCACGTCCACCCGGTCGGTGGCAATGAGTTGCTCCAGGAAGGCACGCTTCTTGGCCGAAACCAGCTTACGCAAGCGGGCGGCGCGGTCCTTTCGCTCGGCTGGGTCCACAGAGTCGGGCATGGTAGCGGCAGGCGTGTCGGGCCGCTCGGAATAAGGAAAGACATGGGCATAGGTCAGGGGCAGACGCCGAGCCAGGGCGAGCGTGTTCTCAAACTGCTCGTCCGTCTCACCCGGGAAACCGCAGATGAAATCAGCGCCCAAGCCGAAAAGGGGCCAGTGCTCGCGCATCCTGTCCATGAACAGGACGGAGGTTTCCGGCCGGTAGTGGCCCCGTCCCATGGCCCGGAGTACGTCCGGGTCGCCGCTCTGGAGCGAAAGATGGAGTTGCGGACAGACCATGGAAGAGCCGGACAGGATATCGAACCCCTTGCCGTCCAGCTGGCCCGGTTCCACGGAGGAGAGCCGAAGTCGCGCCCTGCCCGCCCACTCGGGGGCGAACTCGCGCTCAAGACGGGCCACCAGATCCCAAAAATCAGTTTTTTCCGTCAGCCCGCGTCCATAGTGGCGCAGATTGATGCCGCTCAGAATCAGTTCCCGCCAGCCGCCCTCCAGCAGGCGACGCACCTCGGCGACAACCTCTTCCGGCGCGCGGCTCACGGACCGGCCGCGCGTCAACGGCACAATGCAGTAGGTACAGTGATGCGAACAGCCGTCCTGCACCTTGACCACGGGTCTGGCCCGGTCGTACCCGCTGACGGTAAAGGGCGGAAACGTCGTGTCCGCCATGGGCAACTGCCCCTCGGGACCGGCCAGCAAGGCACGCTTCTCCTCCTGCGGGACCACCCGGACCACGCCGGGCAGCTTGGCCAGTTCATCGGGCATCACCTGAGCCGCGCAGCCTGTAATGATAATGGGCGCGGACGGATTTTCCCGATGCAACTTGCGCACGGCCTGCCGCAGATCGGCCACGGCATTGGCCGTGACAGCACAGGAATTCACCAGAATGATGTCCGCATCCTGCGGCGAGCCGGTCTCCTCGGCCGGGGAACCCTCGTTCCCGGCCCAGGCCTCGGCAATGGCGCGCGTCTCGTACTGGTTGATCTTGCACCCCAGGGTGGCGGTGTGAAAGCGAATCATATACCCTCTGTCCATATGTCGGTTGCGCGGTTTCCGGCCGTCCAGAAAAACCGTTCCTGCGGCCTAATGCAAATACCTTCGGGGGTCAATGCCATGCGTCACCACTCCGTTTCCGCCCTTGCGGTCCTTATACTCGCTTTCCTGCTTTCCGGATGCAACATGGTTGGCGCATCGGTTGGCGCGGGCACCAGCTCCGGCATGGCCGTGACCTTCAGCTCCTACAACGACTTTCTCTATACCGGCACGGCAAAGGCGTATGCCAACAACAAGCGGGGACTCGAAAAATTCCTGGCCAAAGAGTATGCGCCCGCCCGCGACATCTTCCAGCAGACCCTGAATGATTACCCCGCCAACCCGGACGCAGTCTACTACCTCGGCCTCAGTCTCATCTTCCTGGGCCAGCGCGATGCGGGTTTCGCCAGCCTGAGATCCTACAACGACCAGAACTACTTTCGCATCACCAGCGAAGTCCGATGGTGGGCAAACTATTGCGCCAAGAAACCGGACCTCACACCGGAGAAAATCCGCGAAACCATGAACAAGGCAAGGGGCGAAGGCTACCGGCGACAGATTCAGGAAGACTGGGACAATCGGTTCATGACCTGGTAGCGAGGCAGCTCTCGATGACGGCCCCGGCCAGCACCGCGCCGTCCTCCGTGTACACGGTCAGCACCTGCCCCGGCGTGGGACGTCCCTGGGGCGACAGAAAACGGCAGACCAGACGGTCCCCTTCAAACGCAATCCGCGCCGGACGGGCCTGCTGCCGGTAGCGTGTCTGCACCAGCAAATTTTCGGGCCACAGATTGAAAGGCACCATTACATTCAGCTGACCTGCCACACATCCCTCGGCTTCGAGAGAGGACTTGGGCCCCACCACCAGGGCATTGACGGCCATATTCTTGGCCAACACATAGAGCGGCTCGGTCCAAGCCACGCCCAGGCCGCGCCGCTGCCCCTCGGTATGCCGCCACAAGCCACGGTGTTTGCCGACCACTCGCCCATCTTCCAATATGATGGGGCCGGGACCGGGCATCAGCCCCCTTGCCTGCAAAAAGGCGTGGTAGTCATCATCCGGCACAAAACAGATTTCCTGGCTCTCGGTCGGCAACGGCGTTGTCAGCCCCCGGGCAGCCAGCAGTTGGGGAACGTCCTTCTTGTGTACATCGCCAAGAGGGAAATGGGCGCTTCGCAACGAGTCTATCGGCACCAACGAAAGGAAATAGCTCTGATCCTTTGTCCGGTCCGCACCGCGAACCAGCACCCGGCCCAATCCGGGACGATCCTCCATCCGGACATAATGCCCGGTAGCCAGTCCGTCCGCGCCCAAATCCCGTGCGGCGTCAAAAAGCACGCCGAATTTTATGCGAGGATTACACAACGCGCACGGATTGGGAGTCAGTCCGTTCCGATAGGCTTCGGCAAACGGTGCGGCCACCAAATTTTCAAACTCACTTCGCAAATCCAAGGCGTGAAAGGGAAGCCCCATGGCGGCACAGGTGGCGGCCAGTCCATCAACGGCATCCCCCTTGCCTTGCCCGGCAGGCAAAAACAGCCCGTGCACGGCCACAAGGTCATGCCCCTGTTCCCTGAGCAGGGAAAGGGCCAGCAGACTATCCATACCGCCACTTACGGCCACGGCCACTTTCATGAGAGGAACTCCGTTGCGATCATGCCGAAGTGTAAAAAACCGGCCGAGGAATGCAACGATTTTATTCCACAAAGCATCCCAGGCTGTGATATCGGAATTCAGATGGTACTGAAAACACAACCGAGGAGGTTGGGAATGAAACATTTACTCATTTGTCTGGCAGCCGCTTGTATGGCGATAGCGGCCGCATACGGTCCCGCCAAGGCCTGCACCACCATGATCGCCACCCCCGGGGCCACTGCCGACGACTCCATGATGGTCACGCATTCCGACGACAACGAACTGGGGGACCAACGACTCATCTTCGTCCCGGCAAAAAAACAGGTGGGGGCGCGCAAGACTTACGCCGACTACCTGCGCTATCCCCGCATCGTCACCAAGGACCGGGGCCCGGCCTACAACACGCCGGGCACGCCGACCAAACCGCTTATCGAAATTCCCTACACGGAAATCTGGAAGCTTCTGGGCCGCAAGCAGGAAACGTCGTTCGCCTACTTTGACGGCGACTACGGCATCATGAACGAGAAGAACCTGATGTTCGGCGAATGCACCAACGGCGCGAACTTTGAGCCGCCCGCCAATCCCAAGGCAGGGCACGGCAAGCCTCAGCGCATCTTCTACAGCGCGGAGCTTTCCCGCATCGCCCTGGAAAACTGCGTGACCGCGCGGGAAGCCGTGAAGCTCATGGGCGGACTCATCGACAAGTACGGCTACTTCTCCACCGGCGAGACTCTGCTGGTGGGGGATGAAAAGGAAGCCTGGGTTTTCGAGATGTGCGCCCTGCCGGACACCAAGTTCCACTCCGCCTGGGTGGCCCAGCGCGTGCCCGACGGCCAGTACTTCGTGGCTGCCAACACCTTCCGCATCCGTGATGTGGTCAAAAACGATCCGGACAATTTCCAATACTCCAAGCTGCTCATCCCAGGCCTGAAGAAAATCGGCTGGTGGAACGAGGCCAAGCAGGGCCCGGTGGACTGGCTCAAGGCGGTCAGCCCCGGCGAATACAACCACCCCTACTACTCGCTCCGCCGCATCTGGCGCTGCATGGACCGCGTCAACCCGGACCTGGGCCTGTCGCCCTGGGTCAAGGACACCTATAGCCGCGACTACCCCTTTGCCGTCGCCCCCAACAAAAAGCTGACCGTCTCCAACGTGTTCGCCCTCTACCGCGATCACTACGAGGGAACCGAGTTCGACCTGACCAAGGGCACGGCCGCCGGGCCCTACGGCGACCCGCACCGCTTTGTCGGCCCCTATGACGGCAATCAGAACAATGTGGATGCGGACAAAAAATACTACGGCGCATGGGAACGGGCCATCTCAGTCTTCTACCAGGGCTACACCTATGTCTGCCAGACCCGGCCCAAGGCCCCGGAGATGACCAAGGGCATCCTCTGGTTCGGCCCGGATGTGGCCTACACCACGGTGTTCACGCCCTTCTTCTCCAAGTCGCTCCAGCTGCCAAAGCCGTACCAGACCGGCGACCCGCGCCGCTTCGACCCCAGCTCCGCATGGTGGCACTTCGATCTGCTGGCCAACTGGTCCCGCCTCAACTTCCAACGCATGACCAAGGTGGATATCCTCCCGGCCCAACGGGAGCTGGAATCACTGGCCATCAGCGGTGCCTACGCCATGGACGACGTCATGACCGGCAAGACGCCGGAGGAGCAACGGGAACTCATCACCCAGTTCAGCTTCGACACGGCAGGCCTCATCATGAACCGCTGGCGCGACCTGACCTTCGCCCTCTTCGCCAAATATTCGGACGGCTACATCAACCGCCCCGGCGAAGATGAAGTCTCAGCCATAGGCTACCCCGCCGACTGGCTGAACAAGACCAACTACAAGAACGGCCCGACGACCTACGACATGAAGTAAATCCAATCAATCAACAATAAAAAAGGCCGGTTGCAAACCCCTGTTTGCAACCGGCTTTCTACTATTTCTCTTGAGTAATCTTCTTCCCAGCCTTCTTCCCAGTCACCCCACGCGAAAGCGTACCAAAAAGTTTAGGAAAGGAGAGAGGATGGGGGTTCGGGGGAAGGGGAGAGGAAAAGCCCTTTTCAAAGGGTTTTCCTCTCCCCTTCCCCCGACCGCCGGAGGCCCTCGCTTTACAGCTTCGGCATGGGCATGGCGCCCAGGCTGCGCTCCAGGCAGGAGGCAACGGAAAGCATCTGCGCCTCCTCAAAGGCGCGGCCCATGAACTGGAGGCCCACCGGCATACCGGAATCCGCGCCCAGCCCCACGGGCAGGCTCATGCCCGGCAGCCCCGCCAGGTTGAGCGAGATGGTGAATATATCCATGAGATACATCTGGAGCGGGTCCGCCTTGGCTCCGGCCTTAAAGGCCGTGGTCGGGCAGACCGGCCCGGCAATGAGGTCGCACTGTGTAAGGGCCTTTTCAAAATCCTGGCGCAGCAGGCGGCGTACCTTGGCGGCCTTGTTGTAGTAGGCATCGTAGTAGCCGGAGGAAAGCACGTAGGTGCCGATGATGATGCGGCGCTGCACCTCGTCGCCAAACCCTTCGGTCCGGCTCTTGGTGTACATGTCGATGAGTTCCTCGGCATCCTTGTTGCGATGGCCGAAACGCACACCGTCAAACCGGGAGAGGTTGGAAGACGCCTCGGCCATGGCGATGATGTAGTAGGTGGCAATGGCGTACTCGGTCAGCGAAAGCTCCACGGGCACGGTCTTGGCACCCAGCTCGACCATCCTGTCCACAGCGGCGCGACAGGCGGTCTCGACTTCCGGGTCCAGCCCCTCGCCCCAGTATTCCTTGGGCAGACCGACGGTCACGCCGTCCAGGTTCTCGCGGTTCAGTCCGGCCAGATAATCGGGCACCGGCTCATCCACCGAGGTGGAGTCCTTGGGATCATGCCCGGCCAGAACCTGCAACACGCACGCGGCGTCTTCCACGGTACGGGTCATGGGACCGATCTGGTCCAGAGAGGAACCATAGGCGATCAGGCCGAACCGGGAGATTCTGCCGTAGGTGGGCTTGAGGCCGACGATGCCACAAAAGGAAGCGGGCAGCCGAATGGAGCCGCCGGTATCCGTTCCCAGCGCGGCAAAACACTGGCCTGCAGCCACGGACGCACCGGAGCCGCCGGAGGAACCACCGGGCACCCGCTCCGGGTCCCAGGGGTTGCCGGTCTGGAAATAGGCGGAGTTCTCGGTGGAGGACCCCATGGCGAACTCGTCCATGTTGGCCTTGCCGATGAGAATGGCTCCGGCTTCCTTCAATTTGATAACGGACGTGGCGTCGAAAAAGGGAACGAAGTCGTCCAGAATCTTAGAGGCGCAGGTGGTGCGCACGCCCTTGGTGGTCAGCAGGTCCTTGAGCACGATGGGCACGCCCCACAACGGCTTGGCCGCGTCGGGACCTTCGGCATCCATGGCCTCGGCCTGCTTGAGGGCGTCCTCTCCCGTGACCGTAATCAGGGCTTTGATCTTCGGCTCGGTGGCCTCTATGCGATCCAGACAGGAGCGCACGGCGTCCACGGCCTTGACCTCGCCGCTCTGGAGCAGTCCGGCCATTTCGGCCAATGTTTTTTCGTATAGTTCAGACATGGGAATTCCTGAGTGGGCTGAAAAAGTTAGACGATTCTGGGCACGATGAAGAACTGGCCGTCCTGCTCGGGGGCATTGGCCAGGATTTCCTCACGGGTGAAGTCCTTGCGCTCCTCGTCCTTGCGCAGCACCGTGGTGTGCTTGACCGGGCTGTACAAGGGCTCGACATCATCGGTGTCCAGCTCGCCCAGCTTGTCCATGTAGGCGAGGATATCGCCGAGCTGTCCGGCGAAAAGCTCCACCTTGTCCCCAGGCAGGTCCAGGCGCGCCAGTTTCGCTACCTTGGCCACTTCTTCGGGGCTGATTTTCATTATCCTGCTCCTTGTTTGATCAGGCCCGTGTGGGCCGCCATATCGGAAAGTATTCCGTTATTATTTATTTTTTTCCTCTTCCATGCGCTTTTCATACGCCTCTATTCGGCGCTCGCGCCGGGCCTTGGCCCTGGCGATGCGTGCGGCGATCTTGTCGGCATCGACAAGCTCCTTGCCATTCTGCACCGGGCTGAAGAGGAAGAGGTCCTGGCTGGCCACGCCCTGGGCATCCCAGGTCAGACGGGCCATGCTGAAATCCATTTTCTGTGCTTTCTGGATGCGCTTGTTGACATCCTCCGGCGTCCAGTCGGCAGGCAGGGAGCCGAGACGTCCGGCAAACCGGACGAAATCATATCCGAGAGCCACCCAGAAATCGGCCTGTCCCAGACCTTCGTCGGTAAGAGCGATTTGCAGGGCGTGGCCGCCCTCGCTGGCCGCCCACCATGCGCCGGGGCACACCGCAAGCCGGTAATAATGCTCGTCTATCCCCTTGGCACCGTCCAGGGAACGGGACCACAGGCCGGGACCGAGGAAGAGGAGCTGGTCCCCTTCATAAAAGAAGAAGTTCGGCAACAGGGTCTGCGCCTGCCGCCAGCCATCAGGCAGGAAAACCGCACCGAAGTCCGGCGGAGTCAGCGGCTCGTCCTTGATGTCGCTAAAATTGGCCGGGACCTTGAGCAGCTTGCCGACGCTCTTGCCCCACTTTTTGAGGTCATCGGCCGGATACCCCTGCATCCCACGGATACGGCCACCCAGCGGAGCCGCCTCATTGTAGAAGGTGCGGGCCATGGTCCGCCCGAATTTTTCCTCGGGATAAAAGACGGCCAGATTCTTGATGCCCAGCTGATCCACGGCCAACTTGACCAGGGAACGCACTTCGTCCACCCGGCTGGAGAAGAAACGCCAGGCATCCTTGCCCTCTTCCAACTCGCCCATGGAGGCGAGGAAGGAGAAGACCGCGCGCTTGTCGAGCACACGCTGGCCGGCAGGAGCTCCCTGATACAGACGTTTGAAGGCCGAAACCTGCAACGGACCGCCGACCACTGTGTAGTAGTCGGGCAAGGCGGCGAGTTTCTTTTCCCAATTGGGCGAAGAGGTGTTGACGACTTTGATATCCACCTCCGTGCCGTCCTGGGCCAGCCGCCACTGGGCCAGCCCCGCGCCACGCAGAATCTTCACTCCGACCGAACCGTACGGACCGGTGAGAGGCAGGGCCAGGGCCACGCCGATGCGGGGCATACCATAGCGGGATTCCAACTCGGCCAGCCGCGTCTGCAACGGAATGAGATCGGCCAGTTCTCCACTCACGGAAACATTGCGCAAGGTGCGCCAGTTCACGGACCATGCGTCCTTGTCCCCGGCCAAACGCGCGCCATGTTCGAAGGCGACCAAGGCGTAAGGGAACTGCAACTGATTGGCGGCGGTGACAACACTGGAAAGCTTGTTGACGTCGCTCTCGTCAAGCTGCTCCAACCGCTGGTTGAAGACCTGCTCCAACGCGGATCGAGCCGTGAGGTCCGGTGCCTGGGCATAAAAACTGTGGAGCACGTCCAGCGCGCCCTCGGCATCATCCCGCTTCATGAAATAGGCGGAGTACCACATGGCCGTATCCTGCCGGGTTTCCCACGGCAGGTTGACGGACTTGATGAGCCATTTGAGATGGTTATCCAGACGCTCCGTCTTATCCAGAGCGGCCATGGTGTCCAGGTAGGTGATTTCCCACGACGACTTGCCGAGGGCCGAGGTATCCATATTCGCCCAGTTTTCCAAGGCAATACGCGACTGATGATAATGCCCGAGGACAAAAGCGGAGTCGGCCAGCCGTCCGTAGATGACAGGCAGCTCGCTCTTTACCAGGTCCTGGCGTTCGAGCAGTTTGGTATAGTAGAGTTCGGCGGCTTCATACCGCTTGGCCTTGAAAGCCGTGTCCGCCTCAACCAAAAGGTTGGGCGTGGAGAGCATGTCCACGCTCTTGACGGAGAGGCTGCGCTGGGCGCAGCCGGACAGGAACAGGGACAAAAGGGCCACCAGGACGGCAAGACACGAGATGGCTCGCAAGGCGGTCACTTTTCGGGATCGATTCATGGCACGTTCCGTTGCAGCAAAGATTGGGCAGCCAGACAAAAAAACCCGGCCCGCATTGGCGGGCCGGGTAATGCTATACTTCGCTTAAGCCGTGATGGCAAGCCGGATTACTTGACTTCCGTATAGTCGGCATCGACCACGTCGTCGTCATCCTTGGGCTGCTGTGCGCCCCCTTCGGCACCGGCGGCGGGACCGGCCTGAGGACCCCCCTCGGCCTGGGCCGAGTTCTGGGCATAGAGCTGTTCCGCCAGCTTGTGGGAGGACTGGGAGAGTTCGTCGGTCTTGGCCTTGATCTCGTCCACATCGTCCCCTTCCAGGGCCTTCTTGAGGGCCTCCACCTTGCTCTCGATGTCCGCCTTGAGCGTGGCATCCACCTTGTCGCCGAGTTCCCGGATGGACTTCTCGGTGGTGTAGACCAGCGTATCGGCGTTGTTGCGGGTCTCGATGAGCTGCTGCTTCTTCTTGTCGTCTTCAGCATGGGACTCGGCGTCCTTGACCATCTGATCGATCTCGTCGTCGGAAAGTCCCGAGGAAGCGGTGATCTGGATGGACTGCTCGCGGCCGGTGCCCATATCCTTGGCGGAGACGTGCACGATGCCGTTGGCGTCGATATCGAAGGCGACCTCGATCTGCGGCACACCGCGAGGCGCCGGCGGAATGCCGGAGAGCTCGAAGTTGCCGAGCAGCTTGTTGTCCGCGCTCATGGGACGCTCGCCCTGGAAGACCCGGATGGAAACCGACGGCTGGTTGTCGGCCGCAGTGGTAAACACCTGGGACTTCTTGGTCGGGATGGTCGTGTTGCGCTCAATGAGGCGCGTCATGACGCCGCCCATGGTCTCGATACCCAGCGAAAGCGGGGTCACATCGAGGAGCAGGACGTCCTTGACGTCACCGGCCAGGATGCCGCCCTGAATGGCCGCGCCCATGGCAACGACTTCGTCCGGGTTCACGGAGCGGTTGGGCTCCTTGCCGAAGAAGGACTTTACCTTCTCCTGGACCAGCGGCATACGGGTCATACCACCGACAAGGATGACTTCATCGATGTCGGAAGCGGACAGACCGGCGTCCTTCAGGGCCTTCTTACACGGCTCCACAGTGCGGTCCACCAAATCGTCGACCAGCTTTTCGAGCTTGCCGCGGCTGATCTTGACCATCATATGCTTCGGGCCGTTCTGGTCGGCGGTGATGAACGGCAGGTTGACCTCGGTCTCCATGGAGCTGGAGAGCTCGTGCTTGGCCTTTTCCGCAGCTTCCTTCAGGCGCTGCAGGGCCATGCGGTCCTTGGACAGGTCGATGCCGTTCTCCTTCTTGAACTCGTCCACCAGGTATTCGATGATACGATGGTCGAAGTCCTCGCCGCCGAGGAAGGTATCGCCGTTGGTGGCGCGGACTTCCACGACGTTGTCGCCGACTTCCAGAATGGAAATATCGAACGTGCCGCCGCCGAGGTCGAAGACCGCGATCTTTTCGTTGGCCTTCTTGTCGAAACCGTAGGCCAGAGAGGCCGCGGTCGGCTCGTTGATGATACGCTTGACCTCAAGACCGGCGATCTTGCCTGCGTCCTTGGTGGCCTGGCGCTGGGAGTCGTTGAAGTAGGCCGGGACGGTGATGACGGCTTCGGTCACGGTCTCGCCGAGGTAGGTTTCGGCGTCCTTTTTGAGCTTCTGCAGCACCATGGCGGAAACTTCGGGCGGGCTGTACTTCTTGCCGCCGATCTCTACCCAGGCGTCGTCGCCGTTACCGGGAACGATGTTGTAAGGACAATGTTCCTTCCACTTCGTTACCTCGGGTGCGTTGACATTGCGGCCCATCAAACGCTTGATGGCGAAAACGGTTTTGTCGGGGTTGGTTACGGACTGGCGCTTGGCGATATCGCCGACCAGACGTTCCTTATCAGTAAAAGCGACCACAGACGGGGTGGTCCGGCCCCCTTCGGGGTTGGTAATGCATTTCGGATCCTTGCCCTCCATCACGTAAACGCAGGAGTTGGTGGTTCCGAGATCGATCCCTATGATCTTACCCATGCTGTTCCTCCTAAAGAATCTCTATTGCGTGCCACCTTTCGGCAGCGTTCCTTTCGCTCTTTTTCCAATAATCACGCCACAGGGGTTGTAAAGTGGCAGGGTCCAAAAAACTTGCCTAAAGCTTGTTGACCATGACCTTTGCGGGCCTAAGCAGGCGTCCCTTGAGCAGGTAGCCGCCCTGCACCACCTGGGCGATCTGGTTCGCGCCCAGGTCCCCTTCCTCCACGGTGCCGACGGCCTCGTGAATCTCGGGGTTGAATTCGGCTCCACGCGCAGCGTCCACAGCGACCAGCCCGTGGTTCTTCACGGCGTCGAGGAAGAGCTTGCGGGTCATTTCCACACCGATGACGAAGTTTTTGCACGCACCGTCCAGGTTGCCGGTATGGGCCAGGGCGAGCTCCAAGTTGTCGAGCACGGGCAACAGATCGGCAAGCACCGACTCTCCTGCGTACTTCTTCAGGTCCTCGGTTTCTCGCAGCAGCCGCTTCTTGACGTTCTCCGTGTCGGCCAGCGCGCGCAGCCGGACGTTTTCCGCCTCGCGGTGCACGTCACAGCCGGGACAGACCGACGCCTTGCACAGCGCCTCCAACTCGTCCTGGCTTAGAGACACCTCGTCATCCTGCGCGGCTTCTCCCGCACTGGGCGCGTCGTCGCGGTCGGCCTCGCCCTTGACGGACGAACCGAAAGGCTGGGCATCCTCATCATACAGGCCGTTGATAGGCACTTCGGTATTTTTCTTGTCGCTCATGAAATCCGTTTCCTTAACAATCTGGATTTGATCGAAAAATTCCTCACGGAAGTGAGGTATGCATGACAAATAAGCATGGGGGACGGGTTGTCAATAACCGACCCCCCTTGAAATGAATGAAATTGGGAAAATCGGGATGAAACCCCAGAGGCGCTCAGACCTTGAACGACCCGTTCTCGTAAATCAGCCTCGGCTTGCCCTCTTTGAGCATGGCCGTAACTCGCTTGGGCTGGGTGTTGACCAGATCCCAGTGCAGGCCGGAGCCATTGAAACCGAGTTCGTATTCCAACTCCGGGGTGAGCAGTTCCACCGGGCCGGTGTAGCTCTCCAGGACCGAACCGCCGAGGGCAATGTGGCAATTGCCGTTGTCGCCGCCGAAATTCTCGTCCAGCAGGGTGTGGGCCATGAAACGGTCCACGCGGGAGAACCGCTTGTCCGTGAGGGAGAACTCGCCCACGCGCCGCGCCCCGGCGTCGATGTAGAGTTGGTTCTGGAGGAAGACGTCACCCCTTCCCGCCTCTGCCCGGGCCGCTATGCCGCCGGAAAAATCAAGCGATGCGCCGAGTACCAGATGGCCGTGGCGCAGACTCGGCTGATCCGCGTAGTAGGTGCCCTCCACCCCGCGCGCATCGGGCGCGAAGTAGATTTCGTAGCTGGGAATGTTGGTGCCGGAGACGCCCATGAACCGGCGACTCTCGCCCACCGGCACCTTGAGGTTCACGTCCTCCGATTCCACACGCAGGGAACGGATACCCATGCCGCCCAGCCAGTCGCAAACCTCTCCAACCTCTCGGGCAAGCCGCCGCCACTCGTAGAGCGGGTCCGGCATGTTCAGCCAGCAGGCGCGTTGCAGGGCATGGCTATACTCCTCCAGCGTCATGCCCGATGCATCGGCCAGGGCCTGGGTGGGATAGACACAGGTGGTCCAGCCCAGCGAGCCGGAGTAGCGGCGACGGCGCAGGATGCCCATGGTGGCTCCGTCGGCGCGATTCGCCTCGGCTATGGTGCGCGGGTCCACTGTCTGGAGATGGGTCAGGTCCTCGGGCGCGAGGATGGTGATGATGCCCGCCGCATTGGCATAGAGTTCGGCAAGGCCGGGCTGCTGAAACAGGAGCTGCCCGTAGCTGGAGTTGAGGTAGCGCTCGGCCTCCATGTAGGGCGTGGGCCGCGCCATGGCCACGGGCATGAAATGATTGTCCATGAGCTGCGAATAGACCGCTTCCGCCAGGGCAAGGCCGGGGATGTCGTAACGAATGACCACCACGTCCCGATTCTTGAGCGGTTCGCGGCGAGAGCGGTTCAGGGCCCAGACCAGGACCTCGGCATAATTTTCTATGTCTAAGGCATCAAACAGCGGCACGGCTCCTCCAGTTTCCTCCAAAGATAGGACCGAGGGTCCGCCTTGGCAAACCATTTCAGGCGCCAATGGGGATTTTGACAAACATTCCGGCCGGTCGTACACCCACTTTCATGCCAGTACTGCCCACACCCGACTACCGCCCCGCGCCCCCGTTCCGCCGTGCCCACATCTCCACGCTCTACCCCACACTGCTGCGCCCCACTCCGCTCATGGGACCATTCCGACATGATCGGGTAAGCACCCCGGACAACGACTTCCTGACGCTTGATCTCCACCCCTCGCGCACCGGCAGGTCGCGAAAGCTGGTTGTCATTTCCCACGGCCTGGAGGGTGATGCACGGCGCAAGTACGTACTCGGCATGTCCCGGGCAGCCACCCGGCTGGGGTATGACGCGGTTTGCTGGAATCAGCGCAGTTGCGGCGGCGAGCCGAACCTGCTCCCGCGCTCCTACCACTCGGGCGAGACCGGCGACCTGCACACCATAATCACCCACAGCCTGGAAACCGGAGAGTACGATTCGGTGGTCCTCATCGGCTTTTCCATGGGCGGCAACCAGATTCTCAAGTATCTGGGCGAGGCACCGGAGCGTGTTCCGGCCGAGGTTGCCGGTGCGGCGGTCTTCTCCGTACCCTGCGACCTGGGTGGATCGGAACGGATACTGGCCCGTCCTTCCAGGCGTATTTATGTGGAATATTTCATGCGCGGCCTGCGGACCAAAATTCGGGAAAAGGAAACCCAATTTCCGGATATCATGCCACAGGGGCTGATTAAAGGCGTCACCACCCTGCGCGAGTTCGACAACCGGTACACAGCGCCCTACCATGGCTTTGCCGATGCGGCGGACTACTATGCCCGCGCCTCAAGCCTGCCCGTGCTCTACGGAATCCGGGTGCCCACCTTGCTTGTCAATGCCCAGAACGACCCGTTCCTCACCCCTTCCTGCTTTCCGGAAGAGGTGGCGCGACGCAATCCAAACCTGTATCTGGAAATGCCCCGCTTCGGCGGCCACGTCGGTTTCGTGGCGCGTGGCAAGGACAACGTGTATTGGTCCGAGCAGCGGGCAGGAGCTTTTCTGGAAGAGATGTTCGGCTAGAAACGGCAGCGTTTCTTGACCATCTGCAACGCGACGAACGGAATCAGCGCACCAAGCAGGGAAAGAACCCCCAACACCCATGGCTTGCTGTCCCACTCCAGGGAAATGAGCTGCATGGAAAATGCGGCCACGAAAAATATCTCAAAGGTCAGAATGCCCGATGCCGCGCCCACGTCGGTGTCCACCTGATCCAGAGTCAGGGAGTTGCTGATGGGACGGGAAAAGCCGGTGCTGAAGGCGATACAGAACATGGGTATGGCCACGGTGAACGACGTATGCCCACCCATGAAGAGCATGAGCGCGCCGGAAAGCACATAGGCGACCATGGTTATATAGATCATGGTCAGGGGCTTGAACACACCTATCAACCGGGTGCAGACAAAGGAACCAAGCATGAAGCCCACGGCATTGGCTCCGAAAAAGATGCCAAAAGCCTGCGGCGAAAGCCCAAGATCATTGATGTAGATATCCGTGGCCCCGCCGATGAAGGCGAAGTGCGGAAGGACCATCAGGGCGAATCCGGTGGAAAGCACCACAAATGGCAAATTTTTGAGTACGGCAACATACCGCCCGGCCATGGAGAGGACACCACCCCGGGTAAACTCCTTCAGCGGCTCCTTGAGCCGAAACACACCATAGAGCCCGACCAGTCCCATGCAGGCCTGGATGGCGAATATCCAACGCCAGGATACGAACTTGAGCACCAAACCGCCCAGGGTCGGGGCGAACATGGGGGCAAAGGCCATGATAACGCCCATGTGTGCCAAAATCTTCTGCCGCTCGGCACCTTCATAGAGGTCCTTGGACAACGCCAGGGCCAAAGCCGCACCGGCTGCCGCGCCTGCGGCCTGTACACAACGGGCCACCAGTAACATGCCGATGCCGGTCGAAATGCCACACAGAAATGTCCCTGCCAAATAGAGCAGAATGCCGAAAATCAGTACCGGCCGCCGGCCGAAGCGATCTGAGAGCGGGCCATGGATAAGCAGCCCGATGCTGAACACGGCCATGAACAGCACGAGCGAAAGATTTACCGTGGAAAAGGGAATGCCCCACAGCTCCTGCAATGTGGGAATTGCCGGAAGGTACATGTCGGTAGATAAAGGCGGAAAAGCCGCCAGTAAGGCAAGCAGAAGGAGATTTGGCATATGATGACGGGCTATAGGTAAATGATGAAAGTTGAAGGTGCAACATTCTCCATTGCGATGGAGAAGTCAAGTGAATAAACCAAGAGAAGCAAAAGGATCAGCGGCGACCGGACGGAAGCATGAACACCAGCACTCCGCCGGCCAGAATGATGATCGAAATCGCGGCCACGACAATCAGCCACGGCGGGATGGACGACGAGGGAATGGTCCAGCGGCGAAAGGTGCGGTCCAGCTCATGACGGGGAATGGCGTCCATGCCCCGCTTCACCACCTCGAGCATCTTTTCATTTCCCTTGGACACCACGGGCTGGATTTCACGGGTATACAGCACTTCGAGCATACGGAAATCATCCAGTTTTCCCTCCTCGCCCAACAGATGGACCTGCGTGACCCGTTCCGTCAAAAAGGCATCGATCTCTCCGTGCAGGGCACCCCGGACAATCTGAGCCGAGCCGATATACGGCTTCTGCACGATGTGTGGGTAAAAATCGCTGAGATATTGCGCGGCATAGCCGCGATCCAATACCCCCACAGCCGTACCCTTGAGATCGTCCATGGACTTGACCGGCGAATCCTTCCTCACCGTCACCGCGGAATCCATCTCAACAAATGACGGCGCAAAGGAAAACAACTGCGCCCTTGCCTTGGTGTAAAACATGCCGCCATGGATGTCCGCTTCGCCGTCCTTGATCATCCGCAGGGTCTCGGGCCAGTCGACCAGCACGATCTTTATGGGCAGTCCGTTAACCTTGGCCCACAGTTTCCAATAATCGACGATCAATCCCTTTGGCTCGCCGTAGGTTCCAATATACGACAGAGGAGGCATGTTACGGGAGTGAACTATTACCAAGGGGCGATTGCCATCCCATTCGGGAAGCGCAGCGTCACACGGCCTGCCTCCAAGCAGGATCGCGGCTATGAGTGTAAAAAACAGTATGTGATGTCGGACAGATAGCATCATTTCCCCTTAATATGCCTATTTAGCAAAATCCGATATGAGACGTCAACCGGCATATAATGAAGAACGCCGGGCAAAAACCCGGCGTTCCGTTTTCAGTCATATGTCCGACAGGGATTACTCAAAGGCGAGGGCCCCGTCCTTTACATCCACAGTGACCGACTGGCCGTCTTCCAACTCGCCGCCGATGAGCAGCTTGGCCAGCGGCGTTTCCAGACGGGTCTGGATATACCGGTGCAACGGCCGCGCTCCGTAGTGCGGATCGTACGCGGACTGGGCTATGAATGCCTTGGCCGCATCGGTCAGCGTCAGCTCGATCTTGCGTTCGGCAAGCCGCTCGCGCAGGGAGCCGACGAGCAGATCAATGATCTTGACCAGCTGTTCCTGCTGCAAGGGCCGGAAGAGCACGGTCTCGTCCACACGGTTCAGGAACTCCGGGCGGAAGTTGCGACGCAGTACTTCGCGCACCTGATCCTCGACGCCCGGCTTGAATTCACCGGCCTCGTCAATGCCTTCCAGCATGAACTCGGCGCCCAGGTTGCTCGTCATGATGACGATGGTGTTCTTGAAGTCCACGGTGCGGCCGTGGGAATCCGTCAACCGGCCGTCGTCCAGAATCTGGAGCAGGACGTTGAACACGTCGTGGTGCGCCTTTTCGATCTCGTCGAAGAGGACCACGGAGTACGGCTTGCGACGGACCGCTTCAGTCAGCTGCCCACCCTCGTCATAGCCCACGTAACCCGGAGGCGCGCCGATAAGCCGGGCAACGGTGTGCTTCTCCATGTATTCGGACATGTCGATACGCACCATGTTGTCATCGCTGTCGAACAGGGCCGCAGCCAGGGTTTTGCACAGCTCGGTCTTGCCTACGCCCGTGGGGCCGAGGAAGATGAACGAGCCGATAGGCCGGGTGGGATTCTTGAGTCCCGCCCGGGCACGCAGCACCGCGTCGGACACGGCCTGCACGGCCTCGTCCTGGCCGATGACGCGCTCGTGCAGCACGTCGGCCAGCCTGAGCAGCTTTTCCCGCTCGCCTTCCAGGAGCTTGGAGACCGGAATGCCGGTCCAGCGGGCAATGACCTGAGCGATGTCGTCCGGCCCGACCTCCTCGCGCACCATGCGCGGGGTATCCCCGGCCTCCAGGGACTCGTTGCGTTCGCGCAGTTCTTTCTCCAGCGAGATCAGGGTGCCGTATTCCAGCTCCGAAGCCCGCTTGTAGTCGGAAACGCGCTTGGCCTCCTCGATCTCCCGCCGGGTGGATTCGATTTCGCCCTTGAGGGCACGCAGCCGCTCAATGGAGCCCTTCTCGTTCTCCCACTGGGCCTGGAGGGCCGTCTGGCGCTCCTTGAGGTCGGAAAGGTCCTTTTCCAGCTTGACCAGACGATCCTTGGACTTCTGGTCGGTTTCCCGCTTCAGGGCCTCGCGTTCGATCTCCAGCTGCATGATCTGGCGGTTCGCCTTGTCCAGCTCATAGGGCTGGGAGTCGATCTCCGTGCGGATCATGGCCGCGGCCTCGTCGATGAGGTCAATGGCCTTGTCCGGCAACTGGCGGTCGGTGATATAGCGGTGCGAAAGCACGGCCGCCTCGACCACCGCGCCATCGGAGATGCGCACGCCATGGTGCACCTCGAACCGCTCGCGCAGCCCGCGCAGGATGGAAATGGTATCCTCCACGCTCGGCTCTTCCACCAGTACGGTCTGGAACCGCCGCTCCAGAGCCGGGTCCTTCTCGATATACTTGCGGTACTCGTCCACGGTGGTGGCACCGATGCAGTGCAGTTCGCCGCGCGCCAGCATGGGCTTGAGCAGGTTGCTCGCGTCCATGGCGCCGTCGGTCTTGCCCGCGCCGACAATGGTGTGCAGCTCATCGATAAACATGATGATTTGCCCGGCCGAGGACTGGACTTCCTTCAGCACGGCCTTGAGCCGCTCCTCAAACTCGCCGCGGTACTTGGCCCCGGCGATGAGCGACCCCATGTCCAGGGAAAAGACGGTCTTTTCCTTCAATCCTTCGGGCACGTCGCCCTTGACTATGCGCTGGGCAAGGCCCTCGGCGATGGCCGTCTTGCCGACGCCAGCCTCGCCGATGAGCACCGGATTGTTCTTGGTCCGGCGGCTCAGGATGCGGATGACGCGGCGAATCTCGGCATCCCGGCCGATGACCGGGTCGAGCTTGCCGGAGCGCGCCTCTTCCACCAGATCGCGGCCATACTTCTTGAGCGAATCATACGTCGCCTCCGGGTTGTCGGAAGTCACGCGCTGCTTGCCACGCACCTCTGTCAGCACGGAAAGGACCTTGTCCTTGTCCAGGCCGAACTGCCGGTTGACGCGCCCCACGCCGGAGGAAGCGGGCTGATCCATCAGGGCGAGGAAAACATGCTCGACCGAGACGAACTCGTCCTTCATCCGCTTGGAGCTGTCGGTAGCGGCCACGAGGGCCTGCTGCAACCGCTGGGTAATCATGACCTGATCCGGCCGGGCTCCCGGTCCGGAAACGCTGGGCATCTTGGCTATCTCTGCATCCACCGCGCCCACGTAGGCTGCCGGGGATACGCCCAGCTTCTGCAATATCTGGGGCACGAGCCCCTCCTCCTGCGCCGCAAGGGCGCGCAGCAGGTGTTCGCAATCTATTTGCTGATGCCCGCTCCGAATGGCCAGGTTCTGCGCCTCGGAGATGGCATTCTGGGTTTTCTGCGTAAAGGTATTGGGATCCATAAAGTACCTCCTTTATACGAGGCGCCGAAGCTCCTCGATCTCCTTTTCCAATTCTTCGACACGGTCCAGCAGGTCCACCACAATGGACCCGCAGTTGAAAGAAAGCTCCAGGTCGTTGACCAGCCGCATCAGCTTGTGGATACGGTACACGTCCCGCAGGCGGAACAGGTACTCGTCCGCACCGGTAGTGGTCGGGTTGATCCATCCCAGATCCACCAACTCAACGACCTCGACCTTCGGGATGCCGGTCAGTTCCAGCAACTGGGCGAAGGCCACGTATTCGCTGCGTTCCGGCAGGTTCAGGCCGGGCAGCTGCATCATCAGTTCCTGTATCTTCCTGGTTTTCATGGCCGCTCCCTAGAAGTTCCTGGGATTGAAATCCGACTTGTCCTTCAGCTCTTCCCACAGCCGACGTTCATCGGCGCTCAACCGGGCCGGAGCCTGAATCATGATGCGGACGAACTGATCGCCCCGCTTGCTCCCGGAGCCAAGCCCCTTGCCCTTGATCCGCAGTTTCTTGCCGGAACCCATGCCCGGCGGAATCTTCATCTCCACCGCGCCGTCCAGGGTAGGCACACGCACGCTCGCACCGAGCGCCGCTTCCCACGGGGCCAGCGGAAGATCCAGCACCACGTCCGAGTCACTCACCTTGAACATGTGATGGGGCAGCAGCTTGATCTTCAGATACAGGTCGCCCTTGGGACCACCGGACATGCCGGGATTGCCCTGACCCGCCAGCCGAATCTTCTGGCCGTCGCGGATGCCTGCCGGGACCTTGACCTCAAGGGTCTTGGTGGTCATGCGCGGAATACCGTCCGGTCCTGCGGTCTGCTCCTGCAGGGTGATGGACTTGTTGCCGCCGCGATATGCCTCGTCCAAGGTCAGTTCATACACTGCCTCGGAGTCCGACCCGCGCCGGGGACGCTGGCGGAAACCGCCACCGCCGAAACCGGCATCGCCAAATCCGCCGGACGAAAAACCGCCACGGAAACTCGCCCCGCCGGGGCCTCCCGCTCCGCCGCCGAAAATGGTTTCGAAGAAGTCGGAAAATCCGCCCCCTCCTCCGGGGAAACCACCTCCGCCGCCAAAGTTGACGTTCTCGTAGCCCGGCGGCGGCTGGAAGTTCTGCCCATGCTCCCAGTTCGAGCCGAACTGGTCGTAGAGCTTGCGCTTCTTTTCGTCCTTGAGCACCTCGTAAGCCTCGTTGATCTCCTTGAACTTGGCCTCGGCGGCCGCGTCGTTGGGATTGAGGTCCGGGTGGTACTTGCGGGCCAGCTTCTTGAACGCCTTGCTGATCTCTTCCTTGGAGGCGGACCGAGATACGCCGAGAAGCTTGTAGTAGTCTTTGTATTCCATACCTAAGCTATTCCTTTATCCGAGCGAAAAATCGTTTATCGATTCAGAATTGTAAGGTAATATTGTTTCACCGTCTGTCAAGACGGAAATTGGATTGGACGTTACTTTTTCCACAAAGTTTTCCACAGGTGATAGAATTGGAGGCTTTCATGAAACAAATCAACAAGACGATACTTAGCCTGACCTTGGTGGCGCTCGCCATGATAAGTGTGGCCTGGACCCCATGGGGGGCCATTTACGAATCCGCCCGCGATGAACGCAGTGTGTCGGACCAGGCCGTGGACAAAAAGATCTCGCTTTCCATCAAGGCCGCACTGGCGGACCATGACTCCAAGCTGGCGCTCAAGGTGCACGTCTATTGTTTCCTCCGCCAGGTCTACCTGGTGGGAGCGCTGGACAACGCGGCCTACCGCGCCTTTGCCGTAATGACGGCTGAAAGCGAAAAGGACGCAAAGGGCGTAACCCCCTATTTTACCGATGAATCCGATACGACGGTCGATGATACCAAACTCGCGGTAAAGGTGCGGACCGCGCTCATTGCGGAAAAGGAACTCAGCTCAACGCAGGTGGAAACGGAAGTGATGAACGGCGAAGTGGTCATGCTCGGCATGGTCCGCACCAAGGCGGATGCCATGCTGGCCAAGAAGATTGCCGGAGAAGTGGAAGGTGTCCGTCAGGTGACGTCGTTTTTGATTCCGACTAACTAGCGACGGCTTCAGCCATATGGAAGGGAAGGCACTGCCCCAGGCGCAGGGCATGAACCAGATCCGCCCGGCAGGAAATCCGGGTATGGAAGCGGGTGGGCCGCCGTCCGAGTTCGGCCAGGGTATGGGCATCGGAACCTGCCACGGCGTGTGCGCCCAGCCTGTCCGCGAGTTCGGCGGCCTGCCGGTTTTCGGCATCGGTATTGCGTCCGTTCTCCACTTCCACCAGGCAGGGCCCCAGCTCCACCACGGCCACGTCGCTCGACCTCCAGCTGCGGAACGGGTGGGCGGCAACAGCGGCACCCCCAAGGCTATCGACCTCCCGGAGCAGGCTCGCTCCGTCAAGACCAGGCGTCAGCCGATCAACAGGGCCGAATACCAGGAAATCCCCCTGAGGCGTCGCATACTCCATGCCAACCAGGACAAGCAGTCCGTCGGGCTGGAAACCTTCCCGGATTTGTGACAGAACAGAAATGGAATCATGGTCGGTAATGCAAACCCCGTCCAACCCTCTGGAACGAGCATTCCCGAGGATCTCGCCCACCGGAAGCGAGGAACACGAAGAGATGGTCGAATGGACATGAAGGTCTATGAGCATGACACGACACTGCCTCAAGCGGTGACAATTTACCAAGAGCTTCTACCAATCGAACACCATATTGCCATAGAACATATCTATGCAGCATAGCCGACCACATTTATACATGATCGAACATGGAGTCTTTCAGTGCCTAAAAAATGCGTTCTCATCCTTTTTGACGGACTTGGCGACCGCGCTCTGCCCGAACTCGACTACAAGACCCCGCTCCAGGCAGCGCAGACCCCCACGCTGGACCGGCTGGCCGCCATGGGCAGCACGGGCCTCTACCACGCCAACAAGATAGGCCGTCCGCTGCCGAGCGAGACAGCCCACTTTGCCCTCTATGGCTGCCCGCCCGAGGAATTCCCCGGTCGCGGCGCACTGGAGGCCCTGGGCGCAGGCATCAGCCTGAACGAAGGCGATGTTGCCATGCTGGCCCATTTTGCCAGCGTACTGACCACCCTGGATGGCCAAATGGTACTGCGCTACGACCGTATGTGCGGCACACCGGAAGAGACCGACGCCCTGTTCGAGGCCGTGCAGGGATTCGAGCGCGAAGGCATTCGCATTGATCTGCACCGCACCAACGGCATGTTCGGCGTGCTCACCCTGCGGGGCGATGTTTCCCCCTATGTTACGGACTCCAATCCCATGGTGGACGGACGAATGATTTCCGCCATCACCCCGTTCCAATCTCATTCCAACGACGCCTCGGCCGCGCGCACGGCCAGGGTGCTGACGGCGTTTTTGCGAAAGGCGCACGCCGCGCTGAACAAGATCGAAATCAACCAAATACGGGCCAAGCAGAAGCTTCCGCCCATTAACGGGCTGGTAACCCAGCGCGCCGGACGCCTTTGCCCGGTGACATCCCTGCCGGAACGGTACGGAATGCGCTGCCTCTCCCTGGCGAGCAGCATCATGTATCGCGGCATGGCCCGGTTCCTGGGTATGGATTTCCAGATGACGCGCAACAGCCGTGACCCAGGCAGGGATTTGGCCGAACGCATAGAGACCGCCGTCCAGGCGCTGAATACCTACGACTTCATCCACATCCATACCAAGGCACCGGACCACGCGGCCCATAGCAAACGGGCACGGGCCAAGCTCCGGGCCATCGAATCCCTGGACCAGGGATTGTCTCAGGTCGTGGACCAGCTGCTGCGGGACGACGTGCTTCTCGTCATCACCTCGGACCATTCCACGCCGAGCACCGGGGCGCTTATCCACTCCGGTGAGCCTGTTCCACTTCTTTTCGTAGGCACTGATGTCCGGCGCGACATGGTCACCGAGTACAATGAAATAAGTGTTGGATGCGGCTGTCTGGGCACCATGCGCGGCGACGAGATGATGCACATGATCCTCAATTACACAGACCGCGCGCGCCTTGCCGGCATCCACGACTCCCCCGTCTCGCGCGACTACTGGCCCGGCGACTACTTTCCCTTCACCCTGTTTGACCCGGAGTCGGACTGATGCATCCGCTCGGCTTCATACACGGCCGTTTCCAGGTGTTGCACAACGACCACCTGCGCTATCTGCTGGCCGGAAAGGAGCTTTGCGAGCATCTCATCATAGGTATTACCAACCCGGCGCCGGATACCATCCTGCGCGAGGACACGGACCCGGAACGGTCCGACGCCGGAAACAACCCTCTGACCTATGCGGAGCGGGAAACCATGATCCGCGCGGCGCTCTCCGAGGCGGGCGTTGAGCGCGACCGGTTCCAGACCATTCCCTTTCCCATCTGCCAGCCGGAGAAAATGCGCGAGCTGGCCCCGCCCGAGGCGGTCTACTATCTGACCATCTACGACGATTGGGGCCGCGAGAAAAAAAAGCGGTTCGAATCCCTGGGCCTGACCACCCACGTCATGTGGGAACGGCCGCAGGAGCGGAAGGGGCTCACGGGCAAGGCAGTGCGGGCCGCCATACGGGAAGGACGGGAATACCGCGCCATGGTGCCGCCAGCCGTGGCCGAACTGATCGAAAAGTGGAATCTTCAGAAGCGATTCGCCGATTCGTCCTCGGGATCGTAATCCCTGGTCTCGGGATTATAGCAATACTTGCAGTGCCCCGGCCGCCGAAACACCTGAATCAAGAGCATTCCGGCCACAAAGCCGCCAACATGCGCCCACCATGCCACGGACTGGGCCTCGCCTCCGCCACGCCCCGCCAATCCCGATAAAAGCTGCATCAGGAACCAGATGCCGAGAAAGACATACGACGGCAAGCGAAAGAAGAGCGGAAAAAAGAATACCGGAACCAGGGTCAACACCCGGCCATGGGGATAGAGCATGACGTATGCCCCCATGACACCGGCGATGGCCCCGGACGCGCCCACGATGGGAACGCGCGAGCCCGACTCGAAGGCCATGTGCAGGCCGACGGCGGCCAATCCGCATAAAAGATAAAAGGCGAGGAAGCCGACATGGCCGGTGACGTCCTCTATGTTGTCGCCAAATATCCAGAGCATCCACATGTTGAAGATGATGTGCAGCCAACCGCCGTGCAGGAACATGTAGCTGACCAGCGGCCAGCCGAACGACGACGGATATCCGGCAAAGACGGCCCACTCCGGCCGAAGGAAACGGGCCGGAACCACGCCGAAGAGATGAAAAAAGGCATACAGGGATCGGGAGTCCAGGGTCAGGCAGTAGAGGAAAACAACCACATTGACCAGGATGACCGTGACCACCGCTATCGGCGGCGTCACGCGCGGCACGTTGTCCCGTATGGGAATCATTGCCCAGTCTCCTCAGCTTCACCGGCAGCGGTAAATTCCTCGGCCAGCCTGGGCCACAACCCAGTCAGCCAGTCAGCCACGTCCCGCTCCCTCGCCTGGGACATTTCTTTTGCCCACTCGGCCAGTCGGTGTGCCTCCTCGGCCAGACGGTCCAGGTCGCCGTCATTTTCCGCCACGAAATCGCAGGCGGCCAGTTTGTCTTCCTCTGACCACTGCCAGGAATCGAAGGTTGCCAGCATTTCGCGGGACAGTTTGCGCAGCTCACGCAACTCGCCGGTCCGCTTCTCCACCGGGCAATGCACTCCGGCCACGGCGTCCACCCGGTTGCCCCGGTGCCAGCCGGACTCCAAAAGCAGTGGAATTTCGGCAAAGGCCACAGGCTCGTCGCGGTGGGCGCGGAAGAATTCCTCACAGGCATGGCTGACCATGGGATGAACCATCTCCGTGATCTCACGCCGCAGCGAATCGGATTCGAGCATCCCACTGAACAGCTTGCGCTTGTCCACCCCACCGTCATCCAGGGTATAGATTCCGCCAAATCGCTGGCCGATCATGGCAGCGCCGTCGCCGCCCGGTGCATAGAGGGCCGCCACGCAGTCGTCGGCGCTGAAACAGGGCAGCCCTTCCCGCTCCAACACGGTACGCAGGGCGGACTTGCCGCCGCCCGGCATCCCTACGATGCCGACGCGAAAGCACTCTCGCGACAGTCCGGCCAACAGCGTGCGGAAGTCCTCGGGCGGCTCGCGCCACAGCGTGATCCGCTCCCCGTTGGCGGGATGTATAAAGGAAAGATGGAAGGCGTGAAGCATCTGGCGAGGTGCCAGTACGGCCAGCCTGTCCGGCCGCCGTTCCCACTCCGCCTGTTCTCGGGAACCGTAAACCGCATCGCCCAGCAGCGGGTGGCCAATATGGGCCATGTGCACGCGAATCTGGTGTGTACGCCCGGTGTGGATGCGCACGGCGACCAAACTGGCCAGGCCGCGCGGCCCGGTCCAGAGCACCCGGTAGTCGCTCACGGCCTCGCGCCCGCCCTTCTTGACCACGGCCATGCGCGTCTTGCGCGTGGGATGGCGGCCGATATCCGCTTCGATGACGCCCACGGCAGGCTCCGGCCGACCATGGACAATGGCCAGGTAGGTCTTGTGCACGCGGCGGGCGGCAAAATCAGCGGAGAGGGTTACGCGGTCCGCCTCGGTACGGGCCACCGCAATGAGTCCGGAGGTGTCCTTGTCGAGCCGGTGGACAATGCCCGGCCGCTCGCCCGACAGTCCGGACGCGGGACCGGCCATGTCCGGGAAACGGTGCAGCAGCAGATTGACCAGCGTAGAGCCGGGCTCGCCCGGCGCGGGATGCGTGGTCAGTCCGGCGGTCTTGTCGACCACGGCCACATGCTCATCCTCGAAAACAACGTCGAGGCCTCCGGCCACAGCCTCGGGCATATCCCCCGCGCCCAGACCGGCTCCGGCCTCAAGGACGAGAGTCTCGAATCCCTGCAGCTTGAATTTGCCCTTTGTCACCACGTTGCCGTCGATACGGGCGCCTCCGGCCTCGATCCATTCCCGGACCCGTCCTCGCGATACGCCTTCGGCATACAGTTCGTCCGCCCAGAATTTGTCCAGCCGAACGCTCCGATCCAGGCTCGTCGCGGTCCTCTCCCAACTTTTTTTCGTGCTTTTGTTCGCCATGACCTGAGGATATACCGGGAATCATTGGAAAGTAAAATTCTATCTCCACCAGAGTACCCGAGTTGACAAAATTGGGTCTTGACCCGCTCCGGCACGCGGAATAGAAAAGGGAAATTTTGTGCAATTGAGAATTTCTCGAAAGTATATCCAAACTCACCTGAAACAAGGGGGAATCCGTGGCCCTGCATTTGGTAGATCATCCGCTCATCCGTCATAAAGTCGGCCTGCTCCGCGAAAAAGACATCTCGACCAGCCATTTCCGCCAGTTGGCGACAGAAATCACCCGGCTGCTGACCTATGAAGCGACAAAAGACCTTGAAACCGAAAAAACGGTCATCAAGGGTTGGGCCGGCGACGTGGAAGTTGATACCATCCAGGGTAAAATGATCACGGTGGTTCCCATCCTGCGTGCCGGTCTCGGCATGTTGGACGGCGTGTACGACATGGTGCCCGGCGCCAAGGCTTCGGTTGTGGGCTTCTACCGCAACGAAGAGACGCTGGAGCCCGTGCAGTACTATGTGAAGCTGGCCAACAAGATCGAGGAGCGCACCGCGATCATCCTCGACCCCATGCTGGCCACCGGCGGCACCCTGATGGCCACCATCCAGCTGCTCAAGGACGCGGGCTGCAAATCCATCCGCGGCCTGTTCCTGTGCGCCGCGCCCGAGGGCATTAAGCGAATACTCGACGCGCACCCCGACGTGGACATCTACGTCGCGGCCGTCGATGAACGACTCAACGACGTAGGCTATATCATCCCGGGTCTCGGTGACGCGGGAGACAAGATATTCGGCACCAAGTAAGGTACGAGGCACGCTTCAAAGCGTGCCTTTTTTTGGGGGCAACCAAGGCCGACGCGGCGAATGCAACACGCGGCGAACGGCAGCAACAAGAGGAGGGGTTGATTTTCATGAGCAACGTGCATTCCACAGAATACAATTTCAGACTGAAGGACGGCCTGCTCGGCGCGCAGATGCTTTTCGTGGCATTCGGCGCGCTGGTGCTGGTCCCGATCCTCACCGGCCTGGACTCCAGCGTCGCCCTGTTCACGGCAGGCGCGGGTACGCTGATCTTCCAGCTTATCACAAAGGGCAAGGTGCCGGTGTTCCTGGCTTCGTCCTTCGCCTTCCTGCCGCCACTCTTCGCGGCCAAGCAGGGCCAGTTCTCCTATCCCGAAATCATGTGCGGTCTGGTGGCGGCAGGCATCCTCTACATGGTGCTCAGCCTGCTCATCCGAATCTTCGGCTCGAACTTTCTGCACAAGGTGCTCCCCCCCATCGTCACCGGCCCGGTGATCATGCTCATCGGCCTGATCCTGGCTCCCACCGCCGTCAACATGGCCATGGGGCGCACCGGCGACGGTTCGGCGTGGTTGGAGCCTTCCAACGCAGCCATGATCGTGGCCGGAATCTCGCTGCTGACCACCATTATGGTCTCCCTGCTGGGCAAAAAATGGCTCAAGCTCGTTCCCATCCTCTGCGGCATCGCCGCCGGTTACATCTGCTCCCTGATAATGGATGCAACCGGCATCACCGCATCGCTGCACGCATCCTTCCTCGCCTCTGGTCAGAACGGCCTGATCCACGGACTGGCTCCGGTGCCGTGGATGGACGCCAAGCTCATCAGCTTCGGCGCGCTGCATGACGCTCCCTGGATCGCCCTTCCCAACTTCACCCTGCCCACCTGGGACATGGATGCCGTCCTCTTTGTGGTACCCATCGCCATAGCCCCGGCCATCGAGCACTTCGGCGACATCCTGGCCATCAGCTCCATTGCGGGCAAGGACTACGTGAAGGACCCCGGCATCCACCGCACCATGCTCGGTGACGGCATCGCCACCTCCTTTGCGGCCATGCTCGGCGGACCGCCGAACACCACCTACTCCGAAGTCTCCGGCGCCGTGGCCCTTACCCGCGCCTTCAACCCGGCCATCATGACCTGGGCCGCCATCACCGCCATTCTGCTCGCCTTTATCGGCAAGCTGAACGGCCTGTTGAACACCATTCCCGTCCCGGTCATGGGCGGCATCATGCTCCTGCTCTTCGGTGCCATCACCGTCATCGGCCTGTCCACCCTGATCCGGGAACAGGTTGACCTGATGCAGCCGCGCAACATGATCGTCGTGGCGATCATTCTGGTCTGCGGTCTGGGCGGCATGGTCCTGGAAGTCGGCGTCACCGACCTCAAGGGCATCGGCCTGGGCGCGGTGGTCGGCGTCATCCTCAACCTGATCCTGCCCGGCCGGGATCAGGCTGACGAAACCGGTTCCGACCTCTAGGCCCCAAAGCATACAGTACACCAAAGGGTCCGCGTCATACGGCGCGGACCCTTCCTTATTCCGACAAGCATCTTTCAATGGACCGAAGGGCGCGAAACGGATAGGGAAAGGCCATGCAACGCGAATCTGTGACCGGACTGGTTCTGACCCTCAACGGCGAACGGCTGTTCGACCGCTGCCTCGATTCCCTGAGTTTCTGCGATGAACTGCTGGTGGTCGATTCCGAATCCTCGGACCGCACCGTAGAAATTGCAAAAGCCCACGGCGCGCAGATTATCGTCAATCCCTGGCCCGGGCCTGTGGCCCAGTTCCAGCTGGCCCTCTCGGAAATCAAAACGGACTGGGTCGTCTCCCTGGACCAGGACGAATACCTCTCGGAAGAACTGCGAGCCAACATCGAGGCCAAGCTGACCGCCCCCGACAAGGTGGCGGGCTATTACGTTCCGCGCAGCTCATTCTATTTCAACCGATTCATGAAGCACTCCGGCTGGTACCCGGATCATCTGCTCCGTTTCTTCAGGACCGACAGGATGGAAGTCTCGGCCTCCGGCGCGCACTACCACTTCAGCCCCAAAGGCGAGACCCGCAAGCTGAAGGGCGACATCCTGCACTACCCCTATGAGTCTTTCCGGGAGCACATGGACAAAATCAACTACTACGCCGAGGAAGGGGCCAAGGCCTTGCGAGCCAAGGGCAGGCGCGGCGGCGTGGGCCCCGGCCTGACACACGGGCTGATCCGCTTCATCAAGCTCTACCTGCTCAAGGCGGGGTTCCTGGACGGCCGGGCAGGATTCTGCAACGCGCTCGCCGGGTTCTACTACACCTTTCAAAAATATCTTCGAATCGAAGAACAGGGCAAGTGGGGCGGCTAGCCAACTTTCCAATCCCGCCCCTCTTTCACATTGCCGCCCTCCCATGCTATGCGTGGCATCAATGGCGGACACGAAATTTCAAGGAGACTTTAAATGAACCTCGATCCACAGACCATCCAGGATCTCATCCAGAAAGGCATTTCCCTGGTGACCACGCACGGGCTGAAGATCCTCATCGCCCTGCTCATCTTCGTCATCGGACGCCTCATAGCCAAGAAGCTTGCGGACATCACCCGCGCCCTGATGGTCAAGGCCAAAGTTGACGAAACCCTGGTCGGTTTTCTTAAGAACATCATATACTACGCACTGCTGGCCGCCGTAATAATCATGGCTCTCGGCCAGGCGGGGCTGAACATCACCTCCTTCCTTGCCGTACTGGGTGCCGCCGGTCTGGCCGTCGGTCTGGCCCTCAAGGACTCCCTATCCAACTTTGCGGCCGGAGTGATGCTCATCATGCTCGGCTTCTTCAAGAAGGGAGACTATGTCACCGTGGCCGGGCAGTCCGGCACCGTGGCCTCGGTGCGCATCTTCAACACGATCCTGAACACGCCGGACAACCGGCAGATCATCGTACCCAACGCCGCCATCTTGAGCAGTTCCATCGTCAATGTCTCCGCCAACCCCACCCGCCGGGTGGATCTGGTCTTCGGCATCGGCTACGACGACGACCTGCGCAAGGCCAAGCAGGTCCTGGAAAAGATCATTGCCGACGAACCGCGGATTCTCGAGACCCCGGCCCCGACCATCGCCGTCAGCGAACTGGCCGACTCCTCGGTCAACTTCGTGGTCCGCCCCTGGGTCAATTCCGCCGACTACTGGGCCGTCTACTGGGACCTCATCGAAAAGGTAAAACTGACCTTCGATGAGGAAGGCATTTCCATCCCCTACCCCCAGACCGACGTGCATCTGCATCAGGTCGAGAAATAACGCCCCCGAACAGCAACATGCAAAAGGCCTCCGCATCCATGCGGAGGCCTTTTTTGCTGGCAATGGAGGATGACGAGATCAATCCCCCGCACACTCCTTGCGCAGAGCGGCCAAAGTTTCGAATATGTATCTGCAAAGATGATAGCTGGAATTCCGTTCCAACCGGGCCGACAACTGTACCTGCAAGTCCTCGGCCTCACGCAGGGTCTGCCGACGTGCAGCGGGTTCCTCCAGGTGTGAACGTCGGATCAAGCGCTTGATGTCCGCAAACAGCTGCCGCTCAAAGGATTCTCCGGACCCGGAACCAATGACCGGTCCTGCCGAATTCCGCTTCGGCTTGCCGTCCTTCTTGTCCTGCTCCCACTGGCGCATCTTGGATTCCGCCAACAGATCAAACGCGTTCATGCCCGTTCCCCCTGTCGCATCCCCCACTCCACCAACGCATTGATGCCTGCGATCTGGTAGACCATGGCTGCCGAAAAAGCCTCGCGGATGGAATCGATATCCTCGAACGCTTCCAGAATGGAGACGATCCCACGGACTGACTCCTCAAGTCTGCTCCGTACCATGAACCGGAACACTGCCGTTTGTTCGAGTCCGGGGAATTGATCACCGGCCTGTTTCAAGGTCTGGTCCTCCATCTCACGCACATAGTCCGAGGTGAACTCCGCATAGGCGGTTCCTTCTCCTCTTCCCAGCAAGATCACCACCTTGAGCCTATTCCCGGCAAAAAAATCCAACAGATCGCCGGAATCGCCCCGCAAAGGCTCCTGCCCGGCGTCCATACCGCCCGGAGAAGCAAAGGAAGCAATCCGGATGCGCGTCAGGCGTGTCATTTCCGCAACAAATGTTTCGGGAATGATCGCTTGAAACAGAGACTGTTTGTCCGGGAAATACTTGTAAACCGTCCCGGTAGCCACCCCCGCATCCGCAGCTATCTCCCCCATGGTCGCGCTGGCGAACCCCGACTTGGCAAACCGAGCCTCCGCCGCCTTTTCGATCCGCTCGCGGACATGTTCCTTCAAAACCTGCACCATTATTATTCCTCCATTTTTCAAAAGCGAATACTTAATTCATTTTTATAAAATGAACCTAGTGTTCATTTTTGAATTTGTCAAGAGCGCCTCCCAACTGGATGACACAAAAAAAGCGCTCGACCAAAAAATCGAGCGCTCACAATAGGTTTTGGGAAATGATAGGATAAGGTTGTTACAACTCCAGCTGCGCTCCGACCTCGATCACCCTGTCGGAAGGGATGCTGAAGAAGGACGCCGCATCCATGGCGTTGCGCGAAAGAAACAGGTAGAGCGCGGCGCGCCATCGACTCATACCGGGGTGCTCGCCCACGGTGAGCTTTTCGCGACCAAGGAAAAAGCTGGCCTGCTCCAGGTCCACATCCAGCCCCTGCCCCTTGCACAGGGAGAAAATGGTCTTGATGTCCGGCTCCTCCATGTACCCGAACCGGGCAATGATGCAGCTTATGCCCAGCCCCACCTTCTCTTCCGTGATCTTGTCGAAATTCGGGACACGGGGCACATCCTCGGTCCGGATATGCAGCAGATATACCTGCGAATGGAGAATCTTGTTGTGTCGCAGATTCTGGAGCATGGCCACAGGCACAATGTCCCGACTCCTGGTCAGAAAGAACGCCTGCCCGGGGATACGAGCCGGATCATCCTCGGCCACCCGGCCAAGAAAGTCCTTTACGTTCATTGTCAGGGAGCGCGTCTTGTCCCGCAGTATCTCACTGCCCCGCTTCCAGGTAGCCATGACCATGAAGAAAAGCAGACCGACGGCCAGCGGGAACCATGCGCCGTGAAAGAGCTTGGTCAGATTGGCGGAGAGGAAGGAAATATCCACGACCAGGAACAAGGCCGTCAGCGCCCCCGCCGCAGCAAGAGACCAGTTCCGCAGCGTCCGCAGCACCCGAAAATACAAAATGGATGTGATAAGCATGGTCGTGGTCACGGCAACGCCATAGGCCGCCGCCAGTTTGCTGGAGGACTGGAATCCCAGCACCAGTCCGATGGTGCAGACCATGAGCAGCCAGTTGACCGGCGCGACATAGATCTGCCCCTTGTGCAGCACCGAGGTGTGGCGCACGGGAAGGCGCGGCAGGTAGCCCAACCGAATCGCCTGGCTGGTCAGCGAAAAAGCACCGGTGATGACCGCCTGCGAGGCGATGATGGTGGCCATGGCCGCCAAGGCCACCATGGGGATCATCCCCCAGGAGGGGACAATGGCGTAGAACGGATGATAGGCATCCGTCGGGCGGACCATCAAATTGGCACCCTGCCCGAAATAGTTCAGCAGCAGGCAGGGAAGGACCACGATGAACCAAGTCAAACGGATGGGCCGCCGACCGAAATGGCCCATGTCCGCATAAATGGCCTCGGCCCCGGTAACCACCAGGAAGACCGCGCCAAGGACGACAAAGCCGTGCAGCCGGTTGTTCAGGATAAAGGAGAGCCCATGCCACGGCGAAAGCGCGGCCAGTACGGCGGGACGTTGGAGAATCTGATGCAGACCGAGCAGCCCCAGACAGGAAAGCCAGACCAGGATGATCGGCCCGAAGAGCGTGCCCACCCTCGCGGTGCCGTGTTTTTGGATAAGGAACAGGCCGACCAGAATTACCAATGTTATATGAATAACATATGGTTTGAAGGCGGGTTCGATATGCCCCAATCCTTCAATGGCGCTCATGACCGAAATCGCCGGAGTTATCATGCCGTCGCCATACAGCAGGCATGAGGCGAACAGGCCGAGTCCCACCAGCACCCAGGCCGCTTTCCCGCCGGTATTGCGCAAGGGACGGACCAGTGCGGTCAGGGCAATAACGCCGCCCTCGCCATGGTTGTCCGCCCGCATGATGAAGAGCAGATACTTGACGCTGACGATGAGCAGCAGGGCCCAGAATATGAGGGAAAGCACGCCGAGCACGTTGGCCCGCGTGACCGCAATCGCGTATTCGCCATGAAAACACTCACGCAATGCGTAAAGCGGACTGGTCCCGATATCGCCGAAGACGACACCCAGAGCAGCCAGGGACATGGCAGCCAGACGTTTACCGGAAAGGTTCTCCGCAGAATTATCCATAGCAGCAGTTTTACTGCCACCGGTGCGGGAAGTCAATTTGGGCGACCTCATCGAGGTGCCGGGCAGTCAGCCTCATGGATCGGCTACTGGGCGTCCATCCAGGCAATGGCTTCCTTGACGTCCAGCGTGCCCACGTAGATGGCCCGGCCGGAGATGGCACCTTCCAGCCCTTTCTTGGAGAGTGGATACAGCGCCTTGATGTCGTCCATGGTGTGCACGCCACCGGCAGCGATAACCGGAATGGAAGTCTTGTCACACAGGGCTTCCAACCCCTTCACGTTGGCACCGGTCTGCATACCGTCGCGGGAGATGTCGGTGTAGACGATGAAGCGGATGCCGTCCGCCTCCAAACGAGGCAGAACGTCGTCCATGGTCAACCCGGCGTCCTCCACCCACCCCTTGGTCTTGAGGCTGCCGTCCACCGCATCCAGCGAAACACCTATCTTGCCCGGCAAGGCGCGGCAGAGTTCGGAAAAAAGCTCGGGATTCTCCAGGGCCATGGTGCCGATGATCAGACGATGCACCCCGGCCTCAATGTACTTCTCGGCCGTGGCGATATCACGGATGCCACCGCCCAGTTGAACCGGGATATCAATGGCCGCACAGATGGATTTGATCAGCTCGAAATTACGGGGCACGCCGGAAAACGCGCCATCCAGGTCCACCACATGCAGGTAGCGGGCCCCCTGCTCCTCCCAGTACTTTGCCTGGGCCACAGGGTCCGGGCCGAAGACCGTAACCTGGTCCTCCTTGCCCTGAGCCAGCCTGACGCACTGGCCATTCTTGATATCAACAGCGGGGAAAAGAATCATAATCCGAGTTCCATGAGTTTTTCATCTATGCCGTCCGAGGCGAGGCGGGTGGCGGTGACCCACTGGCCGCTGCGGGCTGCGAAT